>JAHELW010000046.1 GCA_024643985.1 Myxococcales bacterium | reverse complement strand
CCGCCGCCGCGGCCGCCGTTGATTCCAATCTCGGCCTCGCCGCCGCCGCCGCCGCCGCCGCCGCGGCCCGCGGTTGCGCCCGCGCCAGACCCGCCGATGCCCCGAACGAACGCCCCACCGTCGAGGCCACCGTCACCCGGTCCCCCGGGCCCTGCGCCGCCGCCACTGCCACCGGGTCCATCGGCTCCTCTGTAACCGTTTTGGCCTCCGGTCGTGTCAGAGCCGCCGCCGTTGCAGCTCGAAGAACTCCCGGCTCCGCCGCCGCAGCCGCCGAGCCCGCCGGGGCCCTGGCCTCTGCCGCCGGTGCTCCCATTCTCTCCACCCTCCGTGCCAGGCGCGCCTCCGTTGCCGCCGTCGAAGTCCTCGGGGCCTTTGCCATCTGCGCCGGTCGTGCCGGATGCCGAGCTGCCGGCAGGTGCCGCCTCGGCAAAGGTGTTGCCGGCGTCCTGTCCGTCGCCCCCGAACCCGGAAGCGATGACATTGCGCTCGATGTACGCACCGCTCTCGCCTCCAGAGAGCGCAACGCGGACTCCGTAGCTGCTGCCCGGCGTCGGCGCGATACCCGCCGCCACGTCGCCGGCAGTGATCGTATTGTCGCTGACGTACATGTTCGCCGCGCCGCCAGCGACCGCGCTCACGACGCTGACGCTGTCACTCGGGGTCGGCGAGTTCGACGTCTGAAGGTCGAATCCCGAGATCCAGGCGTCGACGGTGACCTCCCCGAAGATCACGCCGTGGTGACTGATGTCGACGCCGGTGGGGTTGGCGATGTGGCTGTCGCCCGGGTTCACGACGTCGGGCTGCCACTCGCGCCGCCACTGGCCGTCGTAGCCCCCGTAGAGGCTAGTGCCCGAGGGTGCGAAAAGGATGAGGCTTGGGTCTCGCGGGTCGCCTTCGCCTGGGCAAGGATCGAGGGTCTCGTCGTATCGCGCGCCGCCTGACAGCGTCGCCACGTAGATGTCCTGGCGGTCGTCGGTGACCTCACAGAGCGCTTTTGCAATGCTTGCAAACGGATTGGCGCGGCTGCCGGTACCCTCTTCGTCACTGCCGGTCTCCCCGTTGACGAAATAGGCCACGTTCTGATCCTCGAACACGTTGATCACGACCGTTGCAGGCTCGCTGTCGAGCTCACCGTCGTTGACCACGAGCTCGAACACCAACGTCCCAACGTCGAAAGGCGCCTGAAACGATGGCGACGGGCCGGTAAGCGCGCCTGCGCCACCGGTCGCGTCGGGCCCGTTAACCTGGGTCCAGGTGTAGGTCAACGGATCGCCGTCCGGATCGCTGCTTTCTGCGCCAACGAGCGTGACGGTGAACAACCGCGACGTATCTTGATCAGGACCCGACACAGCGACCGGTGGCTGGTTGGGCCCGCCGTTCGAGCCGCCCATGCCGCCGCCACCGCCGTCTCCGCCGCCGCAGCCGACCGTGCACAAGGCAACAGACAGCCAAACAGACGCCGGCGCAGCAAGATATTCGAGCCTCTTCATGTTAAACCTCATTGCTCCACCCAATAGTTGAGGACCTCGAACTCCTGACCCGATTCGTGGTCATCGAGCACGTACGTGTAAAGACCCCAGTCGTATCCGTTCGCGGCAAATACGTCGGTCGGTAGGTTGGATACCGTTCCCGCGTAGTTCGACTCCTCGCCGTGTACGATCTGAAGCGATCGCTCGGTATCGAGGCCGACGCTGAACCCAGCGACGACGACGCCGGCGGTCGCCTGCACCGAGAGCTCGTACTCCATTCCGTATGCCGTGGTGCTCCCGGTTTCGGTCGCGATGTTGATCTCGAGCGTGGTCGCGCCACCGCCAGCGCCCACCGTGGTCGGGCCGAGATCGAAGCCTTCGTACTGCTGAAGCGCGGCGTCTTTGTCGGCCTCGCCCGGATAGGTTGGCGGGTCGCCAGCCGCGTGGGTGAAGACGGAGCTGTCGATCATGGGCCCGCCCGGCACCACGTTTTCGTTGTAGAAGTCTCGCTCGACCTGGATCTCGACCGGCGAGCGGGGCATCGACACGACAATCTTGCTGTTGATGAGCTCGGGATCGGGATGCGAGGTGATCGTGTAGGTGTACTGGTCGAGCGGGATCGTCGTGAAGATCACGGTGTCCTCCACCGGCCCCGTCGTGTACACGATCCGCTTGGTGAGCGTGTATGCTTCGGACTGGATTCGGCTCGCGCGCGCCTTCACCGTCGCCAAAACTTCAATGCCCGCAGTCTTGATCCCGAGCGCGCTGAACTCGGACTCGAAGCCCACCGTGACGCCCGCAGTCACCGTGAAGGTATCCTCGACGGCGACGGTCGTGCTCTCGGCCGTGCCAAACTCGGTGCGGCAAGCATCGGTATTCTGACCGAGGTCGGAGAAGCACGGCGCCGCCGCCATCGCTGCAATCAGCACGGGCTCGGTGAAGACGAGCTGGTATTCGCCCTCGTCAAACGAGATCGCGAGGCTGTCGTGGTTCACGTTCGCCGTGGCCAGTACGGGACGAACCGGCTCCTCCGAACCTGGAGGCGTCACGTCGATCGCTTTGAGCATGCGCCATTGCCCGAGCACCGCGGGTGGCCCTGGCGGATCCTCGATCGGGTCGCTGAGCCCCCAGACTTCGAGCCGGTTGGTGGCCTGCGAGTAGAAGATGATGTCCTGCCGCTGGTCCGCGGTCAGGTCTGCGACGACCATCGAGCTGGTCTTTGCGTCGAAGCGGCCTGCGAAGCCGCCGTCACTTGCAAACAGGCTAACGTCGGGAATCTCGATTTCCGCCTCGCTGCCTGCGGTGGGCTCGGTCTGGGCGACTAGTCGGGTCCACGGCGGGAACTGCGCGAAGTCCTCGAACACGAGCTCGTTGGCCTGCACTTCGGGAATGGCGTCACCGTCGAGGTCTGGAAGATTGAGGTGAACGAATCGCAGCTCGCCCCCGGCGCAGCCACCATGAATGTTCGGTTGGAGCTGCGCGGCGCCGATGGGGACGCGATTGCGAACGATGTCGTCGAGCGCAACCAATAGATAGTTGTAGGCGCAGGTCCCGTTCGGGTCGAAGTTCGTCAATCCTCCGAACACGATCTCATCGAGGTTGTCCCCGTCGACGTCGCCGAGAGCGACGTCGGCGACGATGGCGGTCCGATTTACGTTGTCGAGGTTCGCTCGCACGAGGTCGTCCGTAATCGGAGCAAAACCCGTCTTGGCATCGTCGTAGACGTAGTATCGAGTGGTGCCTTGCTCGGGCGACCCGAAGGCTTCGTTGACGAGAACGACCAGCTCATACGATGGGTCGTAGTCGATGCTTCCCGTTGCGAGCTGCAGGTCGATGTCGCTGTTGGGCGCGCTTTGCGGCAGGTCGATCGCCGTCGTCGACGTGCTCAACGTGCCAGCCTCGTTATCGACGAAGTAGAGCTTCGCTGCATCGGAAAGAGCAACCCCTACGATGAGATCGCTGAAACCGTCCCCGTTGAAGTCTCCGCTATCGATCGACAGGGCGGTCGCCTCGTCGGTGCTCACCGTCAAGAGCTGCCCGGTGTTGAAGCTCTGCGTCTCATCCTCGTAGATCTGCACTTGGATCTCCGACTGACCCTCCTGGCGGTAGACCACAGCCAGCTCCTCGAGGCCGTCGCCGTCGAAATCACCGCGGCTCACGCTGCGAAGATTGCCAGGGGCTTCACCGATCGAAGCCGACCACGGTGTCGTCGAGGACTCGGGCGCGAACAGAACATCGTCGGTGTAGATCGCGTTCGTCCCCACACGATCGAGCTCCATCAAGGTGAGCCCCCGATCGCTGAAGGCGGCATCGGCGAGCGCCACGCCGAGCAGCGTCAGCTCTTCGTTGACGTCGAACGCACGGGCCGAGCCGAACGGGCTGTAGTCCTCGGGGAGGTCTCCTAAGTCGTCGCCCTGGCGGGCGGTCTCGGTGACGTCGACCCCGAGATTGGTGAGCGCAGCGGCCACGTCATCGTCGCCAGGAGAGCCTCCTGCGCCGCCGTCCCCTCCCCCGCTGCTGCAGGCCCCGAGGGCAGCAATCAACAGTCCAACCAGTACGAATTCTGCTCCTGCGCGCATGCATGCCCCTCGTCGGAGCACAACCCGGATCGCGCAAGCTAAGCCTCGAACCAACCGTATGCTCTTAGGAAAGTTGTAACGGTTGGCGATGTTATCTCTTGTGACACATCGAGGTCAACCGCAATTCACTGACAACTCGTGCCATTCGACCGACGATACGCGAGCGTGGCGTCCCAGAACACTTGCCCAGGACACCAGGTTGATCAGTCACGATCCAAATCGTCTTGCGGCGCTCCTAGCGTAGGCAGGGCGTAGCGACATCGCGGCGATCCGCGCACGGGTCACGATCTCATCGCCGGCTCAGCGCACGATGGGCACGAGCAGGTGCGAGTCGTATTGCCCGCCCGTGTGAATCGAGTGGGTGCCGCGGTTGACGTCGTCCGAGTGGTCGTGGGCGAGCGACGGATGCTCGAAGAGGTCCTGACCCTGAACGATTACTTGCAGGGACTCTCCTGCTCGGAAGAGCGTGCTGCTCGGGAGAATCTCGACCTCGACGGGAACGATCTCGTTCGGGGTGAGCGGCTGGGGGTCGTCGTGCGACAGCCACGGCTGCCACGGGGTCGAGCGGTCTTCGTCGAGCGCGCGCTCCGACACGCGAAGCCAGCCGAGCGCCGCCGGAGTCTCCGCGAAGCCAGCCTTCCCGTGGAAATGAACGGCTTCGCCGTTCGTGTCGAGCTTCTCGACGCCGACGAAGAGGTCCATGTCGGTCCCCTCGGTCGTGGAGACCCAGAGCTCCAACTTCATGTTTCCGGTCAGCTCGGTGTCCTCGTCGAAGGTGATGGTAAAGGTCGCGGATTCCGAAAGCGGGGCGTAGTCCGCCACGGCCGTAGCTGCGGGCAACTCCTCACCGAGCGCGCCGGACGCGCCGTCCAGATAGAGCTCGCGGTATTCCGTGCGGGCAATCGGCCACTCGTCTTCATACCGCACCTGATACTCGTCGAGGCTCTCGCGTACCTCGAGGCGGATCGACCGCACCGCGTCCATGCCGTTGTCCTCACCCTTCAGGAAGTGATCGAAGAACTGTTGCTGAGCTGCGATCGCCTCATCGCTGTAGAAGACGTCCCACTTCGCTCGCCCGTGGTTGAAGATCCACGTCTGCTCGGACTGGATCTGCTTGTAGGCCTCGAACGACCCGCGCGTGTGCAACCCGTGATCCGACCAAGAGGCGCAGATCAACGCCGGGGCCGTGACCTGGTCGAGCGCAATACCGACCGTCGGCAAGAAGGGCAGAAGCTCTGGCATGTTCGGGTGGAGGGTTAGGAGAAGGTCAGCGGGAAGCGGGGGCGTATTCGCCAGGCCGTTCACCCGGCCGATCCAGAACTCGACGAACGCAGTCTCGGGGACACCTCCGTGATAGAGCACCTCCCGAACGGCGTCCGTCTGGCCCTCCCAGGGCGCGATCGCTTTCAAGCTGGGCGGGTTGGCCGTCGCGGCGACCCACTGCGAGATGGCGAGGTACGACACGCCCAGGAGACCCACGTTGCCGTTGCTCCACTCCTGCGCGCCGGCCCACTCGATGGCGTCGTAGAAGTCCTGGCCATCCTCTGGACTGAGCACACTCGCGTCGCCCTCGGAGGCGAGGTAGCCGCGCACGTCCAAGTAGACCACCGCGTAGCCCAGGGGCACCCAGGTTGCCGGGTCGGGCGCCTCCCATGACGTCCACTCGCTCACCTCGATGGTGCCGAACTCGAAGCCTGGCAGCTCCGCGTGCTCAATCGCCGCTGGATATTCGTCGGGCCCCCTGTCCTTCCCGTAGGCGGTCAGCATCATGATGACCGGGAAGCGCCCCTCGCTTGCCGGTCGGAAGACCTTGGCCGAAAGGCGCGTTCCGTCTCGGACGACCACGCCGACGTCGTCCTCCACGATCACCTCGTCGCGGATGTCTTCGATGTCTCGGATGACCACCGGGGGCCTGTCCTCGGGCGGACCCTCGGCGCTGCCGGCGTCGCTACATCCGAGCGCGACCGACGCACAGACTGCACCCATCGCGATCCACGCTGTCCGCAGCCTGGCGCTTTTCGCAAGCGAACGTCGTGAACCTTCCAGCCAACGCGTTTCTGAGATCTCGTTCATCGTCTTCTGCATCGCTCCGTCTCCTACAAGTGGACTCCGGCTCGACTCGGCCGACATTTTTAGTTTATCTGACCTAATTATATTGCTTTTTTAGTTAGGTCAAGCTAAATTGAGCCAATGATGAGCCACGCCTCCACCCGTCGGCCCCAGCGGCGGGCACTCGAAACCCGCGCCCGATTGATCCAGGCCGCGATCGACGAGTTCGCCGAAAAGGGGTTCGAGGGAGCTTCGACGGGAGAGATCGCCTCGCGTGCAGGCGTGGCCCAGTCGGCGGTCGCCTATCACTTTGGGACCAAGGACCTGCTCTGGAAGGCCGCGGGCGACGCGCTGTTCGGGCTCCTACGGGAACGACTCACCGCGAGGCTCGCGGGGCTCGATGGCGTGGATGTGGTCACGACCGCGCGGTTGCTGCTCACGGAGTTCGTCCGTTTCGCAGCCGCTCATCCCGAGCTCCACCGATTCATGCTCCAAGAGGGAACCGGACCGAGCGAGCGCCTCGAGTGGCTCGTCGCAAAGCACGTCGCTTCCATGGGCTCGCTCGTCACAGGAATGCTGCAAGGTATCGAGTCTGCCGGCGGTCCATCCCTCGGACCACCCAGCCATGTTTTCTACGTTCTCATCGGTGCAGTTTCCACTCCGTACGCCCTCGCCCCCCAGGTCCGCATGACAACCGGCGTGGACCCATTTTCGGAGGAGTACATCGACACCCACACCGAGATGATCCTGCGGCTGTTCATTCCGGAGCAGGGTTGATCGGAGCCGTCGCATGAAGCTCGAAGAAGTCTCGGCGCTTTTGACGCCGGAAGACCTCCCCTATTCGAGTGGGGTGGAACGGCTTCCGGGCGGGGTCCTTCACGTGGCGGTGCTCACGCGCATGCCCGGAGTGTCGCCAGAGATGGTGGGCTGGTGGTTCGGCGAAGAGACCACGAACTCACGTGGGGGCGAAGCACCTGGTGCATGAGCGCGTCGGGGGACGCCTCCGCAAGCTGCGGATCACCTTCGTGTCTCCCGAGGACTTCTTTCAGGATGCGCTGGCGGGCGTGCCCGATTCGCTTGCAGTTTGTGCGCATGCGGGTTTTCTCGATCGACCGATCGACTTCGGACGCATGGTGCACTTGGCTCTTCCGCGCCGCTGGGGGTGCGAGCTTCATAGCCGCTTTTGGCTAGGGCACGTTGCGTCGAGAAACGGCTCCCCCGCGCTGGAGGCGGTCGCAAACATTCCTTGGGTTCGCCGCCGGCTCGCACCTCTTTCCTTTGGCCGCGCTCTCGCCGTGCACTGCCACGAAGAGATGAGCACGCTCGCCGGGTTCTTGCCGGACTTGTACGCGCGGGAAACGTGAGCCCCGATCCGCGTGCGTGGATCAGTCTGGGCGGCTCCCGAGCATGGGGCGCTTGGGGAGGTGGCGCAGCCCCATCCAGGCGAGGGCGCTGATGTGTTTGGCGACCTCTTCGATGGCCGGTTTGCGCTCGTCGGTCCACCACGTCCCGACGAAGGTCACCATGCCGACGAGGGCGTTCGCGTAAATCGGGGCGGCTTTGGAATCGTAGCCGGCTTCCTCGAGCGCGGAGACGAACACGTCGCCAACTCGCTCGGCCATGTCGTTCAGCAGGCTCGAGATGGTGCCACGCGACGAGCTCAGCGGGGAGTCTTGGGAAAGCACCGCGAAGCCGTCGGGATGGTCCCTCACGTAGCCGAGGAACGCGAGTGAAGCGCGCTCGACGCGGTCGCGGGGTGACCCCGACGAGATGGCTTCGGTAAGGCGGCGCACCACGTAGTCCATCTCGCGGTCGACGATGACCGCGTAGAGCCCCTCCTTGCCGCCAAAGTGCTCGTAGATGATGGGCTTCGAGACCTTGGCGCGCTTGGCAATCTCCTCCACCGAAGTGCCCTCGTAGCCGTACTTGGCAAACACTGAACGGCCCACCTCGATGAGCTGAGCGCGGCGCTCCGAAGCGGGCAGACGGCGGCTCCTGCTTGCCATTTGGCTAGAATGCTACGAATACGTAAGTTACGCCATCGATAATAAGCGAAGAGATACCGATACTTGCTCGGCACTCCTCCGGTATTACAAAACAAAGACATTGACCATTCTCTACGGTGACGTAAGTTACGTCATCGTAAGTTACTGATTCGGAGGTTTTTAATGGTTTCGATGTCACGGATGGGAGCAGCCTGGAGGGGCGCGGGGATCGCCGTGGCCGAGCGGCTGTTCCTCGATCGACAGGCGGAGTTCTGGATGGGCGAGCTCGACCCCGTTCTCTCCCTCGGCGAGCTCCGCGCGCGCGTAATTGAGGTCGTCGAGGAGACCCGAGACACCAAGACCTTCGTGCTTCGGCCGAACGCCGCATGGCGCGGACATCGCGCCGGGCAGTACACGTCGGTCGAGGTGGAGATCGACGGCATGCGCGTGCGTCGCTGCTACTCGATCTCGTCGGCTCGGGGCGACGCGCTCGTTTCCATCACGGTCAAGCGGGTGCCGGACGGACGGGTGTCAACGTGGCTGCACGAAACCGTACGGGCCGGTCACATTCTGCGCCTCGGCGCTCCGGCTGGCGATTTCGTCTTGCCCTCACCGGCACCCGAAAAGCTGCTGCTCCTGAGCGGCGGGAGCGGCATCACGCCCGTCATGTCGATGCTGCGCGATCTAGCCGCGCGGGACGCGATTGATGACGTCGTCTTCGTCCACCACGCGCGCAGCCGCGCCGACGTCATCTTCGGCGACGAGCTTGCAGACCTCTCCGCACGGCACGCGGGCCTCCGCCTCGTCCTCTGCCTCGACGACGACGCATCAGCGCCGCGCGGCTTCGACGAGGCGTACTTCGCGAAGCTGGTACCCGATTTCGGGGAGCGCTCGACGTTTCTCTGCGGTCCGAAGCCCCTCATGGACCGCGCCGAGCGGCTCTGGGAGCGTGTTGGCGCGACCGACTTGCTCGAGCTCGAGCGCTTCACCCCGCAGCTTCGGCCGTTGCCGGCGCTGGCCTCTACGCACGGCGTCCAGGTGCGGCTCCGGCGCTCGGCGCGAGACGTGGTGGCGAAGGGCGGAGGCAGCCTGCTCGAGCAGCTCGAGCGTGCGGGCGAGCGCCCGGCCCACGGTTGCCGCATCGGAATCTGCCACACCTGCAAGTGCCGCAAGCAGAGCGGGACGGTGCAGAACCTCGTCACGGGCGAGGTGTCGAGCGAGCCCGACGAAGAGATTCAACTGTGTCTTTCAATACCCCGCTCCGACCTGGAGCTGGACCTCTGAAGGGAAATTTCATGAACACCCAAAGCAAGACTCTGACGCGCGACGAGGCCGATGCGTTCGGCCGCGAGCTCGATGCGCTCCGGCAGGAAGTCGTGGCGGACCTCGGCGAGCGCGACGTGGCGCACATCCGCCGAGTCATCCGCGCGGCGAACCGAAGCGAGGCGGCCGGCCGGGTCCTCCTGCACTTCGGTTTCGGACCCGTGAGCTTCGTGCTCGGCACGAGCGCCCTCGGACTCTCGAAGATCCTCGAGAACATGGAGATCGGGCACAACATCATGCACGGTCAGTACGACTGGACGCGCGATCCGGCGCTCGATTCGCATCGCTATGAGTGGGACAACGTGTGCTCCGGCGACGACTGGCGCCACTCTCACAACTACGAGCACCACACCTTCACCAACATCCTCGGCAAAGACCGCGACATCGGGTACGCATTCTTGCGTGTGGCTCCCGAGCAGGAGTGGAAACCGTTGCACCTCTCGCAGCCGCTCGTCGCCGCATTCCTCGCGCTCTTCTTTCAGTGGGGCGTGGGCGGGCACGACCTGCGTATCGATGAGCTATTTTCGGGCAAGCAGACACCTGCGCAGCTCGGCAAGCGCGCGCGGCCCTTTTTGACCAAGGCGGCCTGGCAGCTCTTCAAGGACTACGTATTCTTCCCGGCGCTCGCGCTCGGCAACGCCCCCCGGGTCTTCTTCGGAAACCTCCTCGCCAATGGGGCGCGTAACCTCTGGACGTTCGCGGTCATCTTCTGCGGCCATTTTCCGGAGGGCGTGCGCCTCTACGACCAAGCCGAAACCGAGAACGAGAGCCGCGGCCAATGGTACGCGCGCCAGCTAAACGGCTCGGCGAACATCGAGGGGGGACGCTGGCTGCACGTGCTCACCGGCCACCTGAGCCACCAGATCGAGCACCACCTGTTCCCGGACATCCCGGCCGCGCGGTACCCCGAGATGGCCCCGCGCGTGCGCGAGATCTGCGTGCGCTACGATCAGAGCTACAACACGGGCAGCTTCGCGCGCCAGCTGAGCAGCGTCATCGGACGCATCGCGCGCCTGTCGCTTCCCGGACAGAAGATGGAGTCGGCTCATGCGTGAACAGCCCTCAGCCATGCGAGTCGTCGATCGATTCGTCGATCACGGTGCGCCTCTTTCGTTTCGCGAGCTCTGCGATCGGGTGGTCGACGAAGGGTACGACTACTTGGTCCTCGACCTCGACAAGACCACTCACCTCGGCCGCAACCTCGGAGAGCTCCTCGCATGGGAGCTCTGCGCCTACGAGGCGTACGGCGAGTCGGTCACGGAGCGCTCGGTTCGCCGTTGGTTTGGCGGGCGCGTGCTCGTGGACTGGTCACAGCCGATCAAAATGACGCGCTATCTCGCATCGGGCGCGCGAAGATGGGCTTTGGCGGGGATTCACTACCTCGTCTGGGGCAAGATGGCTTCGCGGATCCCCTGGCTTCGGCGGCTCGCATACCGTCGCTTCGGTCCCAATCCGACGACCACCGTGCAGCGGCGTCCGCAGATGGTCGCGCTTACGCACCTCGCGACGGCGGACGAGTCGCTCCTGCTCGAGCTGGCCCGCAGAGTCTGGAGACGCCAGGCTCCCGATCAGGTGGTTTCGCGTGAAGACCTCGACTGGGTTCGCGCGCGCTACTCCGAGATCGAGATCATCCTGTGCAGCGCTTCACCGCAGTCGATGTTGGACGTGGCCGTCGAAGAGCTCGGCGCGGACCGCGCGAGTTACTCCACCCCAGAGCGAATCAACAGCGGTAAGGCCAAGATCGAGCAGCTCCGCACGATCTGCCCCCGTGCTTTTGATCGTGGTGTGAACGTCTTGGCGATGACGGACACCAGCTACGGTGAAGACCATTGCTGGAGCGAACATTTCGCGTGTGTCGTCGACATCAATAGCCCGACGCCCTTTGCGCCGATTGTCACGCAGGCGTCGCCCATCCGTGCAGTGCACTCGGCAACCGTGCTGACCCGCGAAGAACTGCGTCGTCGAAACGACGGAGATGCGGATTATCTCGACCCTCGAAGGAAATACCGCGGGTCGACTGAGAAGGTCGAGCTCGATGGCGCGGCCCTACGCGGACGGCTCGGCGACCTGTTGACCAAGATCAACCGACTCGCCGCGCGCGGGCAGTCGCTGCTGCAAGAATGGGAATTGGCGCACGAGTTGAGTCAGCTCGCTGCGTCCAGTCGACTGGAAGTCCGATCTTAGGTCAGTGGCGCGCCGCTTCGTGGCCCCTACGCAGCGGCGTTTAGGGCAAGCGTCGCGGCGGTTTGAATAGTCGAGCGGAACGCGCGCGCAAACTGCGAGGCGGCGTGGTTTCCGATTCGTTTTCCGATGACAGGCACCGCACTGTCGAAAGTCGAGGTCCAGGTGACTTTCGTGCGATTCGCGTCGAGCGCCTCGAGCTCCACGCGGCCGAGCGTGTGCTTTACGGGAAATGGCCGCGCGCGGACGACCCGCTACTCGTAGACGGCGGGCGGGTCGAAGACGACGATCTCTTCGTCGAGCACGGCCGGCCCACCGAGGTGGACTCTTCGAACCGCACCGAGTCCGTTCCGCTCCGGCTTTCCGTCTCGTATCAGCGTGCATGACCGCACACCCCGAAAACGATCGTAGCTCTCATGGTCCGTGAGCACGGCGAACAGAGCATCCCTCGCGACATCCACGACCTCTTCAACACGTACGGTGGGCATGCTGCACCGTACTCGTGGTCAGACACGAGCGCCAGCGAGCCAGGCGGCCTTGACAGGAGCTTCCAACGCGTCGACTGTCGGGTTCATGGGCCAGCTCACAACCTTCTTCACGGTGTTGTTGGGCGCCTCGTGGGCAACGCCTGCAACCGCTCAGGATGCGGCAGACGTCACACCCGAAGCCATGACGCTCAGCTACGACGAGTACCGCCTCGACGAGCTCAACTACGTGGCAAAGCGATCGCGCAACGCACTGATCGGGACCTCCGCGGCCACCGCGGTTGGGATTTCGCTCGTCACGCCGGCACTCGTCAAGGAATGCGCGCGCGTTTCCTCCTCGGCAAGCGTCGACGATCTACGCTGCTCGAGCCGCGGCAGAATCCTCCTCGGCGTAGGGGCTCCCATCTTGATTGCTGGCGCTACCGGAATGCTGGTCACGGCCATCCTTTACGGCGTGAGAAAGGGCAAGATCAAGAGCATCGAGAATCGCCTCGCTTACCAGCGACATCACACCATTCATTGGGATCCTCGACGCGGAACCTTTGCATTCTAACGACCCATGCGCTCGATCTCGAGGATCTCTTCGAGTGTGTAGCGTGAGACGACGTGGTCGAACTCGCCGTGATCCATGAGGATCTGGAAGCGGCCTTCCCACCCGTTTGCCAAGTAAGAGACGTACCCAAGATAGTCGTATGCGTAGAGACCCCCAAAGCAGCACGAATCGAACTCACTGAAGAACTGGGCCTGCTCCCGGGCCGGGTGTGTCGCCATCAAGTAGAGCTCGAGGAAGCTCGGAGTGATTCTCTCCTCGAAGCAACCGTAGGAGCCGAACCGATCGCGCAGGTAGTGGGGCCAGCTTCCGGACACTGGGTAGCTCGCGTCGATGCGGTCGTCGATTCCCGAAACGAGCACGGTGGTCCATCCGCCCCCGGACAGCCCGATCATGATACGGCGGGAGTAGTCGTAAGTGGAATCAGCCCAGTTCAGCGCAACGATCACTGGCTCCGCAAAGTACCGAAGTGGATTCTCACGCTCTTCGAGCTCCCAGTGATCGCTCTCCTCGAAGGGATGCGTGTTCATCCCTAGCATCGGCATCGAGAATGCGAGGACTTGGTATTCGGCATCGAGAAGTCCGAGGATGGTGTCTTCTCCGTATTCTCGGAAATCGCCGGAGTGGCCTTGATGATAGATCGCCAGGTGACCGTTCCACGATGTTGGATGAATCAGATAGGGAAACGAAGTCAGGTCATCGGTCTGCACGGTAATCTGTTGAACGAGATGGTTTTGGAAGGTGGAATCGCCGATGAGCTCGACGTCGTCCGGGAAGTGGGTAGGCATCGCCCCCCCAAACACGAGCTCGATCATCTCACCTCGCACCTCGTCAACGTCTTCCGAGCTCCGAATCCGCTGCAACGAATCGAGGAACTCCCACGACGAGTACCCCAACGGCTCGATTTGGCAGCTGACGAGCAGCAGCGAGAGCAAGTAAAGCCACCGTGTCATTGGTCATTCCCCGGTGTGAAGATCAGCAAGTACGAGAACCTCTTCGTGCACGCGGTGTGCCAATCGCAGGGCGCGGAATCCCCGCGTCGTGAGCCGAGGGGGCCGAAAAATGTGCGCGTGCGCCAAAGAGGCGCAGTCTTTTCGCGGGTCGCGCGTTGATCCAGCACCGCTCTTTGGCTTACTTCGGTTCCGGATAGTTGAGCCTCAAGATAGCGTCGGCGCGCGTGACCTGGATCTGTAGGCGCCTGGACTGGGCGTTGCGGAGCGCTGAGTGCGCGTCCGCGACGTCGTCCAAATCGCCGGCGCCAAGGTCGTAGCTGGTTTCCACTTGAGCGACCCGTTTCTTTGAGACCTCGACGAGGTTCTCGGCGAGCACGAGCTGTTCGTCCGCGTTCCTGCGCTGGGTCAAAGCCTGCTCCCGCCGGTCATCGCGTTCAATTCGCGCATCGCGGGCTTGAGCGTCGAGCTCGGATGCCCGCGCATCAGCAGCGCGGGCGAGCGACACCGCTCTTCCTCCGTCCCAAAGCGGGACCGAGAGGTTGAGACCCAGCTGGTACCTCGGAAACGCGCGGTCGTTGACGCCTGCCAATCCCGTCTGGCCGACGACCGCAAGCACGGGAACCCGGCTCCTGCGGTACATGTCTGCTTCGTCGCGAGCGGCGTTGCGCTCGAGCTCGAGGGCTTCGATCTCATATTTCTGCTCGATGCGCGGGTCCTCGGTGTCAATCAAGAGCAGCGCGCGGTCCGGTTCGGCGTCGGGAGACAGCGCGGTGCCGACCGCTGACTCCAAGAGGCGTTTCGCAGCCTCCAGCTTGGCGGCTGCGTCCGAAGCCACGAGCTGAGCCTCCAGTTGTTGATAGCGCGCGGCATCGAGATCCGCGGGAGGTCGTTCTCCATCCTTGACGCGTAGTCCGGTGCGGTGGAGTTGTGCCTTGGCTTCCCGTGCGGCGGCGGCGGCGAGCTCGTGGTCCAAGTACGTCGCGAGCCAATCCAGATACGAGGCGCGAACCATCGCGAGAACCATTTCCTGAGATGCGCCTGCGCGCGCTTGCACGGCCGCCCGATAGGCCCTCGCTGCTCTGAGGGAGGCTTGGGTCTGCCCGTCGTAGAGCGGCGCACGCATTTGTATCGTGCCTTCGTAGCGGACGTTTGGGCGAAAGGCCGTCCTCTCCGTGACCGTAGGCGAGGCCCTCACGTTGACCTCGCGGCCGTCCACGGTGAAGACGCGCTCGATGTCGGAGCCTGGCGCGACGACGCTCATCACGTCCAACCAGAACGTAGGCATCCTTCGTGCTCGAGCGGCATCGACCTCCGCAGTCGCGCGCACGGTGGTCGCCCTGACCGCCTCCCAGCGGGCTTGGTTTCGGAGCGCCAGCGCCTCGAGCTCCTGAAGCGTGACGACCTCAGCCGACGCGGCTCCGGGTTCGAGGGTCGCGACCAGCAAGGCCACGATAGCCGTGAAGCGGCTCGTCCAAATGCAGACCACGTTCATGTTCCACCTCATTCATGGCGCAAGGCGTCAATGGGCTCGAGCTGCGCGGCGCGCTTGGCCGGCAGATAGCCGAAAGCCACCCCGACGCTCGTTCCAAACGCCGCAGCGCCTATCATCATCCCGATCGATAAGCTTCCAGACCAGGCCATTGCTCTGGCAACCAGCGTCGACGCGAGCCAGCCGAGCCCAACTCCGGCAAGGGATCCGGTGAACGAAAGCACCACCGCCTCGGCCAGGAACTGCACCATGATCTGGCGGGGTGACGCTCCGATTGCGGATCGAATCCCAATCTCTTGGGTCCGCTCGGCTACGGAAACCAACTGGATGTTCATCACACCAATGCCGCCGACCAGGAGCGACACACAGGCGATCCCGACGAGAAGCCCAGTGAGGATGTTCGAGACGAATCGCGCAAGTCGCGCAGCTTGGGCCGGGCTTGCCATGCGAAAGTCATCCTCTTCGATGTCCGCAAGCCGATGAGAGCGGCGCATGATCGGCACGGCCTCGTGCATTGCCGTCTCGAGTAGGCTGAGGTCCCGAACCTGCAGCATCAGCTCGGCATATCCAGTCGGCATGCCGAGAAAAGCCCCGTAGGTGGTCGCGGGGATCAAGATTATCTCGTCCATGTCCTCACCGGTCGTCTGCTCGCCCTTCGAAACGAGCACGCCGATGATGCGCAAGGGGAGGTTGGCGCCGACCGTAATCGTTTCACCGACGGGGTCGCGACGCCCGAAGAGCTGGCGCGCAACCGTGGTTCCGATGACGGCAACCTTCGCACGCTGGGTCACGTCGGTCTCGTCGAACATCCCGCCCGCCAGAATCGGCCATTCGCGAATGTGAACGAAGTCGGGCATCGTGCCGGTGACCCTCGTCGGATAGCGGGCGTACGCCGACTTGACGTTTTGTGTCTCGGTAATGCGAGGCACCACGCGTTCGATGGTCGTGCCGTCCCGAAGCAGCGCCTCGACGTCACGGTCGCTGAGTGGCCTCGCGATGCCGCCGAAATCGCGGCGACCGACATTGGTCCAGATGTAAACGACACGCGTCCCGAGGATCTCGAACTGCTCCATGACCGAGCTTCGTGCCCCGGTACCGAAGCTGACCATCGCGAGGAATGCACCGACGCCGATCGCGAGGCCCAACATCGTGAGGAAAGTTCGCCCGGGGTTGCGGATCGCAGAGCGAACCGCGCGACCGACGACTTCGCTACGCGTGCGCTGCATGTCGCCTCCCGTCGCTGATGACCTTTCCGTCGCGCAAGAACACCTTCCTGTGGCAGAACTCCGCGACCTCTGGATCGTGGGTCACGATGATCAAGGTGAGCGCCCGGGCCTCGTGTAGCTCGAGCAAGAGCTCCATGACCTCGTTGCCGGTCTTGGTATCGAGGGCGCCGGTGGGCTCATCGGCGAGAAGGAGGCGCGGTTGCCCCGAAACCGCGCGGGCGATGGCGACGCGCTGCTTTTCCCCACCTGAGAGCTGCGACGGACGGTGACCGAGCCTGTGACCGAGCCCGACTCTTTCGATGAGCTCGACGGCGCGAGCCTCGCGTTCGTTGCGATCCAAGCCGGCGTAGTAGAGCGGCAGGGTGACGTTTTCGAGCACCGTATGATCCGCGATCAGATGAAACGACTGAAAGACGAACCCGATGTAGTGGAGGCGAACCCAGGCTCGTTCACGTGGCGTCAACGTGGAGACGTCACGGCCTCCAAGTGAGTAGCTCCCTCGCGTCGGGCCATCGAGACATCCCAGGATGTTCATCAGAGTCGATTTCCCCGAGCCCGAAGGCCCCATGAGGGCAATGATCTCTCCCGACTCCACGTGAACGCTCACGTCGTCGAGCACCGGTGCCGTCATGTTGGGGAACTCTTTGCGGATACCGGTGGCCTCGACGATCGTGAGGCCGCTCATCGGTGCCCCCGGAGCGACAACGACGGAGCCGCCGCGCCGTCGTCCCCGTCCAACGCCAAGCCGATGGCGATCAGATCGTTCACCTGGAGACCCTCGGGCTCGACCGGCCGAACCTCGGTGAAGGCGCCGTCCGACAGTCCGGCCTCGACGGGCACTTCTCGTAGCTCGGTGCCCTCGATTCTCCACACGCGCGTGCGCGCAGGCGCTGCTGGCGCCCCTTGAGGCGTGAACCTCAGCGTCGCTTCCCGCACCGCCAGTACGTCCTCTACTCGAGCGACCTTGATGCGAACCTGGGCAGTCATGCCGGGCAGTAGAACCTCGTCTGGATTGTTGGCCGTGAGCGTGACCGTGTAGAACGTCGCCCCGTGCTCGATCTTTGGGTCGGGGTTGATGTGGGTCACCTTCGCTTCGAAGACGCGGCCGGGGTACGTAGGCACCTCGAACTTCGCCGTCAGCCCCAGGGACATCTCTCCGATGTCAGCTTCTCCAATGGGCGCTTCCACATACATCTGTTCGAGGGGCGCTCCGATGCGGAACAGACGAGTCTTCGGTCCCACCACCATGCCGGTGCGCGGCGGAACCTCGAGAACCAAGCCGGCGCGGGGCGCGACGATGTCGGTGCGGTCGCGGTCGCGTCCTTTGAGAGACGCCCGTTCCACTGCGGCGGCACGCTCAGCCTTGGCAGCGTCGAGGGCGGCACGTGCCTTGGCCGCCTCCGAGCGAGCCGCTTCGAGGTCGCTAGCGCTTGCGAGCCCCTTCTGTGCGAGACGCGCCGCGCGATCGAGCGACCGCGCTGCCCCCCTCGCGGCCGCCTCGGTTTCAGAGACGCGAGCGTTGGCGACTTGAAGCTCGGCGGCGGCAACCGAATACGCCACCTCGGCGGAAACTCTGTCAAGGTGGGCCAGGAGCTCACCCTTCTCCACGGCATCACCCGGCTCGACGACCACGTCGACGAGCTGCCCTTCGATGGGTGCCGGCACTTCGACTTGGTCCGTGAGCTCGACGTGACCGGTCACTCGAATCTCCTTGACGATCGACCTTCGCGCGACCTCGGCGCCGCGATAGGCGCTTTGCTCGGGACCTCGCGTGAGGAAATAAACTGCAACGGCGGCGAGAACGATCAGAGCTCCCACCACCACCACCACGACTCGACCGCGTGATTTCTCGAGCGGCGGTATCTCCAGCTTCTCGTCGACCGAGGTTTGGCTCGCATCCATGCGCTCGAACCATACGCGGCCCGCGTTGGAAATGAAATGACTAGCGACGGAGGCAGCGATGACTCTCGCCGCTCACCGGTGCTAGCGTGCCCTCCATGGCCAGCATCTCGACTTCCGCTTCGGTTCTCGTTCCTCGACCCCGTGAAGAAGTGTTTGCTGTCGCAACCGACAGCACCAACGCACCACGCACCCTGCGCCCGCGCGGCCCATTCGCAGGCATCACCAGAGTCGAAATGCACGAAGGCGAAATCCTCTCCACTGGCGCCAGGCGGCGAATCCACATGACCGACGGAACCGTTCTCGAGGAAGTGATACTCGCCTACGACCCTCCGGCCAAACATCGCTATCGCTGGGAGGGCGGCGCCAAGTTCCCCTTCTCAATGCTCATCCGTAGCGGCACCGGCACCTGGGAGTTCACCGAAGCCGAAGGCGGCACCCAAATCGTATGGAGCTATACCTTCGGTCTGACGTCCCCTCTCGCCTACCCGCTCGCCTGGCCCATCGCCCTGCTCTTCAGAGGCTGGCTGCAACAAGGCCTCGACGCCATCCGCACGGAGATCCTCTGCACGCCTCCGAGCTAGTTGCAGCTCGGGTCAGTGGTGGTGGAGAAGACGTTCGTCCAGTAGGCGCGGTAGGTGCCTCCTCCGGTGGCCCGGCCGATCCCGACGACGACGTAACCTTCACGGAGCATGTTGTCGTTGTGGCCTGGGGAGTTTCGCCACTGCTCGAAAGTCGCCTCCGCGTCGGTGTTGCCTGCCGCGATGTTCTCGCCGAACCCGCCCGACTGGCAGCTCTCAAAGCACGCGTCGCAGGCTCGGTCTCCGGGGCTCGACCCGTCGAGGCCGGTGTGATCGAAGTAGCTCTGATCGCGCATGTCCTCGCTGTGACGCTGAGCGGCGCGGTTCAGCGACGTGCAGGCCGATACCGGCGGGGCACCGTTGTTGGCACGATGTTGGTTGAGGAGGTCGAGGAAGCGCTGTTCCTCCGCATCGAGAGGAGTCGTTTCGTCGCCGGCACCGCCACACTGACCCCCCGACCCACCGCCAGTGCCGCCAAAGATCCGGTCGTCGCCGAAGAGCCCATCGTCACCGCAACCCGCCGCGAAAAACACCAACCCGAAGACGAACACCGCAGCCTTCTTCATCACCGCA
>JAHELW010000216.1 GCA_024643985.1 Myxococcales bacterium | reverse complement strand
GGCCTCGCATCGCAGCGTGAGCTGGAGCTCGCGGAGCTGGCGGCGCGCCAAAGTCGCGCCAAAGTCGCATCGGCTCGCGCCATGGTCAAAGCTGCAAACAACAAGCTCGCGCAGAGCCGGGCGGCGCTCCAACGGGTCATTGCTGCGACCGAAGCGGAGCTCGAAAACGCGGCGGCGGGCCTTCGAAGCGCCGAAACCGAGGTCGCGTCGACAAACGCAAGCCTTTCACGGCTCGAGGTCGACATCGCCCGTCAGGAAGCTCAAGTCATCACGGCGCCGATCGATGGAACCATCCTTCGCGTGGTCGGACGCCTCGGTGGCGAGCAGGTGACGCGCGGTGAAGTCCTCGCGGTGCTCGTTCCGGAAACACAAGATCGAGCCGTCGAGCTCTACGTCGATGGGAACGATGCCGCGCTGATCACGCCCGGGAGGGAGGTCCGGCTTCAGTTCGAGGGTTGGCCTGCCGTGCAGTTTTCAGGCTGGCCATCCGTTGCCGTGGGCACCTTTGGCGGACGCGTAGCTTTCGTCGATCCGGCCGACGACGGCCGCGGAGACTTTCGCATCGTCATAGTCCCCGATCCCGAAGAGGGGTCGTGGCCGGCTGCGAGCTACCTGCGCCAAGGTGTGCTCGCCAAGGGGTGGGTTCTGTTGAATCAAGTCCGGCTCGGCTTCGAGGTCTGGCGGCAGTTCAACGGTTTCCCTCCGACGACGGCGCCGCCGCCGCTCGCCGACCCGACGGAGGCGTTGAAGTGATTCGGCTAGCCCGCTGGGCTCTGCTCATCGGGTTGGCCGCGCCGAGCGTCGTCCAGGCCGACTCATCGCCGCTACGCATCGACGAGGTGATGCAATCCGTCACCGCACACGACCCACGGATCCGGAAGGCGGTCGAGGGTCTTCGCCGCGCCGAGGGCAACACGATGGAGGCCCGCGGTGCCTTTGACCCGCGGCTGGGAGGCGACGCCGCTCTCACCACCGGTGCGTACTACGACCTTCGGCAGGCCGATGCAGAGCTCCGGCAGGCGACGACGCTCTGGGGCTCCGAGATCTACGCCGGCTACAGGGTGGGACGCGGAATCAATCAACGCTGGCCCACGTACCTCGACAACCAGACCCTTTCAGGGGGAGAGGTTCGTGCAGGAATCGAGATCCCAATTTGGCGAAACGGGCTGATCGACGAGCCCCGCGCGAAGCGGGCCCGAGCGCTCGAGCTCCAAGAAGCGGCGCGACGAGGAGTCGACACCACGGCGCTCGACCTCGAGCAAGCTGCTGCGGGCGCCTACTGGAAGTGGGTCAGCGCGGGTCAGATACTCGAGGTGACGAAGGCGCTGCTCATCCTGGCCGAGGAGCGCGATGCGCAGCTTCGTCGTCGTTTGGTGGCCGGCTCGATCGCGGAGTTCGACATCACCGACAATGAACGCATTCTGCTCGAACGTCGGGCGCTGCTCGTCACCGCGCAGCGAGCTTTCGAACAGGCCGCCTTCGAGCTGTCACTTTTCTTGCGGGACACGCAGGGCCGCTCGATCGTTCCGGCGCCCGAGCGACTTCCGGACGACCTCGGTCTCGAAGACGATCCCGAGCCGGCGGAAGACGAGGTCATGGACCGCGTCTTGGCCTGCCATCCCGAGGCCGAGCGAGCGCGCGCCGAGCTCCGTGCTCTCGACGTCGACGTTAGGCTCACGAGAAATCAGCTCGCGCCGGAGCTCGAGGCTGCGTTCGAGTACTCGAGGGATCTCGGTCAGCTCACCGGCACCGACTTCGACTTCACGCTGCCCGGGAACGTTTTCGAGGCCGGGATCCAGCTCTCGATGCCTCTTCTGTTTCGAGATGAGCGGGGCCGCGCAAGCGCTGCCCGCGCCAGGGTCGCGGCGCAGCAGGCCGAAGTTCGCTTCGTCGAGGATCGGCTGCGCGCACGCGTTCGCGACGCCGCGTCTGCCGTTCGCGCCGCCCGAGAACGCGTTCGTCTCAACACCGGTCTCGTCGAGACTGCCGCGCAGCTCTCCGACGGGGAGCGTCGCCGCTTCGACGTCGGTTCGAGCAACCTGATCTTCGTCAACCTCCGCGAGCAGCAGGCTGCGCTCGCGCGCGTTCGCCTCATCGAAGCGATTGCCGTCGCCGAGATCGAACGAGTGCGCTGGGAAACGACGACCCGAGCGCGCTGCCGCTAGGCCTTCGATTCGGCGCTATCGGCCTCGGCCGCCTTTTCCTTCTCCTCTTTGCGCTGCTGAACCTCGGCCTCGAGAAGGGCCCGCTTGGTTTCGAGCGCGGCGAGGTGCGAGGTCAGCGCTGGATTCTTCTCGAGCGCGTCTCGGTCCTTCTGAAGCTGCTCGATTTCTTCCACCACCGCCTTGAGGGCGACCTCCGCGTCGGCGGCCGCCTCCGCCAGCTCGGCTTTGTCGAACATGCGCTCTTCCGGCCGGGGCTCCTCGGCAGCGGCGACTTTGCGCTTTGGCGCTCGGCTGCCCTCGGGAATGAACATCTTTTCCGACTTCAGCTGACGCTGGTTCATGAAGGTGGGAGAGACGATTTCGATCCCCGCTTGGTGAAGCGAGTCCAGCATGTTTGCGCGGAGCTTGGATTCCGCGCTGATGAGGTACTTTACCTCCTCGAGGAATCCCGCAGCCTGGTAGGTGATCGAGAAGTCGCCCAGCTCGAGAACGAAGACATACGGATCGATTAGGCCTGCGTGTTCCGCCGCCTCGAGAAGACACTTCTCGATTCGTTCTCGGGGAACGTCGTAGCCGAGCGAGACGGTGGCGGCGATGAAGGTGCCCGATTCGCGGACCACCGTGACCGGATTGCTGACCAGGTAGAGATTTGGAAAGGTCGTGAGAGTGCGTCGCTCCGTTTGGATCTCCGTCCGCAAGAGGCCGAGCTCCGAGACGCGCCCGCGGTGCCCGTCGACCACGATGAAGTCGCCCGGGTGGAAGTTTCGAATCGAACGCAGCATGAAGCCGGCCATTGCGTTTCCGAGCAGCGTGGTCGAAGAAAGTGCCACGGCCGCAGTGACGAGGATCCCGAGCAGGCTCATCAGCTGTCCGCGCGGCTCGTTGTCGATCGGCAGCTCGAGAATCAGGATCACCACCAGAATGCCCACCAGCAGAGCGATGAGGACCTGCCGCCGGACGATGTTCCCCGTCTCACCCGTTGGGCGTCGCCCGATGAGAACTCGATAGGCCCCCGCCACCACGAGGATCCCGATCAGCAGCGTGATCAAAAAAGGCAGCCACTCCCGCAGCAGCTCCAAGACCGGTTTCAGGCTATCCATGCCCCGGAGTATATGGGGACACGCTCCCCCCTCAAAACACTAAAAATCTCAACCAGTTGCAACCCACACCGCGAAAACTCAAAACGGATACGCCTGAAGCGTGTCGAGTGCCATCGTCATCAGCATGTGAACGGCCTCCGGCGTGTCGATCGGCAGGCCCTCGGCGCCACCCCCGTAGATCGCGGAGCTTCGCGGTTCCCGTTCGCGGTTTGCGACCGCGTAGCCCACTCCCTCGCGGAGATCGCGCGCAAATGCGTCCGCGACGCCCGGCTTCGTTTGGGGCCGGGTGACGCACATGTGGATTGCCGCCGGATGCTGCTGCCCGTTGAACCGCCATGCCCGAGTCTTCATGAAGTCGTTGACGTGGTACACGTTGAACTCGTCGGAACGAAACGAAAAACAGAAAGTCGGATCGCCCATCAGCACGAGCTCGGGCAGGCTCTTCACCGCGCCTTGCATTGCAAACGAGGTCTCGAAGATCTGTTTCGCGTACTGCAGGTAGCCCTCGCGTCCGTACCGCACCATCGCAGCCCACGTGGCCGCGATCAGACCGCCTGACCGGCTGCCGGCGAGCCCATTCGAGGCATAGATCCCACCCTTCCACGTCGGCTCGATGTGATACTGAAACCTGCGGTACGAGACGTCTCGGTAGACGACTACCGAGGTGCCTTTCAGCCCATAGCCGAACTTGTGCGTGTCCGCCGAGATCGAGGTGACGCCCGGCAGCCGGAAATCGAACACCGGGATGTCGTATCCGAGCGCCTCCCCCCACGGCAGGATGAAGCCGCCTAGACAGCCGTCGACGTGCAAGCCGATGCCATGCTCGACCGCGAGGTCGGACAGCGCATCGATGGGGTCGATCGTTCCGTACGGATAGTTCCCCGCCGAGCCGACCAGCGCGATCGTTCGATCGTCGATCGCGTCGCGCACGAAGTCGACCTCGACTCGGGTCGTCGTCGCGTCGGTCGGCGCCTCGATGACCTCGATGCCGAGCAGGTGGGCGCCCTTTCGAAAAGCAGGGTGCGCCGTGTCCGGCACGATGACCTTCGGGCGATCCACTCCGCGTTCCGCACGCGCCTTGTCACGGTAAATCAGCAGCGGGTTGATGATGCTTTCGGTGCCGCCAAAGCCCACCGCGCCGCATGGCTGCAGCCCCGGCTGCTGCTCCGCGACCGCGTCTCCGTGCATCAAGTCGAGGGCCATGGCGATGATGTCCGATTCGAACCGGGTCATGCTCGGGCAGATGTCGCGCTGCAGCGAGTTCACGTACGAGAAGAGCGAGAAGACCGAATTCAAGAAATCGTAGTGCTCGTGATCGCCGCTATACATGGTCCCGGAGCAGCGCCCGGTCTCCCAAGCTGCGTCTTCCTCGCGCGCGATGTCGCGAAGCTCCCCGAGGATCGAATCGGTCGAGCGTCCATGCTCGGGAAAGGACCGAATCACCCCATGACTTTCCGCGTACGGGTAGAGGCCTCTCATCAAGTCTTCAATCGTGTTGCTCATGATTCGCTCCCAACGTTCAGGG
>JAHELW010000003.1 GCA_024643985.1 Myxococcales bacterium | reverse complement strand
CGGGAGAGGCCGGCTGAATCGGCGTCAGTGGCGACCGGTCGCCGATGATTCCAGGCTCGGGCGGCAGAGGGTTGAAGAACGAAAGCCGCTCCCCGTCGATGAAGCGGTCCGGCTCGAAGATAGGAGTCCAAATCAAGTCGAGGCCCACCTTCTTGATCATGAAAGTGGTCTGGATCGAGTTGGAGGGCGCCTTGAGGTATTCGTCCGCGCGCCCGATGAAGAACGAATTGAAGTCCTTCGGAAAGAGATCGTTCAAGAAGAGAAAGTCGCCGGTGCCCCAGGTCAGCACTTGGCGGCCGAAGCGCATGGTGAACCAGTTGCCTCCGCGCACGAAGATCGAAGCGTCTCGAATGTCGAACCAGACGCGGGACTCGACGCCATCGACAAACACGTCGCCCCGAAAGCGCGCGCTTGCGATCTCGTGAACCGCATCGACGTTGAGGCGGAAACGTGCCTCAGCAGCGGTGAATTCGTTGGCGCTGGCCGCGCTCCGAACCACTCGCGGGGCGACGAGGCCCTCGACGAAGCCCCCGAGCTGGAAATCCCACGCGCCACCGTCGGAGCCGCTGCCGGACTCGGACTCCTCGTCCCATTCGTCAAACTCTCCCCAATCGTCCTCTATGGACTCCGAGGTCGATGGCTCTTCGTCGGCCTCGTCGGTCGCCTCCTCTCCACCGGCCGCTCCGGGCGGGTCACTCTGCGCAAGAGCGCCCGAGGCGAGGGCGAGCGCCGCGAAGACGAGCGCGGCGACCGCCATGCACCGAAGAGAAGGAAGCCCGCTCCGGCACTGCCTCTTCGGACCGAGCATTTATCGCAGCCATTTCTGCGGAGGATTCCGAAGCGAGCCCTCCACGAAGATGTCGTCGGGAATGCCGAGGTCGTACTGCACGTTGCTGACGTCGCTGAGCGTGTAGCCGCCCGACTCGAGGTCACTCACCTTGAGGCGCGTGATGGTCGGAATGCCCCCGACCGTGTCGACCTTCACGGTTTCGATGCGCCGATAGACTTTGCCCTGCTCGCTCACGTATTCGATCTTGGTCGGCAAGAAGGTCTTCTTGTCGATTCGAAGCGTGTAGTGCGCGAACTCGACGCCCTTGGTGCTCTTCGGCGTGCTCTTGACGACGTACTCCGTGTCGGTGGTCTCGAGGAGCTCGTGCCGGTCCTCGGACGGGTGTCGCCCCGAGATGTCCTCGTAGAAGAAATGCGTGCCGACGAAGCTCGTCCGCTCGTCACTTGCCGCGATTCGCTTCACGAGGTCGAGCCCAGGCAGATAGAGCCAGCGGTCATCGTCCTTGCCGGCGTGCTTCTTCACGAGGAACGCCGTGTTTCGGACATCCGCGGGCTGATCAAACACGACCAAGTAGTTCTGGTCGCCGCCGTCCTTCAGATCCCTCCGCAGAACGGCGAACTGCCTGCGCTGCGAGCGTCCTTTACCGTCGACGATCTTCATTCGGACGAGGGCGCGACCGTCTTTCGCAGCATAGTATTGCGCGGCGTTGGTTCGCTTCACGATTGCAGCGGCGTCGCTCAGGTCGACGGCGTCGGCGGGCGACGCCGAGGTGGAAAGAACGACTGCAGCAGCAAGCACTGCAAGCCCGGTTTTGGTCACGTTTCTCATGTCGTTTGCTCCTTGAGAGGTGCCGCCGCGTTGTCCGCGTCGGCGGAGACCTTCTCTTTCTTCGAAAGCCACGGTTGAATGTTCGCCATGATTGCGGGCAGAAGCAGGACGGTGACGACGCTCGAGACGGCCATGATCGCGGCCATCAAAAAGCCCACGGTGTTGTAGGGAACGAGGGGCGCTCCCAAGAGAGGAAGGAAGCCGATGGCAATGACGATCGCGTTGCGGGTGATCGCCCTACCCGGCTCCTGGAACATGAGCGTCATCGTCTCTTTCCAGTCACCGGTCTCCGCCTGGATGGACCGAGCCCGCTCGAGAAAGTGAATCGCGAAGTCGACCGACAAGCCGAGCGTGAGCGACGAGAGCACCGCGACCGGCATGTCGTAGTCCTTGCCGACCAAACCGATGAGCCCGTAGGTGAACACGATGGTGATCGTGAGAGGAACCATCGCGAGCACGCCGTACACGGGCGACCGGAACAGGAGCATCATCATGAGGAACACGATGACGAACGCGCCCATCAGGCTCTCGAGCATTCCGCCGACCATCTCCTCCTGCCAAACGACGTTGATGTAGGTGAGCCCCGCCCACTCGGCGCGAAGGCCTTCGGGGGGCGGGTTCTCCGCGAGGAACTGATCCAGCTCGGTCTTGACCGCGAGCATGTCTTGGTTGTCGCCGCTCTTGAGCTGCATCCAAACCGCGCTCTCGCGGTAGTCGGGGCTTACGAGGTGCCAGAGGTCGTTCGGGCGGTGGGACGATTGGAACTGAAGGAGCGTCTGCGCGACGCCCTCGGTCGTAGCTGGAATGCGATAGTCCTCGTCTTTGCCGCTGATGAGCTCGCGGTAGACCGTCTTCACGACGTCCGCGATCGACGTCGTCTTGCCGACCAGCGGATGGGCGTCGGCCGTCTCTTGAACACGCTCGATGTAGGCGAGGTGCTCGGGGTTTTGAAACGTTTTGGAGGCGGTCTCTGCCTTCTCGAGCGCGGTCTGGACTGCCTGCCACTGCAAGGACTCCTCGCCGGTGGTCTCGAACGAGAGGTCTGCGGTCGCCTCGATCAGCGCACCGACCACGTTCGTGTCTTCTTCTTCGGCGGCGGCCTGCGCGGCTTCTTTCAGCTCTGCCCACTTGGCGGAAACAGCGCTGCCCCCGCTAACCGCGGCTGCGTCGCCGGCCGCCACGATCCGCTCCGCGGCCTCCGCGTCCTGCTTCATCACCAGAAACGCCGTGTAGGTCCCTGCCAGCTCCCGGTTGAGCACCTGATCGGCCACGCGAATCTTGTGCGAGGGCTTGAACCAGCGAACGGGGTTGTCGTTGATGTTGATCTTCGAGATCCCGTAGCCGCTCACGGCGATGGCCGCGACGGTCAGCACGAGGATCGGCTTGGCGAGGCGCAGGCTTCGCTGACCCACGGCCTCGACCATGCGCCCGAGCAGACCGCCTTCACTGGCGTCGCGCTTGCTCGAAAGCAGCGCGGCTAGCCGCTTGTCGGGCAGCGCAGAGATGTACGCAGGGACGAACAGAATCGTCAGCACGAACGCGAGACCGATGCCGAGCGCCACGAAGCCTCCAAAGACGCGCACGGGCGGAATCGGCGTCAACATCAGCGAGAGAAAGCCGGCAGCCGAGGTCAGCGAGGTGTAGAGCATCGGGGCGAACAGGTGCCCGACGACCTCTCTGATCGCCTTCTTGCGGTCGCCGTGACGAGGGTAGATGTCGACGAACTCCGACAATAGATGCACTGAGTCGACCACCGCGATCGGCATCAGGAAGATCGGAATCATCGAGCTCATGATGTGGACGGTGAACCCGCTTGCGATCAGCGCGCCCATCGTGATGGTCACGGTCGTCATCGCCACGATCATCGGCGACAGCACCAGGGAGAAGCTGCGGAAGAACCACCACATCAGCAGCAGAATCACGAGCGCAGCAAGCGGTGCGCTGATCGCCATCTGCTTAAACATTTCGACGCCGAACGTGTCCTCGGCGACCGGAAGCCCGGTGATGTAGAACTCGTCTGTATTGTCGCCGAGCCCGGCAATGAACGCCTCGATCTCCTCGGAGATTCGATGGCTCTCGTGTTTGTTCTCGATCGGAACGTACAGGGCGACGCTTTTGCCGTCGTCAGAAACGACGGTGCCGCGCAGCATGGGAAGCCGAAGCGCAGCCTCTTTGATCGCAAGCGCTTCCTCGGGCGTCTTCGGCGGCTCCTCCATCAACCACTCGAATCGAATCGTCCCGGGGCCCGCCTGCTCGATGTTGTCCATCGTCGACGGCCCGAGGACGTCGCGCGCGATGACGCCGTCGATCGTCTTGACGTGCTCGTTGAGCTCGTGGATGCGCGTGAGCGACTCGGGGTTGAAGACCCCCTCCGCCTCGGACTCGTTGACGACGCCGACGACGATCAGGTCGTGAAGGGTGAACTCGTCCTTCGTCTCGTCGTGAAAGACGCGGGCCGGATCGTCCTCCTTGAGCATGTTCTCCGGATCCGTGTCGATTTGAATCCACGGGATGGCCGAGCCGAAGCCGATCGTGAGGACCGCCAGGCCGACGAAAACCAGGCGCGCATGCTGCAGGGGGAAATCGAGGATCTTTCGCTTCATGGACAGCTCCCTTTGAGGTTGTCGAGAACTATATGCTCACATAATCATATAGTCAAGTGGTGATTTTTCCCTCGAAGAGCGCTATATAGAGGAGGCCATGCCGAAAACCGCCCTCAATCCGCAGAATCTCGAGTCGGTCGCGACCCGGTTCCGCATTCTCGGGGTGCCGCTCAGGCTTCAGATTCTGAACGAGCTTGCGGACGGCGAGCGCACGGTGGGCGACCTGGTCGACGCGACGGGGAGCACGCAGCCGAACGTCTCGAAGCACCTCACGACGCTCCTCGCGCACCGGCTCGTTCGGCGCGAGAAGCGGGGCAACTCGGCCTATTATTCGGTCGCCGACCCTGCCGTCTTCGATCTGTGTGAAATCGTCTGCGGCAACATCGAGCGGGCGCTCGACGAAGAGCGCCGCGCATTCAGCGGGTGAAACGAAAAAGGCGCCCCGGCATCTGCCGGAGCGCCCTCTTTCAGCAGAGCCGCACGTTCAACGGTAGTAGGCAACCGCGGCGGGCCGGGCCGATCGAACGAGCGCTCGAGCACGCCGCAGCTGGTTTTCCGAAAGCACGACGAGCTCGCCGAGGACCCTTGCCTTGTGGGCGTTTCGGCGGTGGCGAGCGTGCCCACGCGGATGCCAACGGTGTGTCGTCCAAAGCTGACGGCGCAGCTCATGAAGGCGCAGCACGTAGCGGCCGTTTCCGCGTCGCCGGCTCGACTCCGCGATTTCTCGCTCGATCCATCCGTCGACGCGCCATTCGACGTTGCGCTGCGCGTGCGGATTGCCATACGCGCTCGCCTCCTCCCAGCGATTGACCAGTCGAACGATCCGATCGTGATCCCGCCGCTGCTCGTAGAGCTCCTGCCGCGCCCCGACGAAGTCGGGCCGCTCATGGCGTCCGTACCGCCAGTCATAGGCAGGGGGTCTCGGTGTGTGCACAACACGCACGGGCCGCACGACCCGGGGCGCAGGCTCCGGCGCAATGACGACGGTCGTGTGATGTTTGCGTCCTCGCTTACGACCGCGATCGTCGTCGTCCGCAGAGGCCTGACTCACGAATGCGAACGCAAACGCAAACAATCCAAGATGAAGTAGTGCTCGCATGGTTTCCTCGTCTTTCCGTTTGAGTGAGTGCGAGGTCGCCCCCGCGGTTCACCCCTTCGACGAGCGAAGACCTTGCCGACTTCTTAAGCGACGAAGAAAAAGAGGCGCGGCGGCCAAAACTGCGTGATTTCAGTCGCTTAGAAGCACACGGGCGCTGTCCGCCTGCTCCAAGACCGCGGCGACGCGAGCGTCCTTTTCGAGGGCCTCCCAAAGCGAGCGGGCCCGGGCACGGTATTCGTCCCGGGTCATCCGGCCGCGCAGGAGCTCGGCACGCAGAAAGACGAATGTGGTCTGAACGACATCGTGCAAACAGTAGTCTCGGATCTCGGCATGGCGGCCGTGCTCGTACATGCTTTGGACCTTCGAGCCGTCCACGCCCATCTTCCCCGGCATGCCCACGAGCTGCGCGAGGGCGTCGAGGCTCGGCATTCGGCTCGCGCCAAAGTCGGTGAGAACGTCCGCGAGGTCGAGGTGGCCCTCGTCGCTGTACCGATAGCGGTAGTCGAGCCGACCGCTTCGCCCGGCGTAATACGCAGGGAACGGGACGCCGTGCCTTAGCATGCGGTTGGCCAGCACGGGCAGGTCGAAACGTCGCCCGTTGAAAGTCACCATCGTCGGGTGTCGCTCTCCGATGAAGTCGGCAAACTCCTCGAGCACCTTCGACTCGTCAGGCGGAGAGTCTTCTTCCCCGCCGAATGCTCCGAGCTTTCGAAACGCGTGGTCGCCGTCGAGCCACAGCACGCCGAGGGCCACCACTTGATGAAATGGCGCAGGCGGAAAGCCATCGACGGCGGCGTCCCAAACCAGCTCCGGGTCGGGGACCGTCTCGATGTCGAGCACGAGAAACGAGCGCGCCACCACCGAAAGCTAGCCCAAAAAGCCCACCGCCGAGCGAAAAATCGCCCTGGTTAAGAGTCACGTAAGGTTCGGGCCGTTTACTTCATGAGGGAAACGAAATCCCCGGAAAGGAACGAATCATGAAGCTCATCAACAAGCAGACGATCATCGCGGCGCTCGTGGGCGGCGTTTCGGCTCTGGCGCTGACGGCGAGCGGTGTCGCGCTCGCACACGGAGGGGGCCCCGGCGGCCCTCACGGCAAGGGCGGCCCGTGGTCCGAGGAGAAGATCAACCAATTCCTGGAGGAAATGGTCGAGCGACTCGACCTCAGCCAGGCTCAGGAGACGCAGGTCCGGACCATCGCGGAGGGCGCGAAGACCCGAGCCGAGGAGATCCGAGAGATGCCCCGCGGCAAAGAGAAGTTCGTCGCATTCCGCGACCTCCGTTTCGCGACCGAAGATCAGATCTATGCCAACCTGAGCTGCGAGCAGCGCGAGGAGCTGCGGGTCCTGAAGCGCGAAAAAAGGGCCGAGATGATGGAGAAGCGGTTCGAACGTCGCCACGGCTCGGATCAGTAAGAGAAACAACCCAGTGTCCAATCGTATCCTGCTCGTGGAAGACGACGCCGCGCTTGGTCGACAAGTGGTGGACTCGCTCCACGACGCAGGATTCGAGGCGCACTGGGTCCAAGACGGTGATGACGCACGCGAGCTTCGGCCCGACGACTACCGCCTCATCGTTTTGGACCTGATGCTGCCCGGCACCTACGGAATGGACCTTCTGAAGCTGTACCGCGCGAAATCGGAGGTACCCGTGTTGATCCTCAGCGCACGCGACGACACGGCCGACAAGATTCGCGGTCTTCAGCTCGGTGCCGACGACTACGTGACCAAGCCGTTCTTTCCCGAAGAGCTGCTGGCGCGTGTCCAGGCATGTCTACGCCGCCCGAATCTCTCGAACACCGAGCGCCTCGTCGTGGGCGCCATCGTCGTGGACCTCGAGCGCAGGGAGGTAACCGCGAACGGCAGCGCGCTTTCGCTCACGCCCGTAGAGCTCGAGATCCTCGCGGCCCTCGCGCGCCGCAAAGGCGCTGCGGTCACGCGGGACGCGCTCGTAGAAGCCGCGCTCGACCCCGCGCAAGACTCGAGCCGGCGCACGCTCGACGTTCACATCTCCAGGCTTCGCAACAAGCTCGGGGACGCGGCGTCACAGCTGGAAACGGTTTGGGGCATCGGCTACCGGCTGTCAGAAGAGACATGAAGCTTCGCACCCGACTGGCTCTGACGTTGGGCGTCGCAACGATTGCCGTGCTCGTTGCCCTGGGCTGGGCGCAGTCTCGCTGGTACTCCCAGATGCGCGTCGAGGCGCTCGCGGAAGCCGCGGTGCACCGCATGGAGTCAGGCGGACGCACTCGCTGCGAGGCCCGGCCGGAATCCTGGCCGACGGCGCGTCGCGGCCGGGAAGCGCGCCGAAGACCGCCCTCGGCGCGACATCCGTTCCCGCGCCCCCGCTTCTTCGCGTACGACGCGAGCTATCAGAGCCGCAACCCGTCGAGCCCGCCGTTTCCACCCGAGCTCGCGCGACGGCTCGACACGGGGGACGACGTGGCTGCGACGCGCTCGGCGGCTCACCAGCGCGCTCAGGTGGCGGTGCGAATGCCGTGGAGCGAAGGACCCTGCGCGATCGTTCTGATCCGCGCCAAAGGGCCGCCGCCGTGGTTCTCGGGAGCCGTGCTCATGCCGGCCTTCGTCGTCGCACTGGTGGTCATCCTCGTGGCGCTCTTCGCGGCAGGGCCGATCGTGGGCCGCGTGCGCCAGCTCACCGAGGCGGTTCGACAGCTCGGCGCCGGCGCGGAAGAACCGATTCACGTCGACGGAAACGACGAGATCGCCGAGCTCGGCGCCGCCTTCGAGCAGAGCCGCCAAACGATTCAAGCTCAGCTCGCGTCTCTCCGCGATCGAGAGGCCGCGCTTCGCAACTACATCGCGAACACGACCCACGACGTCATGCTCCCGCTGAGCGTCCTGCAAGGGCACCTCGTGTCGCTCCAGCAGCGAATCGAAGCCGGCGAAACCCTCGACCCGAAAGCCATGCTGCCGAGCATCGAGGAGTCGCAGTATCTCGGCTCGCTCCTGCACAATCTCAACGCGGCTGCGCGGCTCGAAGCTTCGACTGGGCTCGCGCACGAGAACGAGGTTGACCTCAACCGTCTGGTCGAACGGGTGGTCGACCGCCACCGTCCCGTTGCCAGCCGCAAGCAAATCGCCCTCGAGATGGCCGCCCCAGAAAAGCCGGTGACGCTGCTCGGGGATCTGACGCTGCTCGAGCAGGCGCTTGGAAACCTCGTTCAAAACGCGGTGCGCTACAATCGGGCGGGACGCCACGTGGCCGTCGTGCTTCGGGGGGACACCGATTCGTGGGCGCTCGAGGTCATCGATGACGGGCCCGGAATCCCGGAGCAAGAGCGCGCGCGCGTCCTCGAGCCTTCCTTTCGCGGCAGCGCCGCGCGAACGAGGCATCCGCATGGGATGGGGCTCGGGCTGCACATCGTGAGCGACGTCGCCAAGCGTCATCGGCTCGAGCTCGAGCTCCGGGAGACGCCGGGCGGCGGTCTGACCGCCGTCCTCCGCCGCTCTGGACAGGCCGCCGGTCAACCCTAGAGACCGAGGGATGCAGAGCGCCGATGTCGCCGTCGTGGGGGCAGGTTTCGGCGGGCTCGCGGCGGCGCTGCGGCTCGCCGAGCTCGGGGCCGACGTGACGCTGTGCGAAACGCTTAGATATCCCGGTGGGTGCGCCAGCACGTTCACGCGGAACGGCTATCAGTTCGAAGCCGGCGCGACCTTGTTCTCGGGCCTCGGTGAAGGTCAGCTTTTTTCCAACTGGAACGACAAGTGGAGCCTCGGTCTCCAGTTCGAGACGCTCGACCCGCTCGTCGAGATGAGAACCGACCAGTGGTCGCTCGCCATTCCGCCCGACCCGAACGAGCTTCAGCGTAGGTTGCTCGAGCTTCCAGGTGCGGACGCAGACGCGCTCGAGGGCTTCTTTCACACGCAGCGCGAGGTAGCGGACGCGCTTTGGAAGCTCTTCGACGACCCGTCACTGCTGCCTCCGTTCAGCGGCGCGTCGATCTTGAAGCACCTCAAGCGGTCTCCGTCGTACGCTCCGGTGCTTCGGTGGATGCGGAAGTCGCTCGGTGACGTCGTTGCTCATCATCGCCTAGAGGACTGGGAGCCGCTGCGGATCTACCTCGATGCGGTGAGCCAAATCACCGTGCAGACCCACGCCGGCGACGCGGAGGCTCCGTTCGCGATGGCAGCGGTGGACTACTTCTTTCGCGGGACGGGACACGTGCACGGCGGCATCGGGCACTTGGCGTGGGCCTTGGTCGATGCGATTCAGCAAGCCGGCGGCCGAGTGTCGCTCGCGAACCGGGTGAAAGGCATCCGGCGGGACGACGGCGTCTGGCGCCTCCAGACGCGAAAGGGCGAAATCCTCGCGTCGACCGTGGTGGCCAACGTGCTCCCTCAGACGATGTCGAAGCTCGTCACGCCGGAGCTCAACGGAGCCCTACGCGACGTCGAGCAGGCCGTGGAGGACGGCTGGGGCGCAGCGATGCTCTACCTCGCCATCGACGCCGACGCGGCCGAGCGCGAGGCCGCCCACCACCTCCAGCTCATCGACGATCGCTCCGCTCCTTTCACGGAGGGCAATCACGTCTTTTGCTCGGTGAGCTCGGGCCGGGAAACCGAACGCGCCCCGCCGGGTCAGCGCACGGTGACCGTGTCGACCCACGTTCCCATGAAGAAGCTTCGAAGCCTTTCGGCCGATGAGCAGGGCGAGTACGTGGCCGCGATTCAAGAGAAAATGAGAGAGACGCTCCGGAAGCGGGCGCCGCGGCTCTGGAGAGGCAAGCAATTCGAGACGACGGCGAGTCCCCGGACCTTCGAGCGATTCACGGGCCGCCATCTCGGCTACGTTGGAGGCGTGCCGAGGCGTGTCGGGCTTCAGCACTACCGGCCGCGTTCGCTTTGGCCGCGCGAGGCGGAGCGCGGGCTCTACGCCGTCGGGGACTCCGTGCTGCTCGGTCAAAGCACGCTCGCGGTGGCGCTCGGTGGCGTCCGCACCGCCGAGGCAATCGCCAGACGCGATACTTGACCGAAGGCTCCGTCCGTGCGGTGATTGCCGGGCGGAGGGGCGATGTTCAAAGAGATCCTGCAGGACCTGGTCGAACGAACCAATGGCGGAGTAGCCGGGCTTTTGATGGCCTCGGATGGGATCGCGATCGACCAGTACTCGACGGGCGACGGTCCATTCGACATCGAATCGGTTGGCATGGAGTACAGCGTGGTGCTCAAAGGCGTGCAGCGCGCCGCCGAGATGCTCGATGCCGGCGAGACCGAAGAGGTTTCGGTCCGGACGGAGAGGCTCACGACGGTCGTGCGCATGCTCACCGAGGAGTACTTCGTCGCGCTCGCGGTCGCACCCGGAGGAAACGTGGGCAAGGCACGCTACCTCTTGCGAGCCAGCGCGCCCGCGATCATCGAAAACCTGTGACGCGATGGCCGCCGCGGTGAAACGCATCCTGGTGCTCAACGGGCCCAATCTCAACCTGCTCGGGACGCGCGAGCCCGACGTGTACGGCTCGACCACGCTGGATGACATCGCCGATGAGCTCGCCGACTTGGCCAAAGACCTCGGCGCCACGGTCGAGTGCCGCCAGTCCAACCAGGAGGGGCAGCTGCTCGACTGGCTGCACGATGCGCGCGACTCGTTCGATGGCGTCGTCATCAATCCGGGCGGGCTCACGCATACCTCGGTTTCGCTCCGCGATGGCATCGCCGCGGCGGGCCTACCGACCGTCGAGGTTCACATCTCGAATACGCACGCGCGAGAGTCGTTCCGTCACCAGTCCGTCACGGCTGCCGTGTGTATCGGCTCGGTCATCGGTTTCGGAAAGAACAGCTACACGCTTGGTCTCCGTGCGCTGATCGACTATTTGAACGCTGCCGGCTGAGTTTTTTCCGCGGGGACGGACCATGAAACTGGACCTTGAGCAACTGCGCGAGCTCATTCGACTCCTCGACGAGGCGAATCTCACCGAGATCGAAGTCGAGCACGACGACGACCGCATCCGGGTTCGCCGCGATCCCGCAGCGGCTGCGGGCGCCGCGGTTGCAGAGGCCGCGTCCCCGGCACGCGCCGATGCAGCGCAAGCCGGGCCTCCGCCGGCCGCCGAGGAAGGGTCGACCTACGTCACGTCGCCATTCGTGGGAACGTTTTACCGATCGCCGTCGCCCGACGCAGATCCATTCGTCGACGTTGGCGACCAGGTGACTCCCGGGCAGGTCCTTTGCATCGTCGAAGCCATGAAGCTCATGAACGAGATCGAGGCAGAGGCTGCCGGAACGGTGGTCGAGGTGCTCGTCGAGAACGGAAAGCCCGTGGAGTACGGCGACCGTCTCTTCCGAATCGAAACGACCTGACGTGTTCGACAAAGTCCTGATCGCAAACCGGGGAGAAATCGCGCTGCGCGTGATTCGCTCGTGCAAAGAGCGCGGTCTCGGAACGGTAGCCGTCCACAGCGAGGTCGACGCCGATGCGCTTCACACGCGGCTGGCGGACGAGGCGATCTGCATCGGGCCGGCGGAACCCTCTCGAAGCTACCTACACATTCCGGCGATCATCGCGGCAGCAGAAATCACGGGTGCCGACGCGATCCACCCGGGGTACGGCTTCCTTTCGGAAAATCCCGAGTTCGCGGAAACCTGCGCTCAGTGCGGGCTTCGCTTCATCGGCCCGCTTCCCGAGCAAATGCGGCAGTGGGGCGACAAGGTCCGGGCGCGGTCGCTCGCGAAGTCTCTCGGGTTGCCCATCCTCGAAGGCAGCGCGCTGATCGAGGACGTCGAGGACGCGGTGACGAAGGCCGAGGCGCTCGGCTTTCCGGTCCTTCTCAAGGCGTCGGGCGGCGGCGGCGGGCGCGGCATGCAGGTCCTTCGCACCGCCGAGGAAGTGCGCGCTTCATTCGAGACCGCCAAAGCCGAGTCGCTCGCGGCGTTCGGCAGCGACGCCCTCTACTTCGAGCGCTATCTCGAACGCCCTCGGCACATCGAGTTCCAGATCCTCGGCGACGCGGACGGCAACATCCACGTTCTCGGAGAGCGCGAATGCTCCATTCAGCGCAGGCATCAAAAGGTCCTCGAAGAAGCGCCGAGCGTCGCACTCACCGACGAGCAGCGAGGCGACATGTCCGCGACGATTCGCCGGGCGATGGGCGAGGCGGGCTATCTTTCCGCGGGCACGCTCGAGTTTCTTCTCGACGAGAGCGGCGCGCTCACGTTTCTCGAGATGAATCCCCGCATCCAGGTGGAGCACCCGGTCACCGAGCTCGTCATGGGCATCGACCTCGTGTTGGAGCAGATTCGTATCGCCGAGGGGGGGAGCCTCGAGCGCCGGGACGCCCCGCTTTCTCCGAGGGGACACGCGATCGAATGCCGAATCAACGCCGAGGACCCGGACACGTTCGTCCCCTGGCCCGGCGTCATCACCGAGCTTCACATGGCGGGCGGGGCGGGAGTGCGCGTCGACAGCGGGGTCTACGGCGGCGGCATCGTGCCGCCCCACTACGACCCGCTGGTTGCCAAGCTCATCGCACATGCACCGACACGCCCGCAAGCGATCGCGAAGATGCAGCGAGCGCTCAGCGAAACGATCATCGGCGGCATTCGCACCAACATTCCCCTTCATCGGCGGATTCTGGCGCACCCTGCGTTCGAGGAAGGCCGGATTTCAACGCGCTTTCTCGACGACCTACGGGGTTAGGGCTTGTTGACCGCCCCCGTGCGGCCTGAGTAGACTTGTGTGGGGGCACTGAACGTATGGGGGCTTCGTAGGGGCTTTGGGCATCAACAGAAACAAGGTGTTGGAGGCGGCGCGCAAGCACCAGTCTCGGGGCCAGTACGACAAGGCCATCGCCCAGTACCGGAAGCTGGTCGACGCGGACAAGCGCGACGTGCGCTCGCTGCTGAAGATCGGCGATCTCTTCGTGCGCAAGGGCGATCGGGCCTCTGCGATCGACACGTACCAGGGGGTGGCCGACCACTATGCGGCGCAGGGTTTCTTCCTCAAAGCGATCGCCGTGTACAAGCAGATTCTGAAGCTCGACCCCTCGCGGCTCGACGCGCAGGTCAGGCTCGGGGAGATGTACGAGCAGCTCCAGCTGATCAGCGACGCGATGAGTGTCTTCGAGGACGTCTCGACCGGGTACATGCGCGCGGGCGACACCGACGGAGCTCTGAGGATGCTCGGCAAGATGGTCGACTTGGATCCCGAGCACATCCCTGTTCGAATCAAGTACGCCGAAGCGCTGTCGCGCGCGGGCCGCACGCAGGATGCGGCGGTCGAGTTCGAGCAGGGCGCGCAGCTCCTGAAAGATCAGGGACGCCTCGACGACTACATCAAGGTCGCCGAGCGGTTGCTCTACCATCGCAGTAACGACGTGCGCATTGCGAAGGAGCTCGCCGAGACTTACATCGCTCGGCGCGATCCGAAACGCGCGCTCGGCAAGCTGCAGATCTGCTTCAAGGCGGACCCTCGCGACGTCTCGACGCTGTCTCTCTTGGCCGAGGCGTTCTTGATGTTGCAGCAGACCGACAAGGCGATCAGCGTCTACCGCGAGATCGCGCGCATCCATCGCGAGGCGCTTCGGCCGCGAGAACGAATGAGCGCTCTACACCGAATTCTCGAGCTCAATCCGCACGACAAGGAGGCGCGCGCCGCACTAGATCGGACGGCGGCGGCGTCGGGTCAGCATTTCGTGCCGCCCATGACGGGTCAGTCCGTCCCATCGATTGGCTCGGTCTCCTCGATGCAGATGAGCCAACCCGACCTGACCGCGCACTCGATGACGAGCGCATCGGGTTTGAGCGGGCCGTCCGGAATCATGTACGTGGAAGAAGAAGTCGAAGAGACCAGCACTCTCACAGGCTCACTTCCCGACATCTCGCAGGCCACGATCGAGGTGGACGAGACCTACGACGTCGAGGAGCTCTACACGTCCCAGCCTTCGGCTCCGATGCGACCGCCCGGAGGCGGCGCACGCGTCATTCCGATGCGCGCCCTCAACCCGATCAGCTACGACGAGTTCCTCGCACTCCCGCTCGTGAGCTCGCAGGTCGCGCCGGCCACCGCCGCCATCGCCCCGAGCCTCATGGAGCAGACGCTGGAGCTCGCCGACTCGTATCTGGTGGAGGGCCTTTACACGCAGGCGCGAGCGATCGTGAGCGAGCTGCAGTTGACGGTTCCATCGCACCCACTGGTGCTCGACAAAGCCCGTGAGATCGAAGAGCTCGCGGCCGTCTCTTCCGGGGTCTCGGCCGTTGCGCAGCCACTCCACCCTGCCGTGTCTTCGATGCCAGCAGCCGCGTCGGATCCGCCCGAGCTCGAAATGGAGTACCAGGAGCTCGTACCGGGAGACGAAGGTTTCGACTTCGCAGAGAAGCTTGCCGAAGAGCTCGCCGAGGTCGCCGAGATCGCGCCAATCGACGAGGGCGCGGAGATGATCGACGTCGAGACGGTCTTCGAGCAGTTCAAGAGGGGCGTCGCCGAGCAGGTGAGCGAGGACGACAGTGACACGCACTTCGATCTCGGCATCGCATACAAAGAGATGGGCCTTCTCCCAGACGCCAGACGGGAGTTCCAGGTCGCGATGGGCGACCCCCGTCGGCGCTGCCTCTGTTGGACGATGATCGGCCTCATCTACATGGAGGAAGGCCAGCCGCACGACGCGATCGAAGCGTTTCAATCCGGCCTCGAGAGCCCCGAGCAAACGCCTGCCGAAACCGTCGGTTTGCACTACGAGCTCGCGATGGCCTGCGAGGCGGCGGGCCTAACCGACCAAGCCCGCCTTCACTACGAGTTCGTGTTCAAGCGTGAGCCGCAATTCCGGGAGGTTGGTCAGCGTTTGCGGCGCCTCGGCGGCCCTTCGGGCACCGCGGACAACCTGCTCATGGAATCGATGGATGACGTCAACCGGGCCTTCGACGCGTTGATCCACGACGACTAGGCCCTATACATTACGCCGATGGCCGAGACAGTGCAGACGTTCTGCCGGATCTGCGAGGCGCTTTGCGGCCTCGAGGTGACGATCGACAGCGACCGGGTGGTCGACATCAAACCCGACGATCAGCACGTGGCGACGCGCGGCTACGGGTGTTTGAAAGGCCTCAAGCAACACAAGATGTACAACACGCCGGACCGGCTGCTCTACCCGATGCAGCGAGTCGACGGCGAGCTTCAGCGCGTCAGCTGGAACGACGCACTCTCGAGCATCGGCGGGAAAGTCCGCCAGCTCATCGACGACCACGGGCCCGACAGCATCGCGATGTACGTCGGCACGGCCGCTGGCTTCGGCGTGCTTCACCCCGTGTTCGCGTCGGGCTTCATGCAGGGGGTGGGCTCGGCGAGCATGTTCGCGTCGGCCACTCAGGATTGCGCCAACAAGTTCGCGGTGTCCCATCAAGTCTACGGATTCCCCTTCACGCAGCCCTTCCCCGACCTCGACCACATCGAATGCCTCATCATCGTCGGCGCGAACCCGGCGATCTCCAAGTGGAGCTTTCTCCAAGTGCCGAACCCGATTCGACGCCTCAAAGAGCTCGAGGCTCGCGGCACGAAGATCTTCGTCGTCGACCCGCGCCGGACCGAGACGGCGAAGGTTGCGGGGGAGCACGTATTCATCCGCCCGAACACCGATGTGTTCTTCTACCTTTCGTTCCTCAACGAGCTTCTCGCGACGACGACGCCCGATCGCTCCCGAATCGACCGCTACATGACCGGCTTCGACGAGCTCTGCCGGGTCGCCGACGCGTGGCCGCCCGAGAGGACGGCAGAGGTGACGCAGATTCCGGCCGACACGCTTCGAGCGATGGTGCGCGCGTACGTGAAAGCCGACGGCGCGGCACTCTACTGCTCGACCGGCGTCAACATGGGGACCAACGGCTCCCTCGCCTTTTGGCTGCAAGAGTGCATCAACGCCATCTCCGGCAACCTCGACCGCAAAGGGGGCACGCTCGTCGGCAACGGCGTCATCGATTTCGCTGCCTTCGGCAAGAAAACCGGCATTCTGTTGCAGCAGAACGAGAGCCGCATCGGAGGCTTCAAGTCCGTGAACGATGCGCTCCCGGGCGGTATCTTGGCCGACGAGATCCTCACCCCCGGAGACCGCCAGATCAAGGCGCTCTTCGTGACCGGCGGCAATCCGCTGATCACGATGGCGAACTCCGAGCGCCTGCGCGACGCGTTCCAGCAGCTGGAGCTGCTCGTGGTGCTGGACATCCAGCCGAGCGAAACCGCCTCGGTCGCTACCCACGTGCTTCCGTGCACCTCGCCCTTCCAGCGGCCCGACCTGCCCTTCGTGTTTCCTTTGATGCTCGGGCTTCAGTCCAAGCCCTACCTGCAGGCCACGCGCGCCATCGTGCCGCCGCAGGGCGAGCAGCGCGACGAAGCGACGATCTACGTCGACATCGCGAAGGCCAGTGGCATCAACCTGTGGGGCTCCGCCGTCGCCCAGCGCGCGATGGAGCTCGCGAAAGGCGTGAGCTCCGTCGGGCGGGGCGACCGTCAGCCGTCGATTCCCCAAGAGCTTCTGCTTTCGGGCCTGCTGCGCGCGACGAAGCAGGGCAGCTTCAAAAAGCTCCTCAAAGAGACGCACGGGCGGCTCCGCCCCGAGCACGACCCGGGAAGCTTTCTCGGCAGCCGCATCATTCACGAGGACGGCAAGATGCACCTCGCACCGGACGTGTTGCTCGAACAGACGAAAAAGCTCGACGAAGACTTCGAGCTCGAGCGTACCACCAAGAACAAGCTCAAGCTGATCACGAAGCGGGCGATCACGACGCACAACTCGTGGACGCACAACATCGAGGATTTCGTCTCGGGCGAGCGCACGACGAATCACCTCTACATGCACCCCGACGACGCGACCCGCATCGGCCTCGGCGACGGCAAGCTTGCCGACGTATCGAGCGAAACCAACACGGTCCGTGTGCCCGTGAAGCTGCTGTCCGATCTGATGCCGGGCACGGTCGCCCTGCCGCATGGTTGGGGGCACCAAGACAGCAAGATGAGCGTCGCGAGCAAGACGACGGGCGTCAACGTGAACCTCTTGGCCGCGGACGGCCCGGACAAGCTCGAACGCGTGTCTGGGATGGCGCACCTCACCGGCATCCTGGTCGACGTTCGCCCGGCGGCCGGCGCCCTCAACCCCGACCACTGGTCGGGGATCGGTCGAACCTCGAGCTAGAACACCGCGCGAAACGACAGGTTTGGAAACCAGATCGCGGTCGTGAGCTGAATCGGACAGGGCTCGGAGGGCTCGCCGTACCGAAACTGACACGCCAGGGGCGCATCGGGGTTCGTGGAGTCGATCTGCTGCGCGTCCTGTGCCTGGGTCACGTTGATCCACTCGAAGGAGATACGCATGCGGCGTCCAGGCTTGGCCCACTCGTACGCAACCATCAGGTCGAGCCGCGTGAACCAGGGGATTCGCTGCACGTACTGCCGCACGACGCCGGTCTCATCGAGCCAAAGCCAGCCCTCCGCGCGACCCGATCGAGAGAACACCCGGGCCGAAAGGATCAGCCCGAACTTGGCTTGCCACGCGAGCGCCGCGTTGATCACGTGCCGCACGTCATACGAGGGCGTGTAGTCGAAGGTCTGAACCGGAAACGGGATGGTGGGCTCGAGCGGTCCCGCGGACGCCGTGAGATTGCTGAAACCGAGCGTGTAGCTCGCGATCGTCGAGACGCCGATGTCGAACGGCCGCTGAAGGAGCAGCTCGAGACCGTAGCTCCTTCCGTCGGCCGAGTCGTCGAGCAGGCCGACTGCCACCGGCGCGACGGCTAATGCACTGGGATCGGCATCGACGGTCACCTCGGGGTTGGTGAAGACGTCGACGAAGCGAAGGTCCCTGTAGACGTTGAGGTACGCGCGTGTCTCGAAGGTGACGTTTCGCGGGAGGAAGAAGCGCACCCCACCCTCGGTTTGATTTGCATGCTGCAGGCCCGGCTCGAGGGGCACGTCGCCGAGGCCGGGCAGCGGAATTGCAAAGGTGGCCGGTCGGACCCCGAGCCCCCAACCGACGAACACGTCGGCGATGTCCTTCGCGTGAAACGTGGCGCGGGCGCGGGGGCTGACGCCCGCATCTCGTTGACCGCCCGTGTTCCACACGTCGGCGCGCACGCCGAGCGAAAGGTCGAGCCAAGAGAGCGCCGACACGTTTGCATCGACGAAGGCGCCGCCGAAGAGGCGGCGGGTCTGGCTCTCGAGAAACTCGGGGTCGCATGGCGCCGAGAGGTTTTGGTCGCCGCCGACGCATTCCACCGGCCCGAACAGACCCGCCAGGTCGCCGCCGATGCGAAGCTGGGCTTTTCGCGCACCGTAAACAGCCCAGAACCTCGGGCCGAACCGGTGGATGTCGGCACGCGCATCCGGTACGGCCGCGCCCGAGACGTCGAGAATGTCCGAGAAATCGTAGCCGTACATCATCGTCCCGACGAGGTCCCATCGTTTGAGCTTTCCGACGAACCGCGCGTCGATGCGATGGAACTGAAGGTCGAAGGCAAGGGTTTCCTCGGGATCGGAGGCGTCGAAAATCGATCGGTCGCGTGCCCCGATCGCGACCACCTCGAACCGGGACCGCGGGCTCATCGCCACGCCCGTGCGGTACTGGTAGTCCCAGTACTTCACGTCCGCGTCGACATCGATGGCGCCGAGAATCAGGTTGGGAAAGCCGTAGCGGCCGGCGAACGTCATCGAGCCTTCCTTCGGCATGGGAACGTTCACCAGCGCCGAGGCATCGATAGCCCGGAGCTCGGCCTCGCCGTGCACGCGATCGTCGTCGAATCGACGGGCTCGGGCCGCGACGACGCCGCCGACCGTGCCGCCGTAGCGCGCGGGCGCCGCCCCCGAAAAGAGGGAAATGCTCTTGATCAACCCCGGGTGAATGGTGGCTGGACCGAGCGCCGAGTGAAAGAGCAGCGGAATCGGGATGTCGTCGTAGAGGTACACGGTCCCCGAAGGCGGCGCGCCGCGGACGTACACGTAGGGCTGCCCGTTGGCGACCGGGACGGTGCCGGGCATCAGCTCGAGCGTTCGAAACGGCTCGCCAAAGGTTCCCGGGATGTTTCGGATCCCTTCGAGCTGGAGCTTGATCGGAACCTGCGCGCGCGCATCGACCTGAGCGGTCTCGGTGAAGATCAGCTCCTTTTCGACGCGGGCGGTCTTCGGCTCGAGGACCGTTTCGGTGGCCGATGCCTCGGGGTCCTCGTCGGTGGGAGGAGCTCGGACCCTCAGCTCGACGGCAACCTCGGAGGGAACCGGATTCCCGTTCCGGGTCGCAGGGTCGAACTCGGCGCGCCGAATCGCGTCGACGACGAGATCGCACAGCACGCGCCCTGCATCGCAGCTCGTGACGGTCCCGCTGCCGTCGGCGTCGATCGCGACCCGGACCTGCACGACCCCCGACTCGGGCACGTCGACCCCCTCGGGCACCTGAATCCCCGGCAGCGACCGCACGCTCGGCGCCACCAGATCCTGCGCGTACGCCACCCCCCAAGACAGCCCAAGCAAAAAAAGAATCAGGGGGACACGCAGCACCTCGAAAACCGACCTCCTTTCAAATGGTTACAACCCACACCGCGAAAACCCAACGAGAGCCGGGTTTTCGCGGCGTGGGTGGCAACTTACCGGAAAAAGGCTGGTCTGCGGGGCACTGCGTGTCCCTACTCGATGCTTCGGTGAAGCGTCTGCAGCTGGGCGATTCGGTCTTTGAGCATGGTTTTCAGGGCGGCTCGAAGATACGGCTCGACCTCCGCGTCGGTGCTGCCGGTGTCGGAGACCACCTGCCGATAGAGGTGCGCCGTCTCCTCGGGCACCGCGAGCGTGATCTTCGATTCGCTCAGATGGTCGTCGATGAGGCTGCGGATCAGGGCGCTCATGTTCACGCCGAGGTCCAACAGCCGCTGGTGCTGATCCTCCCGAATCATCAGGCTGATTCGCCGAAACTCGTCCGTCATGGAACCCCCTTTTGGTGTTTTTATACACGAAACAATACGAAAATACCACTCTGTGCTGCATTATGCTTTGTTATATTATATTATATAAATACACGAAATATCCGAAAATAAAGGAGGCAGTCATGCGCAGCACCCCATTCATCCTCGTCGCCGCCCTGTTGGCGGCCCTCCCCCTCGCGGTGACGGGCTGCACGAACCCGCACACCCCTGCCGGGCACGAAGGCTACGTCTTCGAAGATCCCCGCGTGCTCGGAGAAGGCGGCTTTCGCGGAGTCGTCCGCGGTCCAGGCAACTACGGCGTGAGCGCGTTCCGGAACCGAGTCATCCACATCGACACTCGGCCGGCCACGTACACCGAGCAGTTCGCGATCCTGGTCAAAGACGATCTCAACGTCGCCTTCAGCGTTCACGCGGTGATGAAAGCGGAAGACGGTCAGGTGCAATCGGTGGTCGAGACGTTCGGCGGGCCGCACTGGTACGACCGATACGTCAGGGAGCCGCTCCGGACCATCGTGCGGCAGTCCGTCCAGCAGTATTCGAGCCGAGAGCTGAAAGCAGAGCGCGACGAGATCGCAGCAACCATCGAGGCCTCACTCGGCGAGTACCTCGAGAGCGCTCCGTTCGAGGTCGTCCGGCTCGCGGTGGGCAACATCGACTATCCGCCGGTCGTCTCGCAGGCCGTCGAAAAGAAGCTCGCTGCGAGGCAGCTCCTCGAGGAAAAGGAAACCCAGCGCGAAATCGCACGGCGGGATGCCGAGATTCGCATCGAAGAGGCCAAGGGAATCGCCGAAGCGCAGAAGATCATCAACGCAACGCTGACGCCCAACTACCTGCAGCACGAGGCGATCGAGGCGCAAAAGACGATGGCCGACGCCCCAAACCACACGACGGTCTACATCCCCGTCGGTCCGAACGGCTTACCCCTCGTCCACACCCGCTAAACGCGCGCACGACGCCTGGACCCTCGCCAAAGGGTCCAGGCTTGACGCGTTCGGGCAGCAAGGCTAGTTCTCCATCCTCTTTGCGGGTGTAACTCAGTGGTAGAGTGCGACCTTCCCAAGGTCGAGGTCGAGAGTTCGAATCTCTTCACCCGCTCCGAGAATCACTTGTCGTTACGGGTGGTTTCTGAACTGTCTGCATTCCGGCCGGCGTCCCCAAGCGGGGAACCTTCCACACGATGTTCCACTTTGGGACCGTCGACCAGCGCGAGCGCTCGTTCGACGGCGCTTTGCTTCTCATCGCGCTCGATGTGCGAGTAGTGAAGGAACATCTCCTCCGTCTCGTGGCCGATCATCGATCGCGTGATCGCGCCCGACGCCACTTGGCGGAGCAGGTTGTTCCAGGTTCGGCGGAAACCGTGAACGGTAAACCGCTCGGACACGCCGGCTGCCTCGAGAGCTCGCCCCAGGGGCTTCCGGAGCGAGGAGTTCCGTAGGTAGGTTCCGACGCGGCTTGGGAAGACCAATCCCTCGGAGAGCCCTGGTGCCTGGTCTCGAACGAGCCGCTGTCGATGCTGTTTGAGCACTGCCATGAGCGGCAGCGGGAGCGGAACGTCTCGGACCTTCCCGGTTTTGGTCGTGCCGACACGCCCCTGCGACTGGGCACGCCGGATCCAGATCACTCCGGCGTCTTCGTCGATGTCCGACCACTGAAGGGCCGAGACCTCGCCGAAGCGAGCGCCGGTGAGCGCCATCGTGAGAAACAACGGATACCATTGTCGCTCATGCTCCTGGAGATGGCCGAGGACCTGCCTCAGCTGTTCGGGCTTGAGCCGGTTTCCGACCGTGGGCTCCTCCGGCAGCGTTCTCACGCGAGCGCAGGGGTCCCGGGGCAGCCCGAGCTGTGCCTGCGCGTCCCGGAGGAGCGTACGAAGCACCCTCAGCCGCGAATTGACGGTGCTGGGCTTGGCATGCTGGGCATCACGCCACCGGAGCACGTCTTGCGGCGTGATGGCGTCGACGTAGTAATCCCCCAAGGCGGGAAGGATATGGTGGTCCAGGACCACCGCGTACTTGTCCCGCGTCGAGGGCTTAAGAGTGGGAATCTTCCCACGCATCCACGAGCTCGCGTATTCGCCAAGGCGAAGACGGTGCTCTGGGGTCGTGCCGCCCGTCAGCAAGCGGGTACGAAGCAACTCCCTTTGGGAGCTCGCTTCGGCCATGCTGGTGGCGGCAATCACTTTCTTCTGATCCTTTCGCTTGCCCGTCTTCGGATCGTTCCAAGTCACTCTCACTCGATAGCGACCCGACGACAGGCGTTCGATTCCCGGATACCGAGATTTGCTCATGCGCTCCTCCCGTCCCGGACGTTGCGTACCGCTGAGGAGCATAGCGCCGGCAGCCATCGATAATCCAGCGGTCGAGGGTGGAGCGACGAAACAACACACCACGGTTGACGAGCGATCGGACACCGGAGGGCGTTAGCCCGAGAAAGGCTCCAGCGCTGCGACAGTCGAGCCATGGATCGTCGTCCCATGACGCCGTCATCGAAGCTCGTGATTGGGAATCGCGTTCATGCTCATCCCCTGTTATCGGCTTTGCACCCCGAAAAGTTGCGCGAGCAGGAAGTGCTTGGAACGCGAGTGCGTCATCCAGCGACAAGAAGTGCCACGCGAGGCTGTCACCAGCTCTCACCTCTTGGCGTTTTCTGCGACGAAGTGACGCACTTTGGAGCTTCTTGGAGTGAAACGACGCATTGTGCTTCACGAAGAACCAAAACGATGCAGAAGGCGACAAGAGAAGTCAGTTCAGAGCGAAGTGCGACATTTTCAAGATGTGGGATTGTAGGACATCGAAGATGTCCCAATCCCCGCTTGCCGCGCTCAACGCCTTCGGCTTATTCGCAGCGGACCAAACAAGGGCAAGAACTTCTTTCTCCCGCACTGGCAGATCCATGCGACCTACCAGCCGACCGTGATGGTGGCAGATGCCGTTGCGGGTCGTCCTGAGTTCTGCGAAGCGGTGGAGCGTTTCTCGCCATTGGACTCTCCGATTCGAAACCTGCCGTCGCGGGCCGGCGCACACGAGGACACGCGTCAGACCGGGCTCTAGGCCGCCGCCTCGCGCGAATAAGCCGAAGGCGTTGAGCGCGCCCCTCACCGCCGAGCTTGGGGCGAAGACCCGACGCGAGAGCCGTGCAGTTTTGTTAAACAAAACTCCACCTTGCCCGAACAAAGTCCGGTTCCTTTTGACGCACGATGAAGAATTCTGGAGCTTACTGCGCAAATATGAAGCGAAGCGACCCCCTTTGCCTCGTGATGACGCATTTTGCGGCAGGGTGGGTCAGACCGAACCACTCTTGCGCAAGAAGATGCGGCGTGTGTCAGAAAAGAGCAGGACGAGCCAGTGTGCTTCAAGCCCGACCCAGGGTGGAAATGAGAGAGCTGTCAGATCTGTTCCGCAGCCTGGACGAGCAGTCCCACCGGGCTTAAGCTGAGCGAAATGGGAACCCGGTCCGACATTCATGCATTGATCGATGAACTGGCCGACGACGAGCTCGACGCAGTGCGTACTGTTCTGAACGCCGTTCGCGCCGAGGATGGCTTCGAGAGCCTAAGCGAAGACGACCTCGAAAGACTTCGGGCATCCGTGCGGCGTGGCCTGGCGCAAGGTGAAGCGGGCAAGAGCCGACCGATTGAAGATTTCATGAAAGAGCTGTGAGCTTCCGCGTCCGCATTTCGCCCGAAGCGGAGTGGCAAGTGCGCGAGCTCGAGGCTTGGTGGGCTGCGAACCGGCCGGCTGCCCGAGCGACCTTCAAAGAAGCATTCAGCGCAGCAAGTGACCACATCTCCCGGATGCCAGGTCTCGGGCGACCATGCGACGATATCCAGTTGCCTGGCGTGCGGCGGTTGTTGATCGAAGGCACACCCTACGCAGTCTTCTATTCGGTCAACCGCGAAGCGAGGGAGGTTCTCATCGCTGCCGTCTGGAGTCGAGCACGCGGTAGCGATCCGCCCGTGCCCTGAGGGGCGCCAACCGCACCGCAGTTGGGCTAAGCGTCAGGCTTCGACCCTCTGAACGTCGAAGCCAAATATTCCACGAATTCTTCCACTTTCCACAGGACACCTCGGGACGGCACGCAACGCCGCAGGACTTCATGTGGTTGATGTTGTTGGATTTCCCGAATGGTGTTCTAGGCTGAGAGAGTATTCCCAAGGTCGAGGTCGAGAGTTCGAATCTCTTCACCCGCTCCGAAGTTGGCTCGTGATGCTTCGACCCATGGCTTGCCAGGCGTCGCAATTGCGGCGATCCTCCCGTGCGATGGGCCGTACATTGTACCTCGTCGTCCTCGGACTGAGCCTCACGGCCTGCGCCACGGAGACGGCTCCGCCCGAAATCGATCCGACGATGACGCATACGTTCGAGGCGCTCGCGATCGACTCCGGCGCGGAGATCAGCGGCGTGTGCCAGAGCTGGACGCTTGGGAACGAAGAGCCCCTCTACGTCTCGAAGGTCCGCCAGCGGAACGACGGCGCCTGGCACCACTCGAACTGGTATTTCGTGCCCGAGGATACGTATCCGGGCCCGGACGGCACCTGGGACTGTGACGAACGCGGCTTTGGCGACGTGTCGTCCGCGCTGGCCGGCGGTGTGTTTTTCGCGCAGTCGACGCAGGCGCTTGGGGAGCTTCAAGCGTTTCAAGAGGGCGCGGTGCTCGAGATCCCGCCGCGGCACAAAATCGTCGGCGGGGTTCATCTGCTGAACATCTCGCCGAGCCCGCTACAGACGGCGCTGAGCTTCGACATCCAAACCGTAGCCGAAGAAGACGTCGAGATTCGACTTCGCCCGATCAGCTTTACGAATACCGCGCTCGACATCGAGCCGCAGGCGGAATCCCGCTTCGCGATGACCTGTGACCTCGGCGAGCAGTTTCAAAACTTGCTTGGCAAGCCTGCCAACTACAACGTCTATTACGTCCTCGCCCACTACCACGAGTGGGGGAACTACTTCCGGCTCAGCTTCGTCGACGACGCCGACGAGGAACGCACGATCTTCGAGCTTCGAAACTCGGTGGGCGAGCCGCTCGGGACCACCATCAATCCGCCGGTCAGCTCGAACGGGGCGCCGATGCTCCGGGTCGAGTGCGGCTACGCGAACAACACGGATCGGCGACTGGAATACGGGCTCGGCGGACAAGAGATGTGCGTGTTCCTCGCGTATACCGATGCGGATCTGGTGATCGGGGCGACCTCGGGCGCGAATTCCCCGAAGGGCCAGAGCGCCGACGGGATCTACATGAATGAAACGGCCTGCGGCGGGGTGCTCGCTGTCCCGGCGTTTTAGGGCGATTGCGCGCTGCGGGCGCTAGTCCTCGCCGAATCGGGACGTAAACAATTACGTATAGACCTCGGCAGCCGGCTCGTGCAGCTTTGAAGGCGTCTGTGGGTTGATGTGCGCAAGCACTCGATGGTGACGGCCCACGGGCGGGACTCGCGTGGACCGCGTCGGCTCAGCAATTATTGATTTCACCGAGGCCGCCTACGACCTCGGGTTGGACGACCAAGAGTGGCTTCCCGCGGTGCTAGAGCGTGGTCTTCCGGTCCTCGACCGCGGATTGGGCGTCGCTGCGGTCGAGTATGGCCGTCCCCCGGACGAGGGGGACGTGCAGGTGTTCAACATCCACATCGGTTCCGGGCCTGAAGACTTCGCGGAGCGCCACATGGCCGCCCTCGCCGCCACTCCCCCGGACATGCTCCGAGAGCAGGCGCGCCCGGGTCAAGCGACGACGATGTCGGTGAGCACCGCCGCCCATCCCGAGGCGCTCGAGCTCTATACTTCCCACGTCGACTACTGCCGAGACGTCTTTGGCATTACGACGGTCGATCCCACGGGGGCGGGCATTGCTCTCGTGGCTCCGCTGAAGGAGATCACGACCCTCACGCCGCAGGAGCAGGAGAAATGGGCGATGCTCGCGGCGCACCTCGAAGCAGGACATCGCCTGCGACGGGGTCTCGCGGCGAGAGAGCCATTCGTCGACAGTGAAACCGAGCTGCCTCACGACGCCGAGGCGATCTTCGACGTGCACAGCTATCGGATCACCGATGCCGTCGGCCACGCGAAACACGCGAGCGCTTCGAAGAAGCTTCGCGAAGCTGCCATCGCCGTGGACAAAGCCCGCGGGCGGATGCGCGAAACCGATCCGGAAAAGGCCCTTCAGATCTGGAAGGCCCTCGTTCAAGGACGCTGGTCGACGGTCGACTGGTTCGACACCGACGGAAGGCGCTTCGTGCTCGCGATTCCAAACGCGCCGCACGTCACGGATCCGCGCGGCTTGACCGAGCGTGAGCGACAAGTGGCGACTTGCGCCGCGTTCGGTCAGACGAACAAGATGATCGGGTACCGCCTCGGTCTCTCGAAGTCACGCGTGTCGCTTCTTCTCCGAAACGCGATGCGAAAGCTCGACGTTCGGACGCGCGCCCAGCTCGTGGACAAGCTGCGCGAGTTCGAAAGCCTCGAGTAGCGTCCGGTTCGGTCATCTGTCACACCGGGGCATCGTGCGTGTTTTCGTGACAGGCGCCGCAAAAGGGATCGGTGCCGCGATTGCTCGCCTTTGCCTCGGCGCGGGGCATCAGGTGGTTGCGGCCGACGTCGATTCTGCCGGGCTCTCGACGCTTCGTGCGGAGCTCCCCGGACTGCAGATCACGAACCTGGACGTGCGGGAGCTCGCTGCGTGGGAGAGCGCGGCCGACACGGCCGAGGCGGCAGGCGGACCGATCGACGTGCTGGTCAACAACGCAGGGGTCTGCTTGCCGGGTCCGTGTGGTGCCGTCTCGGAAGAAGACGATCGCCTCACGATCGACGTCAATCTCATCGGGGTCATGAACGGAGTCCGAGCCTTCCTGCCTCGCTTTCTCGAACGCGAGCGCGGACACGTCATCAACGTCGCGAGCATGGCTGCGTTTGCGCCGGCGCCCGATCTCGCGGCGTATTGCGCCACCAAGCACGCGGTGCGCGCCTACACGCACAGCTGCGCGCTCGACCATCGTCATGCGCCGATCCACTGGACGGTCGTCTGTCCGGGCGCCGTCGAAACGCCAATGCTCCAGGGGATGCGAAAGAAGCGCGCCGGCGCGGTCGTATTCACGGAAAAGCCGATGCCGCCGGAACGCGTTGCGCATGCGGTGCTGGACGTGATCCGCTCGCCGCGGCGCGAGGTGTTGCTGCCGAGCGGGCGCGGAAAGCTCGTCCGCTTGCTCGGCCTCTTTCCCGGCCTTCTCTCGCGCGGCATGGACGATGCGGAGCAACGCGGGCTCGACGCGCTCGACCGCTAGCTCCGCCGAGAGCTCGCCCTTCAGCGCCCAAAGGCATCGATGAGGGCCCGCAGGACTTCGCGCCGCGCGACCACGCCCACGACTCGGTTCTCGTCGACGACCGGAAACCATCGGTAACCTGATTTGGCAAACAGCGTGGCCACGTCGAAGAGGCTGGTGTCGACCTGCACGGTCTGGACGTCCGTGTTCATGTGGTCTCCGACTCGGCCGCCCTCCTCGGCGTGATAGCCGGCGACGACCAGAGCCTCGAGAAAGTCGCGTTCGGTCAGCGCACCTACGAGGCTGCCTCGCTCGTCCACCACCGGGGCACCGGGGACTCGCTGGTCGACCAGCATCCGCACCGCATCGAGAAGCCGTCGCTCGGGGCTGAGCACGAGGGGCTTCTTGATCATGACGTCCCTCGCCCGCAGGTCTTGCACCCCTTTCATCGCATGCGACCCCTCGGGCACTCGCGGGCCTCGCCGGCCCTGCGGCCGCAGGCGCCACATCCTTCGGGACTGTTGAGACCGCCGCACGTGCCGCGGATGCCATCGCGCCCCATCATCAGCCCGACGCCGAGCCCGCCGAGGGCCAAGGCAAACGCTGCAAAGCTGAGCACGTAGACTAGCATCACCATCAACTACCAAAATCGTCGAACATCACGTTCTCGTCGGGCACCCCGAGGTTGGTTAGCATCCTCTGAACCGCCGAGATCATCAAGGGCGGGCCGCACATGTAGTACTCGCAGTCCTCCGGAGCCGGATGGTCGGCCAGGTACTCATCGTACGCCACCGCGTGAATGAAGCCCACGGGCCCGTCCCAGTCGTCATCCTTCTGCGGCTCGGAAAGCGCAACGGTGTACGTGAAGTTCGGGTGCTCCTCGGCAAGACGCGTGAACTCCTCGTGATAGAAGAGGTCACGCTTGCTTCGAACGCCGAACCAGAACGAGATCTTGCGATTGGTCTCGAGCCGCTCGAGCTGGTCGAAGATGTGCGAACGCATCGGCGCCATCCCCGTGCCACCGCCGATGAATACCATCTCGTGGTCCGTCTCTCGCGCGTAGAACTCGCCATAGGGGCCGGAAATCGTCGTCTCGTCACCTGGTTGGAGCTGAAAGAGATACGAGGAGACCACACCGGGCGGCACGTCGTCCCTCGCGCCCGGCGGCGGAAGGGCGATGCCGATATTGAGGAGGATGATCCCCTTTTCCTCCGGATAGTTCGCCATCGAGTAGGCTCGAGTCGTCGGGCTCTTCGTGCCAGCGACGTAGCGCCACAGGTTCAAGCGGTCCCATTCCTCTCGATACTTCGGCTCGATGTCGAAGTCCGAGAACTTCGTGTGGAATGGCGGACACTCGACCTGGATGTAGCCCCCGGCCCGAAACGGCACCTCTTCGCCCTCGGGGAGCTCGAGCACGATCTCCTTGATGAACGTGCTGAGGCCGCGCGTAGACCGCACGGTACAGTCCCACTGCCGGACCCCGAAGACCTCCTCGGGAATCCATACGCGCACGTCCTCGCGGACCGCGACTTGGCAAGACAGCCGCACGTGCTGAGCCGCCTCGTTCGGTCCGATCGACGCTTCCTCGGTCGGCAGCAGAGGCCCTCCACCCACCGGGACTCTGACTCGGCACTGGCCGCAGGTGCCTTTTCCCCCGCAGCCGGACGGCAGGTAGAGACCGACGTCCGCAAGCGCCTCGAGGAGCTTCGAACCAGCCGGCACGACGAACTCGCGGTCCTCGTTGACGACGAGCGTGACGCTGCCGGTTTCGACCAACCGCGATCGGGCAACCAGGATCACGGTCGACAGCAGCACGATCACCCCGGTGAAAACGGCTACGGCAGCGATGATTTGCAGACCCATGGCGCCGCCCCCTCTACAGCTGAACCCCGGCGAACGCCATGAAACCAAGCGACATCAAGCCCACGATGATGAACGCGATGCCAAGCCCCTGAAGCCCGGCTGGGACGTCGCTGTACTTGAGCTTCTCGCGAATCCCAGCAAGGCCCACGAGTGCGAGGGCCCAGCCGAAGCCGCTACCGAGCGCAAACACCGCACTCTCGCCCATGGTGTAGTCCCGCTCGACGGCAAAAAGGCTGCCCCCGAGGATCGCGCAGTTCACCGTGATCAGCGGTAGGTAGATCCCGAGCGCGTGAAAGAGCCGCGGGAAATGACGATCGAGGATCATTTCGAGGATCTGCACCATCGCCGCGATCACACCGATGTACGTGACCAAGCCGAGAAAGCTGAGGTCGAGGTCGGGAAGCCCGGCCCAGGCGAGCGCCCCTTCTTTGAGAACGTGATTGTAGAGAAACGCATTGGCGGTGACCGTGATGAGCTGCACGAACATGACTGCGGCGCCGAGCCCGAATGCGGTCTCGATTCGCTTCGAAACCGCGAGGAAGGTGCACATCCCGAGAAAGAAGGACAGCGCCAGATTCTCCACGAACACCGCCTTGATGAAGAGCTCGACGTAGTGACCGCTCATCAGTGGGCCTCCGTTCGGTGCACTTCATGAATCCGGAACTCGGCCTGCTCGACCTGCTCCACCTTCAAGCTCCGCACGCCCCAAATGATGAGCCCGATGACGAAGAACGCGCTCGGCGGCAGAAGCATCATCCCGTTGGGGTTGTACCAACCGCCGTCCGCGACGTTTGGAAGGATGGTGTATCCGAGGAGCGTGCCTTTGCCGAGAAGCTCGCGGCACGTCGCGACGAGGATCAGAATCACGCTGTATCCGAGGCCGTTCCCGATACCATCGAGGAAGCTGAGCCCCACGGAATTCTTGGAGCCGAAGCTTTCCGTCCGGCCGAGGACGATGCAGTTGGTGATGATCAAGCCCACGAATACCGAGAGCTCGCGGCTCGTCTCGAACGCGAACGCTTTGAGCGATTCGTCGACCACGATGACCAGAGACGCGATGATCGTCATCTGGACGATGATGCGTATGCTTCCGGGCAACACGCCGCGAATCGCGCTGACCGCGGCGTTTGCAAGCGACGCAACTACCGTGAGCGCAACGCACATGTAGAGGGACGGCAGGAGCGAAGTCGTCACGGCGAGCGCGGAGCAGATCCCCAAGACGTGAAGCGTGACGGGGTTTTCGTCGACGATCGGCTCGAGAAGAGCGCGCTTGGCCGCGGGGTTCATATTCCTGCTCCTTGCTGGATTTCGCGCAGGTAGGGCCCAAAGCCGTGCGGACCCAACCAATACTGAATGAGGTTCGTCACCCCGTTGCCCGTTAGCGTTGCGCCGGATACGCCATCGACGTGGTAGTCGGCCAGCGGATCGTCGGGTGAAACACGTCCTTTGACCACGCGGAGCATGAGCTCGCCGTCCTCGTCGAAGGCGCGCTTTGCAGGCCACAGGCTCCGCCATTTCGGCTTCGAGACGAAGTCCCCGATGCCCGCCGTCTCCGCGTGCGAATAGAACACGATGTCGGCCACGGTGTTGCCGTCCGGTTCGAGCGCGAGAAACCCGTACATCGTCGACCAGAGGCCGTAGCCGTACACAGGCAAGATGATACGCGTGACGGAGTCACCATCTCGGACCAGGTAGACCAGCGCGCGATCGGCCCTTCTTCCAACGCGCGCAGCGTCCAGCTCCGGAGGGACGGCCGTGCTTTGCTCCGGGTCTTTTCTGGCCTGTTCCGGATCGAACGCATCGGGATCGATGTCCCCCCGGTACGTCCCGGTCTCGAGGTCGACCACGCGCGTCTCGATGCTTTCGAACTGCTCGTCGATGTCGCGGTCGGGGTCGAACACACCCGCAACGTCCAAGATGTTCTTACGCGCATCGAGCTTGGCGTTGGCCTCTTGGAGGGGCTTCAGGACGACCGCCGCGGATGCGACCAGGGACGAGCAGACGAGGCTTACGAGCAGGGCGACGAGCAGCGTGCGAGCGACACCCTCTCTCTTTGCCATCGCTTTCGGATCCGCCTCAGGCACTCCGCTTCAGCCTCCGGTTGATGTTCGCTTGCATCACGAAATAGTCGATGGTCGGGGAGAAGATGTTCGCGAATAGGATCGCGAGCATGATGCCCTCGGGGAACGCCACGTTCACCACTCGGATGACGACGGTGAGGGCCCCGACGACCGCCCCGAAAATCCAGCGGCCGGTGTTGGTCACGCACGCCGTGACGGGGTCGGTAGCCATGAAGACCATGCCGAAGGCAAAGCCGCCGAGAACGAGATGCCACTCCCAGGGCATCCCGAACATCGGATTGACGTCGGAGCCAACCGCGTTGAAGAGCACCGCGGTGCCGACCATGCCGATCATGACACCGACGATGATCCGCCAGGACGCGACCCCCGTGTAGACGATGAATGCGCCCCCGAGCAGGCACGCGAGCGCCGACGTTTCCCCGAGCGAGCCTTGAATTGGACCGAGAAACGCGTCCATCCACGTCACCCCCGATTCGACGATGCCCGCAACTCCGCTCTCGGCGCCGATGGCAAGGGGCGTGGCCCCCGTCACGACGTCGACTGGCGGCACCCACACGGATTCCCCGGACATCTGCACGGGGTAGGCAAAGTACAGAAAAGCCCGCCCTGCGAGCGCAGGATTCATGAAGTTCTTGCCCGTTCCCCCAAACACTTCTTTCGCGATCACGACACCAAACGAAATCCCGACGGCAACCTGCCAGAGCGGCGTCGTCGCGGGGAGCGTGAGCGCGTAGAGAATCGAAGTGACGAAGAAGCCCTCGTTGACCTCGTGATTGCGTATGCCGGCAAACAGAATCTCCCAAAACCCGCCCGCGAGCATCGTGACCGCGTAAATCGGAAGGAAGTAGAGAAAACCGTGGAATATCGCCGCGCCGACGCTGCTCGGATCGTGCCCGACCCCCAAGAGCGCCATCAGCGTCCCGCGCCAGCCCGTCGGCGGCGGAAGACCGAGCTCAGCCATCGCGAGGTGTGCCTGATGGCCGGTATTCCACATGCCGACGACTGCGCAGGGAAGCACCCCGAGCACGACGAGCCCCATCACTCGCTTCAAATTGAGTGCATCTCGTACGTGCGGGGCCCCCCGCGAGACGTCCGATGGCGAGTAGAAGAGAGTATCGAGCATCTCGTAGATCGCTTGATAGCTCTCGAGCCGTCCGCCCTTTCGAAAGTAGGGCTCGAGCTGATCCAAGAGATTTCGCAGGGGACGCATCAGCCGTTCTTCTCGATGAGATTGAGAGCGTTACGGAGGAAGGAGCCGTACTCGTACTTGCTGCAGCAAACGAAAGCACAGAGGGCGAGGTCATCTTCCTCGAGCTCGAGGCAGCCGAGCGCTTTGGCCGTCTCCGTGTCCTGAACGATGAGCGCCTTGAGCAGCGGCGCGGGCAGAATGTCGAGCGGCATCACCCGCTCGAAGTTGTCGATCGGCACCATGGCGCGAGGGCTACCCTGCTGCGAGCTCGTTAGAGGAAAACGCCGTTTCCGGGGCCGCAGCGCTCCGGCAAACGCACGAGTCGCGGAGTACTTCCCAAAGCCGGGTGCGAGCCAGTCGAGGAAGTGCCGGGAATGGTCTTCTTGGATCACGCTCAGCTGAAGGTCGTACGGGCCGAGGTAGCGCGCCCGCCCCGCCGCGCGACGACCATTAAGAATGGACCCGGAGATCACGCGACTTGCCACGGGCTCCACCTCGCCGTCGAGCAGATCCTCCGTGCTCGCCCCCCATCGCGTACGGAGCAAGCGCGGCCTCTTCACGAGCGGGCCCGCGAGTGAAATCACGCGTTCGGTGAGAATCCGGCCCGTCGTGAACAGCGCGCCGATCGCAATGACGTCCTGGTAGTTGAGGTACCAGACCGACTTCTTCTCGCTCACCGGATCGAGGAAGTGAATGTGTGTTCCGGGAAGGCCTGCCGGGTGCGGTCCCTCGAAGACCGCCGGGGCCATCGCCTCGAGCCTCGGTAGGTCGAGACTGGGGCCGGGCCCCTCACAAACGTAAACTCGGCCGTCGGTCAGGCGGCTGATGACGGCGAGGCCGTCGCGGAACTCGTCGGGTCGCTCCGCGATCACGACTCGGGGATCCGCGGCAAGCGGGTTCGTATCGATTGCGGTGACGAAGATCGAGTGCGGAGTTGCGTCCGCTTTGGGGACTTTCCCGAAAGGCCGTGTTCTCAGCGACGTCCAGAGGCCGGAGCGAAGCAAGGTCTCGCGGACGGTCTCGCGCTCGAGAGCCTCGAGCGCATCGCGAGGATGCGCGCCAAAGGTTTCTTCGTCGTCTCCGTCGAGGCGGATCACGACGGATTGAAGGGCCCTTCGCTCTCCCCGATGGATCGCGACCACCTCGCCGCAGCCGGGAGCGGTGTACGTCACGTCTGGTTGTTGCTTATCGACGAGCACCGGCTGGCCGAGACAGACACGTCCCCCGACTTCCACGAGCAGCCTCGGCTGGAGTCCCTGGTAGTCGCGGGCCACGAGGGCTACCCAACCGACCGGGTTCGAATCCTCGATGCGCTGCTCCGGTTCTCCATCGATCGGAATGTCCAAGCCTTTTCGAACACGGACGTGCATTGGAGACCGCGCAGACTAGCCAATCTTGGTACGGGACGCCATCAGCAAGGCGACTCCTCGTAGAGGTAGCCGAGAACGTCTTCCCGAGACAGGATGCCGACGATGCGGGCGCCGTCGAGGACAGGGAGCCGGCCGACGTTGTGCTCCCGCATTTGCGCGAGCGCGTCTCTGAGCGGTGCGTCCGGCGCGACGGTGTGCACGCGATGCGCCATGCAGCTCTTCACGGCCATCTCCGCTCGACCCTGACGCTGCGCGCGCTCCACGTCGCGACGCGAGATGATCCCGACGAGCCTGCCTCCATCGACGACCGGAGCACCGGTATGGCCCCACTCTCGAAGCGAGCTCGTCAGCTCCGGAAGGGGCGTATCTGGACTCACCGTGCGGACCGGGCTCGACATGAGGTCGCGCACTAGCTCCGGCTGGCGGCATCGACGGGCGACGCTTTGCCGGAGCGTGGCCACCACCTCTTCGAGCGGCGTGTCGTGGACGGAAGCTGCGCCCGCTCCGGCGTGCCCGCCTCCGCCGAAATCCCCGAGGATGGCCCCTATCGGCACCGTGTCCGTCTGACCGCGACCGACGATGTGAGACTTCCCGTTACGCAGACGGAACACGCAAAAGAGCGCATCGTGCGGGAGGATGCGAAACGCCTCGGTCGACACGCGAGCAAGAGTCGGCGGTACCTCCTCCGTTTCCAATGCCGCTATCGCGACGGAAGCGCCGGCGCGCGGCACCTCCTCGACCACCGCTACCAATCGAACCAGGAGCTCGCGCTCCAGGGGATCGAGAGGCGGCCTCAAGAAGCGCTGGACGAGGCCCGACTGCGCGCCCTGACCGAGCAGCCAGGCGAGCGCCGCCGCATCGCGCGAACATGAACGGGCATAGGACAGCGAGCCCGTGTCCTCGTGAATGCCGAGGGCAAACAGAGTCGCCTCCTCGCGATCCACGTCGATCGCCCGCGCGCGAAGCTCCTCGACCAAGAGTGTGGTGACCGAGCCAACCGGCTGGACGTGCTCTTCGTCGGCATGAAGGTCGTCGGGCGACGCGGGGTGGTGATCCCACACGACCACGCGGACGCGAAGGGGGTCCTTCGCGGCTCTTTCGATGACCGGCTCGACGTGCGTGAGGCGAGCGCGCTTGCGTACATCCGTCACGACGAGCAGGTCGACGGCCTTCAGATCGAGGTCCTGGCAGCGATGTGTCCGAAAACGATCGCGGTGGAGCGCTAGATACTGGTGAACGTTCGAGGAGAATCCGCCGCTCAATCCGATGAGGGCACCCGGCAGCAGCTTCTGCAGCGCGACACACGAAGCCAGACCATCGAAGTCCGTGGTTTCGTGTGACGTGATGAGCTTCACGTGCGTTCCAGGGTCTCCTGAAGAACCCGCAGAAGGTCGACGTAGCTCACGATCCCGAGAAGGTCACCCGTATCGAGGTCACATACGGGAATCGCGCCGACTCGATGCAGAAGCATCAGCTCGACGACCTCTCGAAGATTCGTCTCGGGATCGACCCGGACCGGGTTCGTATTCATGAAGTTGCCGACGCTCGAGCTGTTGGCGTCGTCGACGGCTTCGATTGCCGTGTCTTCGTCGGGCGCCGTGAAGCCGCGCAGGTCACGATCGCTCACGATGCCGACGAGCTCGTTGCCGCGAACCACCGGAAGGTGGCGAACATCGAGCTCGTACAGCAACCCGAGCGCTTCGCTGACGGACATGAGCTCCGACGAGGTCACGGGGTTTTCGGTCATGATGTCTTTAGCGAGCACAGCCTTCTCCTCTAAAACATGGGGAACGGCAGGGTCGGTTCCACCGCATCGAAATCCTGAATGATCTTTAGCGTCGTGACCACTGCTATCAGTGAAAGGAGGTTGGCCGCCACGAGGCTCCAACCCATCAGCCGCAGGCGCCGCGCGGTCGGTCGAAGCGCGGCCATCACGAGCACGACGACCGCGACCGGAACCGCGGCAGCCAGCACCCAGAGCCCCACCCTGGAGCCGAAGGGCGCGCTAACGCCTACTGCGATGACGACCAGGCAGACCAGGATGAGAGCGGAGCGCTTGGTGGCCACCATTCGTCGCTCGTGATCGGTCTTTGCCTTGGTTCGCGCCACGGTCAGACGGACGACCGACGTGCCGAGCAGCGACGTCACGGCCCAGATCAGCGCCACCGCGAGGGAGGCGGTGAGGCCGAGCCCTGCGGACAATCCGAGCGGAATCGCTACCGAGGACAGGGCCGTCGCTGCGAGGGCCTCGCCGAACAAGCTGCGTTCCAGCCCTTGAATGGCCAGCATCACGAGGGTGCCTCCGAGCAGAAGAGGCAGCACGACCGCGATTTGCGCGGGCTGCGGGGCCAGCGCGAGCCCCGACAGACCGGCTCCCAGCGCAACCATGACGAAGATCAGAAGCGCCCGCTTCGCACGTTCGCCCTCCTCTCGCTTCATTCGCGTGCCCCGCTGACCGACCAGCACGAGAAGCGGCTCGTTGGCTAGGAAGCTCGCGATGACGCCGAGGGCGAGCAGCCAGGTCGAGCCGGACGGCCTTCCGCCGAGAAGCACCGTCACGATCGGGAACAAGAGCTCGGCGTAGGCGCCGTGCTCGCGCGGGATCATGCGGCGTTCCGAGGCCATCGCCTTGTCGGGATAGCACCCGTCCCGGTACGCACCACGGCATTTTCGCCCGGGATTGAAGAGCGTCGCGCAAAATATGCGTCTTCGGGTATAAACGGGGGCCGGAGGTCCATCGAGGGGTTCCGCGGTGACTGTGCCGATGACTGACCCTAAGAAGCGCGCATGTGGACGGCGGTGATTGCCGGGGCCGCCGCAGGCCTCGCATCGGTTCCGCACTGCACCGCGATGTGCGGCCCGCTGGCCGCGTACGCGTGCAGCGGGCGGCCCGGTGCATCCGGACAAGGGCGCTACCAGCTCGGGCGATTCATCAGCTATTCGACCCTCGGGGCCATCGCGGGCGCCGTCGGAGGCGCCACGGCAACCAGCCTTCCCGGCGCCTGGGGCGGAGCGCTCCTGAGCTGGTCGCTGGCGATCGGCCTGGGTCTCGCAGCGTTTCGACTGTGGCGGCGTCCTGAATCACCGCTCGTCACGCTCCGCGCCAAGAACGAAGTGGCGTCCGAGTCACGGGGTACCCGTGCGCTTCAGGCACTCGGTCGGCATCCCTTTTTCGTCGGGCTCGGGACCGCGCTGCTTCCTTGCGGCGCTCTGGCTGCCGCCGTGCTGATCGCGGCTTCGACTGGAGGCATGCTCGCAGGCTCTGCGACCATGCTCGCATTTGCCGTCGTCAGCGGCGTCGGTCTCGTTGGCGCAGCGTGGGTGTTCGAGCGGTTTTCCCGACGCCCGAGGCCTACGACCACGCGCGCGCTAGCGGTCGTGCTCGCTCTCGGGGCGATCCTCTTCGTGATACGACCCGTGCACGCGCTGCGTCACGGGGAGGGTCACCACGGCCCAGCTCACGGTCAGAGCACCGACGGCCAACCCGCGAACGACCACGACCACCACCACGGACCGTGACTGCGCCCCAAACCGCCGTCTGTGAAACGCCTTCGCTCGAGGTCTCGCGATGCGCGCACTGCGCCCAGCCGCTGGTCAGCGACGCGTTCGCCCCGTTTTGTTGCCGGGGCTGCCGCGCAGTAAACGGCATTCTCCGCAAAGCCGGGCTGACGCGCTACTACGATCTCAGACGGGGCCCCGGTCTTCCTCCGGCAGACATCGATTCCCGCCGCATCGACCACAAGTGGCTCGAGCTGATCGAGGAAGAGCGGACGGCCGATCGCGGAGTCACCCGTTTGGAGCTCGACATTCAGGGAATTCACTGCGCTGCGTGTGTTTGGTTGATCGAGGAGCTCTTTCGACGCCACGGCGGTCCTCGCGCGGGGATGATGTCGATCAACCCGGCGCTCGGCCGGATCGACCTGCGAATTTCGCCGGAGTTTGCGCTTTCCGACTGGGTCTCAGCCGTCGAAGATCTCGGCTACCTCCTCGGCCCTGCGAGAGCGCGAGGCGCGCGAGCCTCCGATGATCTGCTCCTACGCGTCGGCATCTGCGCCGCACTTGCCGCGAACGTCATGCTCTTCGCGGCAGCGATGTACCTCGGGCTTCGAGAAGGGCCGATCTACGAGATCTTGAACGACCTGAGCTACGCGGCCGGCGTTCTCGCCGTCCTGATCGGAGGCTCGGTCTTCATCGGCTCCGCGGCTCGAGCCGTGCGCCAACGAACGCTCCATCTCGACGTCCCGATCGCGCTTGGCATCGTGCTCGCCTTCGCCGGATCGACGTGGTCCTTCTTCTTCGCGTCCGGCGAAGCGGTCTATGTCGACACCTTGACCGTCTTCATCGCGCTCATGCTCGTCGGTCGCTGGCTCCAGCAGCGAATGCTCGAGCGAAACCGACTGCAGCTCCTCGCAGACGACGGAACCCAAGGCCTTCTCACCCGGGAGGTCAAGGACGGAGTCGTGCGCATCGTGCACTGCATCGCTGTTCGGAAGGGCGACCAGCTGCTCGTCGCGCCGGGCGATCTCGTACCGGTCGACCTGCAGTTGCTCGGCGAAGTCGCCAGCTGCTCGCTCGACTGGATCGATGGAGAGAGCCGTCCGCGACGCTTCGAGGACGGGGCCACGGTTCCCGCAGGCGCCTTCAACGTAGGCGAAAGGGCCTTTTCAGGCGTGGCGGCGACGGATTTCGCCGGTTCCTCTCTGATCGGGCTGCTCGGGCGAGACCCGGCGACACGAGGCGACGGACCGCTGACGACGGACTGGTGGTCGCGCTTGTCGCGCTACTACGTGGTTGGGGTCATCACGCTGGCAGCGCTCGCGATCGGCTTCTGGTGGTTGCGGAGCGACGAGCCGCTCCGTGCGATCGAGGTCGGCACCGCCGTGCTCGTCGTCACGTGTCCGTGCGCGTTCGGAATCGCGGCCCCTCTCGCTTACGAGCTCGTGCTGACACAGCTTCGACGGAGCGGCATCTTCGTTCGAGTCGGAGACTTCCTCGATCGCGTGCGGTCGATGACCCGCATCGTGTTCGACAAGACGGGAACGCTGACGACGGGGACCCTCGAAGTGGTCGATGTCGCACCTCTACGCGCCTTGTCGGAAGATCAAACCACCGTGCTCTACAACATGGTGGCGCGAAGCGCGCACCCGAAGAGCGTGGCCGTTCGTAGGGCGCTCGAGGGTCATCGTGCCGCCCGATTCGCGGAGCTCGAGGTCCGGGAGCACACCGGCTACGGAGTCTCGGCCGAGCACCGAGGTGTGCACTACAAGCTCGGCGCACCGAGCTGGGCGGCTCCGGCCGCCGTGGGAGATGCAGGAGACGTCGTGTTCTCGGCAAACGACCGGCGCATCGCTGCGGTCGAGACCGACGAGCAGCTCCGCCCGGGCGCGCGACACGAGATCGAGACACTCGAGGAACGCGGCTACGAGCTGGCGATTCTCAGCGGCGACGCACAGCCCAGAGTGACGACGCTCGGCGCGAGTCTCGGGATGTCCGCCGACGCGTGCATCGGAGCGCAGAGCCCCGAGCAGAAGGCAGCCTATGTGCGCGAGAACGATCCGGCACGGACTTTGCTGGTCGGAGACGGCTTGAACGATCGGGTCGCGATGAGAGAGGCGGCCTGCTCGGGAACACCCGCCGTAAATCGACCGTTCATGGCCTCACGATGTGACTTCTACTTCGTGTCCCCGGGGTTGCATCCGGTGGCGCAAGTCCTGCGCGCCGCGGAAACCTTGGCGCAGGTGGTGCGCCGCATCTTGGCGTTTGCAATCGCATACAATTTGGTCGCGGTATCGATCGCCATGGCGGGGTGGATGAAGCCCTGGGTCGCGGCTGTGCTAATGCCGCTCAGCTCGCTTCTCACGCTTGCATACACCGTGATGATGCTTTCCGGAAAGAGGCTCCGATGGAGATCTTGATCTTGTTGATATTCGTTTGCGTGGCACTGGTCGGCGCCGCCGTAGCGGCCTTCGTGTGGACCGTGCGGCAGGGCACGTTTGATCAGGTCGATCGCCTCGCCCTGCTGCCGCTTGACGACGAAAAGCCGATGACCCCAACCACGACGGAGAAGGAAGAGGAACATGGAAACCCAGCGGATCGTTTATAACGACAAGGTAGTCCGCCAGTTCATCTGGGCGTCGATCATCTTCGGAATCGTCGGCATGCTGGTCGGCGTCCTCATCGCGCTCCAGCTCGCGTTCTGGCCGGCGAACTTCCCGCCGCTACTGTCGTTTGGTCGCCTTCGGCCTTTGCATACCAACGCGGTCATTTTCGCGTTCGTCGGCAACATGCTGTTTGCCGGCGTCTACTACTCGACGCAGCGCCTAGCGAAGGCTCGACTGGCGTCCGACATCCTTTCTTCGGTCCACTTCTGGGGCTGGCAGCTCATCATCGTGGCGGCGGCGGTCACTCTCCCGCTGGGGATCACCGCATCGAAGGAATATGCCGAGCTCGAGTGGCCCATCGACATCGCGATCGCGGTCATCTGGATCGTCTTCGCAGTCAACTTCTTCTGGACGCTTGCAAATCGCCGCGAGAAGCATCTTTACGTCGCGATTTGGTTCTACATCGCGACGATCATCACGGTCGCGGTGCTTCACGTCGTCAACAGCTTCGCGATTCCCGTCACCTGGCTCAAGAGCTATTCGGTCTACGCAGGCGTCCAAGACGCGCTCGTGCAGTGGTGGTACGGACACAACGCGGTCGCCTTCTTCCTGACGACGCCGATTCTCGGCATCATGTACTACTTCCTGCCGAAAGCCGCGGAGCGGCCGGTGTTCTCCTACCGGCTTTCGATCGTCCACTTCTGGGGCCTGGTCTTCATCTACATCTGGGCGGGCCCGCACCACCTTCTCTACACCGCCCTGCCCGATTGGGCGCAGAGCCTAGGAATGGTCTTCAGCTTGATGCTCTGGGCGCCGAGCTGGGGCGGTATGCTCAACGGTCTGCTCACGCTGCGGGGTGCTTGGGACAAGCTCCGGGTCGACCCCGTGCTCAAGTTCTTCGCCGCCGGCGTGACCTTCTACGGCATGAGCACGTTCGAGGGTCCGTTGCTTTCGATCAAGAGCGTGAGCGGCCTCGCACACTACACGGACTGGATCATCGGCCACGTGCACAGCGGCGGCCTCGGTTGGAACGGCCTCATGGCTGCCGGCATGTTCTACTGGGCGGTTCCGCGCCTCTACGGCACCAAGCTTCACTCGCGCGCGGCCGCCAACTTCCACTTCTGGATCGCGACCATCGGCATTCTCCTCTACGTGGTCGCGATGTGGGTTGCCGGCATCACGCAGGGTCTCATGTGGCGCGCGATGAGCGATACGGGCGGGCTTCTCTACCCGAACTTCGTCGAGACCTATCTCGCGATTCGTCCGATGTACTGGGCGCGATTCATCGCGGGCATTCTCTACATCGCGGGGATTCTGCTGATGGCGTGGAACCTCGTGAAGACGGCTCGAAGCGGCGCTCCCGTCGACGGCGAGATCGAGGTGGCGGTCGTCACGGAGCCGCGCGTACGCGAGGTGCCCTGGCCGAAGCTCCTCTTTGGTCAGCCCGTGATGGCGTCGATCGTCGTCATAGCGCTCTTGTTCGGCATGGCGCTGTTCGACGGTCTCGTCAGCACCATGCTCGCAATCGTCGCCCTCATGTGGGGTGTCGCAGCAATTGCGATCATGATCCGCGATCGTGGCAAAGAACGGGAGCCCTGGCACAGCGTCCTCGAAGGACGTGCCGGGGTGTTCACGGTGCTGGTCACCATTGCCATCCTGATCGGTGGCGTCGCCGAGATCATCCCGATGATCGTCTCCGTACCCGAAACGATGCGCACCACGAAGAACGTCCCCTATCATCCGCTCGAGCTGGAAGGTCGGGACGTCTTCATCAGCGAGGGCTGCTACACCTGTCATTCCCAGATGATCCGACCGTTCACCTGGGAGACGGCACGGTATGGCGAGGTCTCGAGCATCGAAGACTCGATCTTCGACCATCCGTTCCAGTGGGGGTCCCGCCGAATCGGTCCGGACCTCGCTCGGGTCGGCGGCAAGTACGCTGACACCTGGCACTACAAGCACATGATCAACCCGCGGGAGATCTCGGTCGGGTCGAACATGCCGCCGTACCCGCACCTCGCTACTTCTACGATCGACTTTGCGGGCACTCCCGACAAGATGCGGGCGCTCCGCGCGGTGGGCGTTCCGTACGGGGCCGACGAAATCCAAATGAGCGAGCAGAACGCGCAGGCTGCCGCAACGGCCATTGCGGCCGGGCTCGCCGGGGAAGCGAACGTCGAGGTGTGCGAGGAGATGGCCGACGGCTGCGAGCTGGTCGTCAACAGCCGGCTCGTTGCGCTGATCGCATACCTTCAGCGCCTCGGAAAAGCCCCGCCGGAAGAGGCGCCTGATGAGGGCGAAGACGGCCAGGGCCCCGTCGCGGCCGCAGACGCGCGGGAGGTGGGACGATGAGCCGTTTTGCCGCTGAATTTTTCGCGCAGAGCCCCGCGCTCCTCTACCCGGTGCTGGCTCTGCTTCTGTTTTTCACGGTGTTCCTGGTCGTGGTCATTCGCGTGCTGCGAATGAGCAAATCAGAGGTGGATCACAACGCACGCATTCCGCTCGAAGAGGAGCTGGAGGTACCCCATGAGTGAGGGCAAGCGAACCGACGAAATACAAGGCGAGATCCTGCACGTCTATGACGACATCGAGGAAGCCGACAACAACCTCCCAACGTGGTGGCTGCTGACGTTCTACGGCGCTATCGCCTTCGGCTTGGTGTATTGGTTCTACTACCACGAGTACTCCATCGGAAAGCTTCAGCCGGAGAAGTACGCCGACGCAGTCGCCGCGGCCGAGGCCGAGCGAAGCATCGTGACCGACGAATCGCTCGATGCGCTCGCGCTCGACGAGACGGCGGTCGCCGCAGGGAAAGAGATCTTCACGGCGCAATGCTCGGCTTGTCACGACAAGGGTCAGGGCCGAGTCGGACTTGGTTCGAACCTCACCGATGAATACTGGGTATACGGCGGGGCGCCGACGAACATCCACGCGATCGTCACGAACGGCATCGCGGCCAAGGGGATGCCGCCGTGGGCTCCGATTCTCGGTGAAACCGGCGTGAATCAAGTGGTCGCATACGTGCTGACGATGCGAAACACGAACCTGGAGGGTGGCAAGCCCGTCGAAGAGAATGCAAAGGTGTGGGAACCCGGCGGCGATGCAGTTGCCGACGAAGCGGGTGACCCTAAAAGCGACCCATGACGACGAGGCTGCCAGTCGTAGACGAACACGCTAGCTCTATTCGTTCGGACGGCAGCCGCAACTACGTTCACCCCGCGGACGTGAAGGGCCGCTTCACGCGGCTCCGCTACATCATCTTCGCAGCCCTGATCGCGATCTACGTGCTCCTGCCGTTCGTGAAGATCGGCGGGCATCCCGCGGTCTTCATGGACATCGTGAATCGCCGGTTCTACTTGTTCGGCGGGGTGTTCAACGCTCAGGACTTCTGGCTGATGTTCTTCCTCCTGAGCGGCATCGGCTTGACGCTCGTCGTCGTGACCGCCGTCAAGGGCCGGCTTTGGTGCGGGTACGCATGTCCGCACACGGTGTTCCTCGAAGGCGTGTTCCGGCGAATCGAGCGACTCATCGAAGGCCCTCGCGCGCAGCGGCTACGCCGCAACGCAGCCGGTCTCACGTTCGACAAGCTCTGGCGCAAGACGCTGAAGCACGCGGTCTACATCGTCATCGCGCTGTCGCTCTCGCACGTGTTCATCAGCTACTTCGTCTCGCTTCCATCGCTGGTCGACATGGTGCAGCGTAGCCCTGCCGAGCACCCGACGGCGTTCACGTGGGTGATCGTGATGTCGGCGATCCTCTGGTTCAACTTCGCATGGTTCCGGGAGCAGCTCTGTTTGATTATCTGCCCCTACGGCCGCCTGCAGTCGGCGATGACCGACCGGGACACGATGGTCATCGGCTACGACTACAACCGCGGCGAACCGCGCGGCAAAGCGAGCGATCCGAGCAATGGCGACTGCATCGACTGCAAACGCTGCGTGGTCGTCTGCCCCACCGGAATCGACATTCGAAACGGCCTCCAAATGGAATGCGTGGGCTGCGCCGCCTGCGTCGACGCCTGCGACGAAATCATGGCCAAAATCGACCGCCCGCAGGGGCTGGTCCGTTACGATTCGCTCAACGGCCTCGAGGGCAAGTCGAAGCGCATGAGCCGTCCCCGTCTACTTTTCTATGGCGGTATCGCAACCCTTTGGCTCGTCGGAGCGGTCTTCGCGTTCGCGCAGAGCTCAGCGTTCGAGGCCAACGTGCTCCGGCACGAGGGGGCGCCTTTTGCAGTCGTCGATGGGCAGGTGCGTAACTCCGTCCGCATTCACCTCGTGAACAAGACGTCCGACCGTCAGGTATTCCTGGTCGAGCCCGAGAGCGAGACCGGCATCGAGTACATCATTCCCCAGACGCGCGTCGAGCTCGACTCGCTTGGAAGCACCTATCTGCCGATCCTCGCCATGCTGTCTGCCGACGAAATGAAGCCGGGTATCAAGCTTCGGCTGACGATCTCGATGGAGGGGCACGACGAGCGCAAGGGGAGCCGCATCGTCGAGGCGCCGTTCGTCGGCCCCGGCTCTTAGCGCGCCGTCTCAGGGCACGGACATCACGATCGCACCGCTCTTGTGCACGAGCTCGTGCGACACGCTGCCGAGCAGAGTCCGAGCGACCGCTCCTTTGCCCGTCGTTCCGCAAATGATCAGCGGAGCGTCGAGCTCGCGCGCCATGTCGACGATCGCGTCTGCGGGCTCGCCCACCAAGGCGTGGCACTCGAGCTTCACGTCGTCGGCCGTGACGGTGCCGCAGGTTCGCATCTCGAGCAGCTGACGCAGGTCCTCGAGCTCTTTGCTCGCGACTTCGGCGTCGGACTCTTTGGAGTCCAGCACGGTCACCACGTGCACCGCCGCATCGAGCTGACGTCCCATGAACACGGCCAGCTCGAACGCACGCCGCGCGGGATCGGAGAAATCGTACGCGACTACCAAACGTGGGATCAACGACACTGGCTACTCTCCCTCCTTTGGCTCGTGATCGCAGCGACCGCGGACCACCAAGACCGGGCAAGGCGCGTGACGGACGACCCGCTCGGCGACGCTGCCGAGAAAGGCACGAGAAAGGCCGCTCCGTCCGTGAGAGCCGAGGATTACCAGGTCGACATCTTCGTCTTCCGCCATCTCGACCAGAGCGCGGCCGGGCGATGGATGCTGAATCACGCTCAGCTCCACTTCGGCAACACCCTGCAACAGCTCGGCGGTCTTGCCGGTCAGGGTCTCGCGGATCGCCTCCTCGATTTCGACGCGAATGTTTCGCTCGAGAAGATCCGGACGGGACCACACGACCGGCGGGACGTTCGGCGTCGGGTCGAAGACGTGCGTGACGAGGACACGCGAGTTGAACGTCCGCGCATAGAGAGACGCCGCGCGGAGCGCCTCGTCCGAGATGTCGGAGAAATCGGTGCCGACGAGAATGGTTCGAGGCTGGTCCATGTGCACCCCTTATCCGTATCAAGCTCCGTGCCAAGCCGGAGGTACGGTTCTAGCGGTAGAGCATAGCGAAAAACACGCATGTTCTGCGAAAGATTCCCGCGCCGCGCAGAAGTTGCGTGTCGCGTGAAGCCAATTGCTGCTACATCATTGGCGTAGAGTTTGCAGTACCTTCGAGAGCAAACGATGTGAGAAACGGGAGGAACACATGAGCGACGAAGCGTTGATGCCCTCCGAAGTGCGGCGGAAGGTCCTGAGCCAGCATCGCGAAATCGAACAGATGCTCTCCGAGCTCGAAGCCGGCGTTGCCCACCTCGCCGATGGAAAGGTCGACGCAGGCCAGGTGAAGCGAGCCGCATACGCGCTGCGGGGGATTCTGGAGCTTCACATGAGCTTCGAAGAGGCCCACATGGTGCCCGCCATCAACGAGGCGGACGGTTTCGGACCGGAGCGGGTGCGGCATCTCCATGCCGAGCACGCCGAGCAGCGTCAGGAGTTGGACCGCCTCGTCGACCAGATCCGGGAGGCTAGCTCGACGGACGACCTCGCTGCGAGCGTCGAAAGGCTCGCGGACATGTTGCGAAGCGACATCGAGGAAGAGGAGCGGGAATACGTGAACGAGAAGCTGCTACGCGATAACCTCATTCCAAGCGATACCTTCGGCGGTTAGCGAGCTTTCGAGCCACCTAGCGAGAGACACGGCATGCAAATCAAACAGATCTTGGTTCCTACGGATTTCTCCGAGAACGCACAACATGCGGTCGACTATGCAATCGACCTCGCGAAGCACTGCTCGGCGAAGCTACACCTGCTGCACACACCGGTGATCCCGACGTATCTGCTCATGGATTTGAGCTACAGCCCGGGGCCCGAGGCGGTCACCCGAATCCTGAATGACGCGCAGGACGCGCTCGATTCGCAGGCCAAAGGGATCGCGGCCGCGGGCATAGAGCACTTCACCGCGATTCGCGAGGGCACCGTTCACGAAGTGATTCGGGACTATGCCAAGGAGCACGACGTCGACCTCGTAATCGTCGGCACCCATGGCCGGACGGGGGTCACCAAGCTGATGTACGGAAGCGTCACCGAGCGAGTCATCAAGACGGTTCACACCCCGATCATCATCGTGCCGACCCAGGGCGGAACGGCGCCAACTTCGGTCGTCATCTCCTACGATTTCTCGGGACCCGCCAAACGAGCAGCGGAGGTCGCGCAAGCGATTCACTGCGCCGAGCCGGGGCCACTGCACCTGGTTCACAGCTATCTCGACGTGTGGGGCGAGTACACCGACCGGGGCGCAGTCGTCGGCGAGGCTGCCGAAAAGCGCCGCGAGGCGCTTCGACTCGGCCTTCAAGACATGCTCGAAGCCGATGCCAAGGCCATGTTCCCCGACGACGCCAAGGACGTGCAGACCCATCTCGTCACCGGAGACCCGGCCGACGGCATCTTGAAGGTTGCGGCCGACGTGGGAGCCACGCTGATCTGCGCAGGGACGACCGGCAAGAGCGGAATCGAGCGGCTCCTCATCGGCAGCGTGGCTCGACGGCTGCTCCACGACAGCCCGGTGCCTCTCCTGCTCACGCACGACGACGCCCCCTGAGATCCATGCTGGGGCGGGCCATTGCGATGGGGTTGACGGTTGCGCTGTCAGGAGGCTGCGAGTGCGAGCCGCGAAAGCAGTCCGGGGAGCTCGGTACGCCCGCCGGCTTCGACCAGGTCATGCAAGAGCACGCAGCGCTCTCCGTGGCTGCCCGAAATGCACTGATCCGCGGAGAGCTCGAGGTGGCTCAGCAAGCGATGCGAAAGCTCGTGTTTTTCATGAAGCACGTCCCGACTCCGGAGCAGGGCAAGGAATATGCGCGGCTCACGAAGGAGCTCGCGGAGGAAGCGCGAGAGGCGAGCGACCTCGAGGAAGCGTGCATGGCGTTCGCCAGGCTTTCGTACGCATGCGGACAGTGCCATCACGCGCTCGACCGAGGCCCTCCGATCGAGCTCGAGCCGAGTCCGGAGGGAGAGGACCTCGAGATGCACATGCGTCGGCACTATTGGGCAACCGAGCGAATGTGGGAGTCGCTCCTTGCGGACTCCACGTCGGGCTTTCAGGCGGCCGCCGAGGTGCTGGCCGAAGCGCCCCTGCACGGCTCGCGCGACCCGGATCAAGAGAGCCACGACGGAGTGACCCGACTGGCCTACGAGGTTCACGACCTCGCATTTGCGGCGGCCGTCGAGGGGAAAGTTCGGGAAGACGAGTACGTTCCGCGGCCCGGCGAGGAGGTCGAGGATGAGCCGACGGCGTGGGGGCAGGCACAGATCTTCGGCCAACTGCTGGCGGCCTGCAATCAATGCCACACGATGCTCGAAGTGAAGCCACTCTTGACCGCCGAAGAGCGACGAAAGGCACACCAGTGACCATGAGAGCACTCTTCGCGTGCGCGTCTCTACTGCTCGTCGTCGCACTTGGCTGCGCGAGCGGCCGCGTCCGGGGCGCGCAAGGGACCGAAATGGGTCAAGCAAGAGAGTACGAGCCGGAGACCAAGGTCGAGCCGCCGATTGGAAACGTCGAGAGAACCTCCGGCTCGATGACGCAGCCCGAGGCCTACCCGGTCCTCGAGGTCGACCTCGAGCGGCGGCCGGACCCGCCCACTTCGCCCGAGCCGGCTCCCGAGCCCGAGCCCGAACCCAACACCCCGGAGTAGTCTGTCCCATGTCGAAGCTCTGCGCCGCCGATGAAGCGGTCAACCACATCAACTCCAACCAAAGGGTTTTCGTTCACGGTGGGGCCGCCACGCCGCTCGCCCTGGTCGACGCACTGCTCGGCGAGACCAGCCGTCTGAGGGACGTGGAGCTCATCCATCTACACACCTCGGGCGACGCTGCCTATGCAAGGCCCGAGTACGCTCGCTCCTTTCGCGTCGCAAACCTCTTCGTCGGACACAACATGCGCGGGCAGCTCGACGGAGACCGAGTGGACTATCTCCCCTGCTTTCTCTCGGAGATCCCCCAGTTGTTTCGCTCGGGACGCCGAGCGCTCGACATCGCCCTCGTTCAAGTTTCGCCACCCGACAAGCGCGGGTACTGCAGTCTCGGCGTGTCCGTGGACGTTGCGCGGGCCGCTGTCGATTCCGCGAAAGTGGTCATCGCACAGGTCAATCGCCACATGCCGAGGGTGCACGGCGACGGTTTCGTCCACATCGACGAGCTCGACTGGCTGGTCGAGCACGATGCGCCGCTTCCGGAGTCTCCACCGGCCCCGGCAAGCGACGAGGAGCGCGCGATCGGGCACCACGCGGCTCAGCTCATCGAAGACGGAGCGACGCTCCAGATGGGCATCGGAGCGGTTCCCGACGCGGTGCTGGCCTCACTCACGAGCCATCGCCATCTGGGGGTACATACCGAAATGTGGTCGGACGGCCTTCTTCCCTTGCTCGAGTGCGGGGCGGTCGACAACAGCCGGAAAGTAGTCCATCCGGGTCGAACGGTGTCCGGTTTCGTCGTGGGCACGAAGCGGCTCTACGAGTTCATCGACGACAACCCGAGGGTCACCCAATACGACATCGGCTACGTGAATCGGGTCAACGTGATCAATCGAAACCCGAAGGTGACCGCGATCAACTCGGCCATCGAAATCGACCTCACCGGGCAGGTCTGCGCGGATTCGATTGGGCACCGCGTGATTTCGGGCGTGGGCGGCCAGATGGACTTCATCCGCGGTGCGTTGACGTCGGAGGGCGGCAAGCCGATCATCGCGCTGACGAGCCGTAGCGCGAAGGGGGTTCCCCGAATCGTGCCAGCGCTGCGGGCCGGGGCGGGTGTGGTCACGACCCGAGCACACGTCCGGTTCGTCATTACCGAGAACGGCGCGGTCGATCTCTACGGAAAGACGCTCAACGAGCGCGCTCAGCTGCTGATCTCGATCGCACACCCAGACGACCAGGAGGCGCTGGAGCGAGCGTGGCACGAGACGCGCGCATAGCCACGCGCACTGCTTGCGCGCTCTCCTCTTGAAACCGCAGCCTTTGCGTCCTAAGCCACTGTGAATGTTGTCAACTTGTGACTGAAATGGGCGAGCCTGCGCGACAAGCTTTGGCACGCCTCCTGCTTAGACGGTTGGCTTCTTAAGCCCGGCTCCTGCCCGGGCTTGGAGGGGAGTTTGAATTGATCCTGCCTAGTTGGTTCCCTGCGCGCTCCGACGACGAGTCCGGTTTGCGCCTTCTTTCGCGGCCGCCGGGCGCCCCGGACGATACCGCCGGGCTCAGCGCTGCGGCCACGACGCCCGATGCCGAATGGCTCGCCACCAACGGCAGAGGCTCGTTCGCGATGGGCGCGATCGACCGCTGCCCGCGCCGGAAGTACCACGGCCTGCTGACGGTTCGCGAGCCGGGCGTCGGCGAGCCCATCAACATGGTTGCCGAGCTCGAGGAGTGGTTCGACGTTGGCGAGCCCGACGAGGTTGCCCTCCACAGCTACGATTGGGGCAATACGGTGGAGCCGAGGGGTGTCGAGCACCTCGTGCAGTTCGAGCCGTTGCCACGCTGGACCTATCGGTTCTCGGGGCTGACCGTCACGCGAGAGCTCTGGTTGGAGGACGGAGCCGACGCCGTGTGGGTCCGGTACTCCATCGAGGGCTCGACGGGGCCCGTCAGCCTCCGGCTGCGGCCGCTGATTCGTTGCCGCCCGATTCACGAGCTGACGTTCGCCAATCCGTTCATGAATGGCCAGGTCGACATCGACGACGGCGACTCTCTCCGGGCCGTGATGCACCCCTACAAAAACGTGCCCGCGCTCGTCATGAGCATGCACGGCGCCACCGGTGGCTTTCACTCGGACGGTCACTGGTATGAGGGGGTGCACTACGCGTGGGAGCACGATCGCGGCTACGACGATGCCGAGGATCTCTTCACACCTGGCGAGTTCCGCCTGCGCGTGGAGCAAGACTGTTCCTTCTCCATCCGGCTGGGCACGGAGCCGCCAAGCTCGCACGAGGGCCAGATGCTGAGCGCCGTCTCTTCGCGTCAGCGTTCTTTCGTGCAGGAGCTCGATGACGCTGCCGAGGCGTACCTCGTCGAGCTCACGGACGGCCGAACCGGGGTAATCGCCGGATATCCCTGGTTTGGGGAATGGTCTCGAGACGCGCTGATCGCGCTCCCGGGCCTCTGCTTGGCGCGAGACGAAATCGGTAAAGCGCTCGACATTCTCGAGTCACTGGCGGGCCGGCTCGAAAACGGCCTGGTCCCGAACATCCCGCAGAGCGGGGACGTTCCGTCGAACGCCGAGGCCATCGATGCATCGCTGCTCTTCATCTGGGCCACGGCGCTGACGAGCAAACGGACCCGCAGCCGGCGCGTTACGGAGCTGCAGAAGAGCTGCCTCGATTTGATCGAGCGGATCGCGGCAGGCGCGGACCCGCGCGTTCACGTCGACCCCGAAGGGTTTCTGTTCGTCGACCACGGCCCTTGGGCGCTCACGTGGATGGACGCCCTCGTCGACGGTCGCGCCGTGACCCCGAGGCAGGGCTACGCGGTCGACCTCAACGCACTTTGGCTGTCCGGCCTGCACGCCGGGCTCCGCTGGGCGAAAAAGCTGCGCCCCGAATTCGTGGAGAAGTGGGGTGAAACCACGAAGAAACTGTCCGATCACTTCGAGGAAAAGTTCTGGCTTCAAGATGCAGGCTTCTTGACCGACACGCACGACGGACATCAGCCCGACGGAAAGCTGCGACCCAATCAGCTTTGGGCGCTCTTGCTTCCCGGCATACCGATGCAAAAGGCGCACAAGCAGCGAGCGCTTGCGGCGGTGCGCGAGAAGCTTCTCACGCCGGTCGGGCTACGCACGCTTTCGCCGGACGATCCGGCATACCAGCCGTTCTACCGCGGTGGCCAGACGGACCGCGACCGCGCGTATCATCAGGGAACGGTCTGGCCTTGGCTCCTCGGTCTTTACGCCGACGCGGTGACCGCAGTCGAGGGGCAGGAGGCCGCGCGCGAAGAAATGATGCCGGTGCTCGCCGCGCTGAGCGCACATCTTCGCACGGAGGGCTGCATCGGCCAGGTAGGAGAGGTGTTCGATGGGAATGCCCCACACCGCCCCGGCGGGGCGCCGGCGCAGGCGTGGAGCGTTTCCGAGGTCCTGCGGGTCGCGAAGATGGCGGGCCCATGAAGGTTCTCATGCTCGGCTGGGAGTATCCGCCGCACATCAGCGGCGGTCTCGGAACGGCATGCGAGGGACTGACGACGGCGCTTGCACGCCGCGGCGTCGAAATCGACTTTCTCGTTCCGAGGCTCTACGGCGAGGAAGACGCGCCCCACATGCATCTTCTCGGCGCCGCGTCGGCATGGTCCGACGGAGGGTACCGAGTCCCGCTCGAGCCGGAGACGTTGGAGCCGTTTGCCGCGCTGATTGCCGCCGAGCCGGCCCTCGGCACCGATCCGCTCTTCACGGCTGCGCTCGAGGCCGCCCGAGCCGGTCGGAAATCCACCGACCAGTCGGCGGTCCGGACGCTCAGCGTCCCGGCGATGCTGAAGCCGTATCTGGATCCATCGACTTATCGAGAGCTGCTCGAGACAACTCTCGTTTCCGAGAAGGAGCGCGAGGAGATCACGAGCGCCGAGGTGCATCCTGCCTTGCCCGGCCCGCCACGGGAAATCGCTCGGCTCGAGCACGTGCACGTTCCGGGAGACGATCTCTCCTATGACGAGGAGCCGAGCGAAGGCGCCCACTACGGCGAGGACCTCTTCGCCGAGGTGGCCCGCTACGCCATGGCTTCTGCGCGACGCGTTTCCGGTCAGAAATACGATCTCGTCCATGCCCACGATTGGATGACTTTCCCGGCGGGGATCGAGGTCGCTCAGCGCGCCGGAGCCCCGCTTCTCGTTCACGTGCACAGCCTCGAATACGACCGCGCCGGTCACGGAGCCGACAAGGACATCGTCAGCCTCGAGCACCAGGGACTCGAGGCTGCAACGCGCGTCATCGCGGTCAGCTACTACACACGTGGCCTGATCAACCGGGTGCACCACACGCCGCTCGACAAGATATCGGTCGTGCACAACGGCGTCTACGCCCGGGAAACGGTTCGCGCCTACACCGAGCAGCGCGCGTCGAGCGGGCCGGTCGTCTTGTTCTTGGGCCGAGTGACCTTTCAAAAAGGCCCCGAGTACTTCGTTCAGGCGGCAGCGCGCGTGCTCAGCCAGGTTCCGGACGCGGTCTTCGTCATGGCAGGCTCGGGCGACATGCTCCCGCGCATGGAGGCCCTAGTCGACGATTTGGGTATCACCGAGTCGTTCCGCTTTCCCGGATGGTTGAAAGGAGCGGAAATCGAGCGGGCTTTTTCGACGGCGGACGTGTACGTGATGCCGTCCGTTTCGGAGCCGTTTGGCATAGCTCCGCTCGAAGCGATGAGCTACGACCGGCCCGTGATCGTGTCGAAACAGTCCGGGGTCTCGGAGATCCTCAGAAATGCGCTGAAGGTCGACTTCTGGGACGTCGAGAAGATGGCCAGCCAAATCGTGGCGCTCTTGGAGCTTCCGGAGCTCCGCCGGACCATCATCGAGCGCGCGAGAGAAGAGATACGGCACATCCATTGGGATGCTGCTGCGGAAAAGCTCGTACCCCTCTACGAGTCCGTTCTACGGAGTCGAGGTTAATCATGCCGTCGGTCTGTTTCTATTTCGAAGTCCACCAACCGTATCGACTGAAGCCCTACGGCGCGCTTCAGGTGGGCCGCGACCACGAATACTTCGACGACAAGCTCAACGCCGAGGTCATGCGAAAGGTCGCCGACAAGTGCTACTTGCCTGCAAACGAATCGATGCTTCGATTGATCGAGCGCACGGACGGCCGCTTTCGGATTTCGTACGCCGTCACGGGAGTCGCGATCGAGCAGATGAAGCGATACGTGCCGGAGGTCATGGACAGCTTCGTTCGCCTCGCGAAGACCGGCGCAGTCGAGTTCGTCGCGGAAACCTACTATCACAGCCTCGCAGCACTGTACGACGAGGAAGAGTACAAAGCGCAGATCGATCTGCAGATGAAGCTCGTCGAGGAAGAGTTCGGCCAAACGCCCCGGATCTTTCGGAATACCGAGCTCATCTACAATGACCAGATCGGGCAGCTCATCGCGGACCTCGGTTTCGACGGGATGATCTGTGAAGGCGCAGATGACGTCTTGGACTGGCGCAGCCCGAACTTCGTCTATCGGGTTGCGGGTCGCGAGATGCGGCTATTGACGAAGAACTACAAGCTGTCGGACGACATCGCGTTTCGTTTCTCGAACCGGGCGTGGAACGAGTACCCACTGACGGCCGACAAGTTCGCTCGCTGGGTGCATGGGCACAGCGGCGCCGGCGATGTGATCAATCTCTTCATGGACTACGAGACCTTTGGAGAGCATCAGTGGAAGGAGACGGGAATATTCGAGTTCCTCGAGCACCTGCCGGATCTGCTCTTCACGCATCCTCACTGGGACATCCTGACGCCGAGCCAGGCCATCGACCGCTACCCTGCCCTCGGAGAGCTCCCGTTTCACCGCACGGTGTCGTGGGCCGACGAGGCCCGCGACATCAGCGCCTGGCGCGGCAATGAAATGCAGCAGCGGGCCCTTGCGGAGATCTACTCGCTGGGAGAGGCAATTCGGCAACGAAACAACTCCCATTTGCTCGCTTTGTGGAGACGCTTGCAGACTTCCGACCATTTCTATTACATGGCCACGAAATCCGCGTCCGACGGGGAGGTGCACGACTATTTCAGCCCCTACGAGGGCCCCTACGATGCTTTCATTCATTACATGAACGTCCTGAAAGATTTGAAGCTCTCGGTTCTAGCCCCGGCGGAGAAGCGGATTCGTATATGAGCAGGTCGGTGTTCTTCGAGATCTCTTGGGAGGTCTGCAACATGGTGGGTGGAATCCACACCGTGTTGGCAAGCCGCGTTCCGGAGGTTCAGCAGCGGCACGGCGAGGACGGCTACATCGCGATCGGCCCTGACGTTCCTCGTACGGAAGGCGTGGCACCGGAGTTTCGGTCAGACGTCTGGAACCCCGACCTCGAGCTCGCGCTCCGCGATCACGAGGTGAATGTACAAATGGGCCGTTGGCTGGTTCCAGGCGAGCCCCGCTGTCTGCTGATCAACCACTCCAACCTCTACTCGCGAAAAGACGAAATCCTCGGCACGTACTGGGAGCGGTATGCGCTCGATTCGCTCTTCGGTGCATGGGACTACTACGACCCGGTCCTGTTTGCGTACGGCGCGGGCGTGATCATCGAGCTCATTCGCGATCGGTTTCTTCTTCCGGCGCGGCAGACCGCGCTCGTGCAGGCCCACGAGTGGATGTCGGCGGGCGCGATCCTGCATCTGCAGACGGCGGCGCCTGACATCGGTACGGTCTTCACGACGCACGCCACCATGCTCGGGCGGTCGCTTGCAGGCCGTCGCGCCGATCCGCATTTTTACCGATCTCTCGAGAGCATCGACCCCGAATCGGCAGCCAAAGAGCTCGAGGTCTCCTCGAAGCATTCCATGGAAACCGTCGCCGCCCGAGAGGCCGACGTGTTCACGACGGTGAGCGAAATCACGGCACTCGAGTGCGAGCACCTCCTCGGCAGAAGGCCGGACGTCGTGCTACCGAACGGTTTCGGGGCGAAGCCCGTCACGGAGGAGCAGCGGCAGAGCGCCCGCGAGGAGCTCTTCAAGCTCGCGGAGCTGACGACGGGGGACCAGTACGATCGAGAAAACACTCTCGTGTTCGCTCTGGCAGGCCGCTACGAGTACGTGAACAAGGGCGTCGATGTCTATCTCGACGCGGCGTCGAGCCTCGCGGAGGATCTGGCCGCGCGCGATGGTAAGAGAGTCATCGCGTACGCGATGCTTCCCGCGGGACATGCCGAACCGAAGCGTGAGCTCTGGGATCGCGCTTACGGCGCAGGGTCGACGTCGCCGCTGCGATGTACTCACGACCTTGTCGACGAACCCAACGACCCGATTACGAACCAGCTGAACGCGCTCGGCATCGACAACCGCCCTGGCGCGAAGGTCCACGTCGTACACGTTCCCATCTATCTGGACGGAACGGACCCGCTGATCCGGCACAAGTACTGGGACCTGCTTCCGGGCGCGGACCTCGGCGTGTTTCCCTCGTTCTACGAACCGTGGGGCTACACCCCGCTCGAGGCCGTGGCTTTCGGCGTTCCCGCGATCACCACCGATCGAGCGGGCTTCGGTCGGTGGGTCGCGGCGCAGGGCGATGGCAACAGCACTGGAGTCCGCGTCCTCGCGCGTGAAGGCGTGCCCTTCGAAGAGGTCAGCAACTCGCTGAAGAAGGCGTTGCTCGAATTCATCGACCTGACTCCCGACCGCCGGGACTCACTGCGCGCGGCCTCGCTGCGCACGGCCGAGCTGACCGACTGGTCGAACTTCATGGAGCACTACGAGGACGCCCACCACCGCGCCCTCGCTGCCGGTGCGGCGCGGCGGAAAGAGCTCCCGATGGAACGGCTGAGCGTGCCCTCGGCGGCACCCAGCAGCGACAGCTCTGGAGTCTTCGGCCTGTTCGTGAAGCCGCCCGCCAAGGAGGGAGAGGTAGCGGCGCCGTACACCCGTACGTTCACGGTCGCGAACGCGATGCCGGACGAGCTCCAGCCGCTCCAGGACATTGCTTCCAACCTGTGGTGGCGATGGCACCCCGAGGTCGCTTCGCTCTTCAAGCGGATCGACCCAGAGCTCTGGTTCAGGCTCAAAGAGAACCCACACGCGCTGCTCGACCAAGTCAAGCCCGACCGCTTGATGGATTTGGCGATCGACGAGGAGTACGTCGAGGCCGTCAGGCGCTTTCATGCTGAGATGGTCGACGGAACCAAGGTTGAAGATCCGAGGATTGCGTACTTCTGCATGGAGTTCGGCATCGCCGGGTTTCTGAAGCTCTACTCGGGCGGCCTGGGAATCCTCGCAGGCGATCATCTCAAGGCCGCGAGCGACTTGGGGATCCCATTGTGCGCCGTTGGGCTTGCCTACCACGACGGTTACTTCCACCAGATGATCGATCGTGACGGTCGACAGGAGGACCTCGGCGACACCAACGACTTTGGAAGCCCACCCTTTCGGCCGGTGATGGCGGGGCAGTACGCGCCGCTCAAAGTGACGGTGCCCCTGCCGACAGGTCAGGTCCAGGTTTCCGCATGGCAGCTCCAGGTCGGGCGGGTGCCGCTGTTTCTGTTGGATACCAACCTCCCCGAAAACCGACCGGAAGATCGCGCGATTACGAATCGCCTCTACGCTGGCGACTTGGCCCACCGTTTGCGACAGGAGATTATCCTCGGCCTCGGTGGCTACCAGATGTTGACGGAGCTCGACATCGACCCGGACGTTTTTCACATGAACGAAGGCCACAGCGCATTCTTGCTGATCGCAAGGGCCGCGCACTTGATTCAAAGGCATGGCCTCCGGTCACAAGAAGCGCTGGAGTACATCCGCAACACGACGGTTTTCACGACGCACACGCCGGTCGCCGCCGGTCACGACCATTTTCCAGAGGAAATGGTGCGACCGTATCTCGCACGCTTCGAACGGGTGCTGCGAATGGACTGGCCGCGTCTCATGGCGATGGGACACACGCCGAACGGCTCGCCGAACGAGTTTGGGACGACCGCGCTTGCCGTCAGGAACTCGGAGCGCATCAACGGAGTCAGCGCGAAGCACGGTGAGGTTGCTCGCCACATGTTCCGGCAGTTCTATCCGGAGCTCGATGATTCCGACGACGTTCCAAGCACCCACATCACCAACGGCGTGCACGTCTCGACTTGGGTGGCCCCGCGCTGGCAAAGGCTCTTCGAGCGGCAGATGGGCCACGATTGGCGCAATAGCATCGAAGATCGCTTTCAGTGGGAGTGGCTGCGCGAGCATGATCCCAGTGAGATCTGGTCGATCCACCGCGAGCTTCGCGCCGACTTCATCGAGTGGCTCAAGGAACACCTGACGCAGACCTGGAGTCGCCGGCGGGAAGATCTTTCGTTGCTGCGGGACGTCCTCGACCAGCTCGACGAAGATCGTCTCTTGATTGGATTCGCACGTCGCTTCGCACCGTACAAGCGCGCGGATCTGCTCCTCAGCGACCCCGAGAGGCTCGCCAAGCTCCTCGGGAGCAACCCCGGCGCCATGATGGTCTACGCCGGGAAGGCACACCCGGCGGACGGCCACGGCCAAGCCCTGCTGCAGCGGGTTTACAAGGCGGCCAAACATCCCGATCTCGCCGGCAGGGTCATCTTCCTCGAGGACTACTCGATCGACGAGGCCCGCCGAATGGTCGCGGGCTGCGACGTCTGGCTCAACACGCCCACTCGGCCGCTCGAGGCGAGCGGGACGTCGGGAATGAAGGCGGCCATGAACGGGTGCTTGAATCTGAGCGTCGACGATGGGTGGTGGCTCGAGGGCTACCGGGGCGACAACGGCTGGGTGATCGATCTCCCGCCCGCAACCATCCACGATCCAAGCGCTTACGACCGCGCGGCCACCATGGCGCTCCTCGAGGGTGAGATTCTTCCCATGTACCACGACCGGAACCAGGAAGACGTGCCCGTGGCGTGGGTGGAACGCATGAAGGCGAGCATGTCGAGCATCATCCCTCGCTTTTCGGCTCGCCGAATGGTGACGAACTATGCGGACATGTTTTACGAGCCGGCCATGCAAGACGCGGTCGCGCTTCGCGACAGCAACTACCGTCCGCTGTTTGCACTCGCGGATCTGGCGGAGGACATGCGCACCCACTGGAACAACATCGCGATGGAAAGCGTCCGCTTTGGCGGCTTGAGCGGCGACGAGGTCGTCGTAGGCACCAACGTGTCCGCGGAGGTCAGCCTTCAGCACCCTGGGCTCGATGCAAGGGAGCTCGACGTCGAGGCAGTCGTGACGTTCGGCAGTCGCATGCAGGATCTGTCCACCCGGCTCGTGGTTCCCTTCGAGGGCGAGGGCAACCACGACCGCAGCACCTGGCGGGGCGCCTTCGCGGTGCAGGCAAGCGGCGGTCACGAGCTGAGATTCCGAGTGCGCCCGAAAGACCGCTCCCCCATGAGACCCGCCGCCCTAGGCATGCACATCCAAAAATGGCTCTAGGGGACATTCTCCCCCTCCAAAACCCGCCTCTTTTCAGCCACTTACGACCCACACCGCGAAAACCCGGATGACGTGGGGGATGGTTGCTGAGTTGGGGGCGTGGTTTGGTTTAGTTATATCCGACCCACCCACCCCCACCCGTAATCCTCCCTCCGCGCCCTTCGGGCTTGGCGGCGCATGCGCGCCGGGCTTCGCCCTTCGGGCTCGCGCTTCCGCCTGCATCCCGCCCGCCTGAGTAGGGGCAAAACGGTCTGCCTAGGGGCTCGGAAAAAACACGACGTGGGTCGGAGCGGACGTGCCAAGTGACAATCGCCACACCAGCAACCACCGGCGATTGGCGCGCAGCCCGAGGGAGCGCGTGCGCGGCCTACATCTCCAATCTTACGGGCCGCATTTGCAGGCGCTCCCGCTCCGCGCAGGCCCGCGTCGTGTTTTTTCCGTGCCCCGTATGCGGGGCGAAATTCGGGTTTTCGCGGTGTGGGTCGTAAGTAGTTGGAATCAGGGGGGTCTGGAGGGGGGAGACTGTCCCTTGGGTGAGCAGGGGAATCGGTCGGGATGCCCAGCACAGCGAGTGGGGGGTGCGGAGCGACCGGGTCCCGCTCGCGAGCACGGGCGTCGCGACCGATTCTCCGGCTCAGCCCATCACTCGGGCGAAATCGAGGCCGCCGACGATGCCGATGACGCCTCGATCGTCTTCGATCAGGATTCGGCGAACGTTCATGCTGAGCGCCTGCTCTGCCGCGCGGCCCATGCCGATCTCGCGGGGCAAGATCAGAATGCGAACATCCATCGCGTGCTCGACCGCGGTGTGCGGCGGCAGCCGACGGGACTGCAACGCACACGCCTGATCGAAGATGCCAACCGGAAAGCCGCCCTCGACGACGACGAGGCCGTGCTTGTTCGAGAGATCGAGGCGATCGACGGCTAGCGCAATCGGATCGTCGGCCTTCACTTTGACGACCGACCCAGAGGCGATCTCGGAGATCGGCGTCTTGAGCCGCTTTTCTCGCACCGCGCGCATGAGGTCGCGCGTCGACACGACGCCAACAGGCCTACCGCTCTCGGTGATGAAAACACGGTGAACGTGGTTCTTGAGCATGAGCTTGGCGGCTTCCGATAGGGGCGCAGTAGAACCGACCTGCAGAGCAGGCGACTTCATCAGCTCCTCGACTGCGCGATCCGGCACCCGAAAGGTCTCTCCGTGCGTGTACACGGCAGCGTGAAGCACGTCGGTCCGCGAGATCACGCCCTTGAGCTCGCCTTCGTCGTTCACGACACCGAGCGCGCTGACTCCCTGACCTGCAAAGAGCTCGTTCGCAGCGAGCAAGCTCTCCCCGATGGTCACGGTCTCGACGGGAGCGGACATGTACTCGGTGACGGGAGTTTCGAAGTTGGCCATGTGGTTTACCTCATCATGTTCATGCGCTCGTCCAGCGAACGCCTCTCAAACGGCAACCACGCCGCCGAGATGCTCGATGAGCTCGGCTTCTTTGGTGGTTGCGAGATCTTTGTCGAGCGAGCCAACGACCAGATGGGAAGTCGGGGTGTCGATCGACGAACGCAGCAGCCCGAGGAAGCGTGGTGGGGCGACCAGTACGAGACGCTCGAAGCGGTTCTGGGTCCTCCCGTGCTGAAGCCTCTGCGCGAGCTCTCGCGCGAAGTTCGCGACCGCCCGCTCGTGCGGCCCTTGGCTGCTGCTCATGGCAGCGCGGCGCGGGTCTCCGCTGTTCTTTCGGAACGACCGGCCCGGCCGATCGCTGGTGATTTCGCGATCTCGCTCTCGACCGGCCGCGTGCTCGACCTCCTCGATCAGCTCGAGCCCCTTACCGGGACCGTGGTTCTCGAACAGTCGAGCACCTGCTTCGTGGGCGA
>JAHELW010000215.1 GCA_024643985.1 Myxococcales bacterium | reverse complement strand
TGCGGTACTCATCGAGCGTTGTCGCACCGACGCAGTGCAACTCGCCGCGCGCAAGGGCAGGTTTCAGCAGGTTGGAGGCATCCATCGCCCCGTCCGCCTTGCCAACCGGGCACTTTGAGCACGCTGCCGCTCGCGCGCAGGCCGTACTTGCGCTTGCCGGACGTTGCCTCGATGTCGAGGCTCGTCTGGTCGAATACCGCGGGCGTCATCTGCGACGCGACGAAACGATCCCAAATCAGCTTGTAGAGCTTTCGCTGCGGGTCCTTCAGATATTTGCTCACCGCTTCGGGGGGCAGGTCGAGCCGCGTGGGGCGGATTGCCTCGTGTGCGTCCTGAACGTTTTGCTTCTTGCTCTTGAAGACGTTTGGCTTCTCGGGAACGGACTCTTTGCCGTACTTCTTTTCGATGTATCCGCGTGCATCGTTCACCGCATCGGGCGAAAGCCGAACGCTGTCGGTACGCATGTAGGTGATCAAGCCGACCGTCTCCGCGTTCTTGCCCCGACCGAGCGTGATGCCCTCATAGAGCTGCTGCGCGATTCTCATCGTTCGCTTCGGCGGCATGCTCAACCGGTTCGCCGCGTCTTGCTGCAGCTTCGAGGTGGTATACGGAGCGGGCGCCTTGCGCGACGCCTGGCGCTTGTTGATTGCGGCAACCCGGTAATCGGCTGCTTTCAAGTCCGCGACGTACCCGGCCGCGTCCTTCTCCGCGAGCGCTGCCAAGCGGGATCCGACTTTGTCGAGCTTCTTGCCGTCGACGCTCTGCAGCGTGGCGGTGAAGGAATGCGGCTTTTCGCCCTTGAGGCGGGCGTCTACGAGCCAGTAGTCGACCGGGAGGAATGCATCGCGCTCGTGCTGACGGTCGACGATGATGCGCAGCGCGGGGGTTTGAACGCGCCCGGCGGACAGCCCGAACGCGAGCTTCTTCCAGAGGAGGCTCGACAAAGGGTAGCCACCGATGCGATCGAGAACTCGCCGGGTACGCTGCGCCTCGTAGAGGTTCGAGTCGAGGTCTCGCGGATGATCGAGCCCTTCGGCAACGCCCCGCTTGGTGATCTCTTCGAAGAGCACACGCTGAATCTCGGCTTTCTTGTTCGCCTCTTTCGCCACTTCCATCAGGTGGTAGGCGATGGCCTCCCCCTCGCGGTCCGGGTCCGTGGCGAGCAGGACCTTGTCCGCCTTCTTCGCCGCCGCTCGAATCGCGCGCACGACCTCGTCCTTGCCCTTTTCAACGAGCAGCTCGTAGGTCTCTTGGAAACCGTCATCGATGTCGACCCCCCCGCGCTTCGGCAGGTCCTTGATGTGGCCCTTGGACGCAAGAACCTCGTAGCCGTCGCCGACGTACTTCTTGATGGTCTTCGCCTTTGCAGGGGACTCCACGATGAGGAGGGTTTTGGCCATCGAATTGTCTCTAGTAAGGCTTCCTGCCAGCTCGGCAACTTTGGTACCGGCCCCCCGGCTTCTCCTCGATCAGCCCCCGAACGAGTAGCTGGAGAATAGACTGCTGGACCTGGAACGCAGGAATTCCGGTGCGGTGACAGAGCTCGTCGGGATGACGCGCGCGGCCGGCGAGGCTCTGGAGAATCGTGTGCTCTCGTTGACTCAAGTTGCTGAAATCATTCGTGTCTTGTCGGCGATCCGGAAACGGGTCCGCCCCGCCGCCCCCCGGCGGTGCCGTCTCGGATAGGACATCGCCGGCAGCCGTGCAAATCCTCGCGCCCTGCCGGAGGAGCTTGATGTTGCCCGATCCCTTGGGATCCCAAGGCGAAGCGGGCGCCGCAAACACGGGGCGTCCGAGCCGGCGCGCGATGCGGGCGGTCGAGAGCGCCCCGGATCGGGCGGGCGCTTGGACGACCACCAGAGATCGGCCGAGCGCAGCAACCAGGCGGTTTCGAGTCAGGAACCGCCCCCTTTGTGCAGTCGCGCCATCGTCTATCTCGGTGAGCAGGCAGCCCGCGTCGATCGCGCGTGCGAAGAGGTCGTGATTGGCCTTGGGATAGGGCGCATCGAGCCCGGTCGGAAGCACGACGACGGTGTGTCCTCCCCCGTCGATTGCCCCTTCGTGAGCCGCGCGGTCGATGCCAACGGCTCCGCCGGAGATGACCACGCAGCCTGCCAGCGCCGCGTGCCGGCCGAGGTCGTAGGCGAAATCGAGCGCCTCCTCGTCGGCGCGTCGCGTGCCGACGATGGCAACCGCCCGCTCGAGTGCCGGCAGCTCACCGACGATGCGAAACACGCACGGGGCGTCCGGCAGGTCGACGAGGCGCTCCGGATACTCCGGACAGAACGCAGTCACCCCGCGCGCGCGTCGCGATAGATTCGAAAGCACGAACCGTTATCGACCAGCGCCGCCCCGAGTTGCCTGCCGAAGCGCGAGCCGCCGCCGTCCGGGCCGCCGGCTGTGATACCCTCCGAGCCCGGCCCGTATCTCGAAAGGCGCACGATGACCCCCTATCCACACCGCTCGCGACCCATTTTCTTCGTCCTCGTCGTTTCACTCGCAGCCGCGGCTTTCGCGTGCGGGACCGACTCCGGCGGGCAGAACGGCACGCAGGAGCCCTTCGTTCCCGAGGCTTACGGAGAGTGGCTGAAGTTCGAGCCGGAGGGCGCCGTCTGCGCCAACGGCTCCCAGTACAAGTTCTTCGTCAACTTCTCGGAGACCTCGGACAACGTCGTCATCTTCCTCGAGGGGGGCGGCGCGTGCTGGGACTACGAGGACTGCGCACGCGGCGGCCCGTTCAACACGGAATGCATTCGCGAAGCCCCGGGGGCCGAGTGCATTCGCGACGACTATCCCGCCGTCTATCTGCATCTCGACTCGCTCGAGCCGTTCACCGCGATCACGGAGCCCCTCGGCGTCATCAACGGGGACGTGCCGGTCGAGCTCGCCTATCCGATGTTGAGCGCCGACACCGACATCAATCCCATGGGCGATTGGAACCGGGTGTTCATCCCGTACTGCACTGGAGACACCTACCTCGGCAGCAACGTCGCAACCTACACCGACCCGGATGGGGTGGGCCCTGACGTCGAGTTTCATCACATGGGTCACCAAAACATGCTCCTGACGATCGAAGAGCTGGATCGCATGTTCCGGCAGGTGCCGAAGATGATGGTGAGCGGCTGCAGCGCCGGAGGCGTTGGCTCCATGAACAACTACCCCTTCATCCGCCGGGGCATGACCGGCGTCGAAAACGCGTATTTGATCGCCGACAGCGGCCCGGTGATGCCTGCCACGTTGACCAACGGCGAGCCGAGCAACTCATCGCGCCTCTATGACGTGATTCGAACCACGTGGAGCATCGATACGATGATCGAGTCGCTGCCAGGCTCCGAGCCGATCCAGGCGGACCGCGGGGAGGTCAATCGCGTAGTCGCGGAGTCTTTTCCCCAGGACCGGCTTGCGATTTCGATGTTCGAGCGAGACTACAACTTCCCGGTCGCGAGCTACGAAAAGACCTTCCCGATTTTCTCCGACCCAGAGACCTCGGTCGATACCGGCGCGGGCCGAACGGAGATCTATCGCTTGACCTCGGAGGATCTCTCGGCTCTCCGAGACCTCCTCGATGAGATCGACAACCTCGCGTATTACATGCCCTACTACCGTAATACGAACACGAGCCACTGCCTGACGGTCACCGGACTCGAAGACATCGGCTCCTCGGAGCTCGAGTTCATCAATGCGTTCCAAGAAGACCCCGCCGCGGCCACCTGGGTTGGCACCGAGATCGAGACTCCGAGCGGCACGATGAGCTTCCGCGATTTCATCGACCAGGTTCTCGATGACGACGCCGTGCTCGAAAGCCAATACGAGGGCACGTGCGAGGGAAAGTTTCAAGTCTGCGCGCTCGACTGCGAGGCGTATGACGGCATCATGTGCGACGAGGTCGTGGCGGAGTAGTAGAGGGGCCTCGAGCTTCTTCGTCCGAGTGATCGAGAAGCCCGCAAAGGCAGCGACGAACGACGTCGCTCAGGGCTGCTGGATCTCGACCGCTCCGATGTCGCAAATACCCTGCAGGCGCGTTGCGCCGCGCTGATCGCGGGTGAGCGGTCTGCCGTCAGCTGCCGCGCATCCGGACGGGTCGCCCGCGTCGAGAGCCGGGCTGCTCTGGGAGATCGCATGGGTGAGCGTCGGTCCGCCGTTGTCGGCCAGGGGCTCTAGCTGCGGATCGACCTCGACGACGTCGCCGATGGCGCCGCCCTCGATGCCACACTCGAAGTTGGGGCCGAACAAGTTGTAGCCGAGAGACTGGACCGAGCCGAAGCACCGTCCTGCGTTCGAGAGGATCGTGTGGCTGAGCGTGACCTCCGAGTCACTTCGAATGTCGAAAGCCGAGTGGCTCTCGTCGGTCGAGTTGAAGGCGATCGTGGAGTTGTAGAACGCGGCGGTCGCCCTCAGCCCGACTTCCATGGCCTCGCTGAAATCGGCACGGTTGCCGCTAATGGTGGAATTGACCGCAGCGAAGCGCGCGTCCAGTAAAATCACCAACCCGCCGCCTTCGCCCGCCTCCCACGGCCCCGTCATTCCATCCGCGAGGTTGTTGTTGATCGTCGTCCCTTCGATGGTCAGAACGCCTCCCTCTTGCCAAACCCCGCCCCCGTTTGCGAATCCGCCGCCGACCTGAGCAAAGCCACCGAGACAGACATTGTCGCTCACCGCGCTATCGGCGATGACCGCGGCGGAGTTCAGCTCTACGGGCGCTGGTTCGTCCGTGCACGCGAGAGCTATCCAAAGACCAATCGCTCGCTTCGCGTCGCCCTCCATACGAAAGCCGCCTCGGCTCTCCTGTACAGCGCGTCCGAAATTG
>JAHELW010000045.1 GCA_024643985.1 Myxococcales bacterium | reverse complement strand
GAGCACCGCCTCCTTGGCGCTGTTCGCGTAGACGACCGCGTCGAGCAGCAGGAAGTCCGAGGCGCCGGGAAACCGGGTCAGCATCTCACCGACCTGGCCGCCGGTACACGACTCTGCGACGGCGAGCGTCATGCCTTTGTCGCGGAGCGCGCCTCCTACGACCTCTGCGAAATCATCGGTACGGCCCCCGAACACCGCATCACCGAGGATCCCCCGAACTCGTTCCGCAATCGCCTCCGCGCGCCGCTCGGCCTCGACTGCCGACTCCGCGCGCACGTGCACCTTCACCTCGATCTCCGGGAAATGTGCACGATATCCGAGCGTCAAACCCGCGTGCTCCTCCTCCAGCCCTCGAAGCGCCTGCGCCACGCCGGACTCGGTCATCCCGAACGTGCGGACGTGAACCTGATGGGTCCGCCGCTCCGCAAGCGGAGAGATCGCAGCAACGATTGATTCGGCGAAGATGTACTTCATCTCCCGCGGCACCCCGGGCACGAAGAAAAACCGCGCGCCGCCGAGCGACATCGAAAAGCCAGGGGCCGTGCCAACGGCGTTCGGCAGAACTTCGGAGCCTTCAGGGAAGTCGCCTTGCTTCGCGTTGGACTCCGGCATCACGCGACCGAACGCCTTGAACTTCTGCCGGATGCCCTCGACCACGCTCTCGTCGCGACGGAGCCCGACGCCGGCGGCCTTTGCGGCAGCTTCCGTGGTGAGGTCGTCCGTCGTCGGTCCGAGCCCGCCGGTCGCCACCACGACGCGATGGGTCTCCGAAAACCGCCTTATGAGCGTCACGATTCGATCGAGGTCGTCGTCGACGGTCGCATGCTCCGTCACTTCGAAGCCGAGCTTCGTGAGCTCTTCGCCGAGCCACGAGGCGTTCGTGTTGACCAACTCACCGCGGGTGAGCTCGGTGCCAATCGATAAAACGGCGGCGTGCATGCGGGGTCGTGGAGTGTTCGTAAAACGCGAGACCACGTCAACCGCTTTGCCCCAGGGGGTGGATGTGGTAGCGCCCCTCTGAGCTTCCTCGAGTTTCGAGTATCGATAGGAGTCAGATGAGCCGGGTTTTCATGGGGACCGTAGTCGCTTCGCTCGTGACGGTCGCGGCGGCATTCGCATCGGGCCAAGCCGATACGGAGCAAGGCACCGCCGAGTTGTCGAGCCTTCAAGTGAGCCGCGCCACGCTCGACAACGGGCTGCGCGTCGTGATGAACCAAGACCAAACCGTTCCGACGGTCGCCGTCTCGGTCTACTACGACGTGGGCTCGCGCAACGAGGTGAAGGGGCGCTCGGGTTTCGCGCATCTGTTCGAGCACATGATGTTTCAAGGCTCTGCAAACGTCGGAAAGGGCGAGCATTTCGGCCTGATCATCAACCGGGGTGGCAGCGCCAACGGGACGACGAGCAACGACCGAACCAACTACTTCGAGACCCTGCCGTCGAATGAGCTCGCGCTCGGGCTCTGGCTCGAGGCCGACCGAATGCGATCGCTCGCCATCACCCAGGAGAACTTCGAAAACCAGCGCCAAACCGTGATGGAGGAGCGCCGTCAGCGAATCGACAATCAGCCCTACATCCCGAGCATGCTGCGCATCAACGAGCTCGCGTACGGCGACTACTGGCCTTACGCCCACTCGACGATTGGAGACATGCAAGACCTGGTCGATGCACCGCTCGAAGCGGTTCAGCAGTTCTTCGACACCCACTACGCGCCCAACAACGCCGTGCTCAGCATCGCAGGTGACTTCGAGCCCGAGGAAGCGATGCGGCTCGTCGAAAAGTACTTCGGCGACATCCCCGCCCGGCAAACGGAGGAGCTCAGTCTGCCACCGCTCGAGCCACAGACCGCGGAGCGCACCGAGACCATGTACGACCCGAACGCCACGCTTCCCGCGTTCCACGTCGCGTACCACATTCCGCGAAGCCGCACACCGGACCACTACGCGCTCGAAATGCTCGCGCTGATTTTGGGAGACGGCGAATCGAGCCGCCTCTACCAGCGCCTCGTCAAGCGAGACGAGATCTGCCAAGAGGTGACCGTCGGAACCGATGACCGCCGCGGACCGGATCTCTTCAGCGTCTGGGCCGTGATGGCGAGCGGTCACCCGCCGAAAAAGGCACAGGAGATCGTGTTCGAAGAGATCGCGAACATCGCGAAGAACGGCGTGGCGGAGCGCGAGCTCCAAAAGGCGAAGAACCGAACGAGCGCCGCCTTCGTGTTCGGGCTGCAGTCCAACATGGCTCGTTCGCAGCGCCTCGCCGAATACGAGCTCTATTGGGGGGATGCCAATCTGCTCAAGCTCGAGCTCGACCACTACTTGGCAGTCACTGCCGACGACATCAAGCGCGTGGCGGGGCAGTACTTCGATTCGAGCAATCGCACGGTGCTCGACGTCTTGCCCGGTCAAGCGCCGACGGAGGGGGACCGATGATGTTACTTCGATTCCGCTTTGCGCTCCTCGGGTGTGTGTTGGCGCTCGCAGCGTCGTGCGCCAAAGAGGCAACGCAGCCCGAGACGGCCGTCGACGCCCAGGCCAAGGCAGAGCCTTCGACCGAGCAGCCGCCACCACCGACTCCTGCGACGGACCTCGTCCTCCCACCGGTTCAAATCGCGCAGCTCGATAACGGCCTCGAGGTCAACACGATCGTCACGGACCAGCTTCCGGTCGTCTACGCGACGCTGATCGTCAGGAGCGGCGCCGAGTCCGACCCGAAACGGCTGCCAGGCCTCTCCGGGCTCGTCGCGCAGATGCTGAAAGAGGGCACGACCCAGCGTAAGGCGGCCCAGATCGCAGAAGAAATCGAGTTTCTCGGCGCAGACCTCTGGGCAGGCTCGGACGAAGAAAGCACGTTCGTCGGCGTCCGTGCGCTCGCCGAGCACTTCGACGTCGTGATGGAAATCCTGGCCGAGGTGGCGAGCAAGCCTGCTTTCGACACCCGCGAGCTCGGCAAGCTCAAGCGCCGCGAGCTCGATCGCCTCGCGCTCGCCGAGCGGGAGCCTCGCTACATCGCGCGCCGCGCCTTCTACCGGTCGCTCTACGGCGACCATCCGTACGGCACGGTCGACACCACGCCGCAGGCGGTCAAGAGAGTCCGCCGGCAGGACATGGTCCGCTGGCACCGCACGCATTTCGTCGGCCGGAACGCATTCCTCGTCGTCGCCGGCAAGGTCGATCCCGACCACGTCGCCGAGGTGGCGCAAAAGACCCTCGGAGCTTGGAAGGCGGGCAAGCGCGCAGTCCCCGTGTACGGCGAGCCACCTCGCCCCAAGGACCGCAACATCCTCGTGATCGACCGCCCCGGCTCCGTGCAGTCGGTGATCTACATCGGGAATCTCGCGATTCAGCGCGGGAACCGGGAGTGGATCCCGTTGGTCGTCGCCAATCAGGTGCTCGGCGGCTCGGCGGCCTCGCGGCTCTTCATGGACTTGCGCGAGAAACGGAGCTTGACCTACGGAGCCTATAGCGCGCTTGCCGAACGCGTAGACGTCGGACCTTTCATCGCGTACTCGTCCGTTCGAACCGAGGTGACGAACGAAGCGGTCGGCGCTTTTTTCGAGCACCTCGAGCGCATCCACCAGGAGCCTGCGGGGGGCGAGGAGCTGGCGAATGCAAAGCGATATCTCAGCGATTCGTTTCCGCTCAAAGTCGACACGCCCGGGAAGCTGGCAGACCTCGTCGTGAAGCTCCGCACCTTCGGTCTTCCAGGCGATTACTGGGACAACTACCGGAATTGGATCCGCAAGACGAGCGCGTCCGAAGCGCACTACGTCGCCAGGAACTACATCCGGCCGAAAGAAGCGCTCGTGGTGATCGTCGGCCAGGCGGCGGACTTTGCGCCGTCCCTCAGCCGCTACGGGCCCGTCACGGTCGCGTCTCCCGACGGAGAGGTCAAGGCACGCTTCGAAGACCAGAGACCCAGTGCCTCGGGTGCGCAGCGCGGTCCCATCCAGTAGAGTCGGGGTATGTGCGGAATCGTCGGCTACGTGGGTGACGAGCAGGCCGCGCCCATCTTGCTCGACGGGCTGCGGCGTTTGGAATATCGGGGCTATGATTCTGCGGGCGTCGCGGTCCACGAAGAGGGTGGCATCGAAATCGTTCGCGCCGTCGGCAAGCTCCGCAACCTCGAGACGGCGCTCTCCGAAAGAGGCCTTCGCGGCACGGTAGGCATCGGCCACACTCGCTGGGCCACGCACGGACGTCCGTCGGAGGTCAATGCACACCCACACATCGCCGGACCGGTGGCGGTCGTGCACAACGGGATCATCGAAAACCACCTCGAGCTCCGGGCGGAGCTCGAAGCCGGAGGCTTCACGATCGCGAGCGACACCGACACCGAAATCGTCTCGCACCTGATCCACAGGGAGATCATCGCCGGTCACGACATGGTCACTTCGATTCGGCGGGCCCTCGACCAAGTCGACGGAGCGTACGCAATCGCGGTGGTCTCGGAGAACGAGCCGCGCAAAGTCGTCGTGGCGAAAAGCTCGTCTCCGCTCGTGCTCGGGGTCTCGCGTGGCGCCACCTACTGCGCAAGCGACATCCCTGCGCTCCTGCCGTACACCAACGAGATGGTGTTTCTCGAAGACGGCGAGGTCGCCGTGCTCGAGCCCGACGGCTTCGCCATCTCGACCCTCGAAGGGACGCCGGTGAGCCGGCGCCCCCGAAAGATCTCGTGGTCGCCCGTCATGGCGGAGAAGGCCGGGTTCAAGCACTTCATGTTGAAGGAAATCTTCGAGCAGCCACGCGCGCTCGAAGACACGCTTCGCGGCCGGCTCGACCGCGAGGGTGCCGACGTGGTCACCGCGGAAGTCGGCCTGAGCGAAGACGACGCCAAGGCGATTCGGCGCGTGATTCTGCTGGCCTGCGGAACGAGTCACCACGCGACGATCGCGGGGCGGTACTGGCTCGAAGAGTTCGCACAGGTGCCGACGATCACCGAGCTTGCGAGCGAGTTCCGCGGGCGCGACGCCGTGGTCGGCGAGGGCGACCTGGTGGTAGCCGTGAGTCAGTCGGGCGAAACGATCGACACGCTGATGGCCGCGAAGGAAGCCAAAGCGCGCGGCGCGAAGATCCTCGCGATTGCCAACGTCAACGGGAGCGCCATTCCACGTATGGCCGACGCGAGCTTCTACACGCACGCCGGCCCCGAAATTGGCGTTGCCTCGACCAAGTGCTTCATGGCCCAGCTCGCAAACCTGCTGATGCTCAGCATTTGGCTCGCGCGGCGACGTGGAACCATGAGCGAAGGTGAAGCCGGCGAGCTGATCGAAGGGCTGGCGCGGATTCCACACCTGATCGACGAGAACCTGAAAGCGACCCACGAGACGATTAGCGAGATGGTCGGCGAATTCTCGAGCGCGAGAGACGTCCTCTTTCTCGGCCGCGGGCTCAGCTACCCGATGGCCCTCGAGGGCGCGCTCAAGCTCAAGGAGATCTCCTACGTTCACGCCGAGGGCTACGCTGCGGGCGAAATGAAGCATGGGCCGATTGCGCTACTCGATTCCGAGGTTCCGGTCATCGTGCTCGCGCCGCAAGACCGGCACTACGAGCGCGTGTGCAGCAACCTGCAGGAGGCGCGCGCCCGCGAGGCGAAGATCATCGGAGTCACCAGCGCGGGAGATGCTCAGACACAGGCGCTTTGCGACGCCTACGTAGAGGTTGCGCCGACGCACGAAGCCTTGAGCCCATTCGTCACCGTCGTCCCCCTTCAGCTCTACGCCTACTGCGTGGCGGACTACAAAGGGACCGACGTCGACCAGCCGCGAAACCTCGCGAAGACCGTCACCGTGGAGTGATCGCGTTTTGAAGGTCGGGGTTCTCACGACCGGATTCCCGCGCTTCGAGGGAGACCACTGCGGGGCCTTCGTCGGAACGCTGGCGCGGGGCCTGACGGCTCATGGGTACGAGGTGCACGTCCTCGCGCCCGAGCCCTCGGACGGCGGCGAGCCGCCGCGGTGGTCCGGGATCGAGGTGACCTGGGTGCCGTATGCACGCCCGCGAAGACTTCAGCAAACCTTCTACGGAGCCGGGGCGCCGGAAAACCTCCGGCGGCGACCCGCACGATGGGCCGGCGCCGCGAGCTTCACCGCGGCGCTCCTCCGAGCCTCGCAGGCGAAGCTGAGCGACTGCGATGCGCTGGTGAGCTCATGGTGCATGCCGAGCGGTCTCGTCGCGTCGACCGTTGCTCGTGGCCGCGATCATCTCTGCATTTGCCATGCGACCGACGTGCGGTGGCTTTCGCGCGCGCCGTGGGGTCCGGCCGCCGCACGCCGGATCGCGGCGGGCGCGACCTCGATGTGGTTTCTGAGCGGGGCGCTTCGCGATCGGTTCATGCACACCGCCGACCTCACGCCGGGTCGCATTGCGACTCACGTCGGCCCGATGCCGATCGAGCCGCCGGGCACCCTTCGAGAAAGCCGCGCGGCGCTCAGAAGCCGGCTCGGAATGCGGGCCCCCACCCTCCTGTTTCTCGGCCGGCTGATCCCCCTGAAGGGGGTCGACCGGCTGCTACGGGCGGCGGCCGATGCCCGGCAGCCGCTCGAGATACGGATCGCCGGAGACGGCCCCGAGCGGGTGCGACTGGCTCGGCTCGCGGGGGATCTGGGAGTCTGCGCGAGGTTCGAGGGCTGGGTGCGGGGCGCCGAGAAGGAAGCGCTGCTCCGCGCCTCCGACGGCCTCGTCGTCCCGTCGCGTGAGGGCGACGGGCTTCCGACGGTGGTCTTCGAGGCGCGCGCACGCGGGCTTCCGGTGATCGCATCGCGCGTGGGCGCCATGGCGGACGTGCTTCGGCCGAGCGACGACACCATGCTCGTCGCTCCGGGCGACCTGGGCGCGCTTCGCGACGCGATCGACTCGCTCGTGGCTCGGGCCCGAGCTCAAGGCTCGACGCGTTCGGTCCCTCGCGGCGGGCGATAGCTGAAGCGCTTGTCGGGCACGTCGCGGTTGAACTTGATCTTCGCGAAGTCGAAGCGGTTTCGGTTCCCCGCGGAATCGATGATCAGGACGCGCTGCACGATGCCCGCGCGCTTCCCATCGCTCGTCAGCGTGCGAACGTAGAACACCAGCTGCTCGTAGTTGGGCGTCGGCCGCCGAGGAATGAGCTGCAGCACGTAGCCGTCTTTGAACTTCTCGTGGCTGTGCTCGAGAAGCCGAACCTCGAAATCGTCATCGAGACTGCCCGCGCCCGTGAGGAACGAGAACGCCGAGGGGAGCTGGTCTTCGTCGAGTGAGCGCTCGATGAGCTGTCCGCGTTTCTCGCCTTCTTCGGGCGGCTGGTAGATCAGCAGCCTGCGGCCGTCGCTCACGAAGACCTGCCCGTTGGGCTGGGCGTAGTCCCAGCGCATCTTCCCGGGCTTTTTGAAAACGACCTTTCCCCGGGCGCGGTCGTAGCGATCGTAGAGCCGGGTGTACCGGGTTTGCTCAAACTCGGCCTGTAGGGTCTTGGTTTGGTCGTAGAAGGTCTGCACCAGGGTGACGACCGCCGCTGCGTCGAGGGTCTTGGGCTCCTCGGCTCCGGCCGCGGCCCGCCACGAAACCAGCACGAAACACAGACCGATCGCCGCAAGTCGCAAGGTCATCAAGGTGTAGAACGCTCCCCGGGCCGTAGTATTCACGCAGTCCGGGGGCGTACAAGGCAAACCCATCGCCCCCAAACGCGGGATTGATCATCGCGGCGCGGATCCGTAGGATGAGGTCGGGCGCCTGGACGCGCCCAGCGATGGCTTGGCTTTGAAACCCTTCCGAAGTCCGGAGGTGATATGTCCAAGCAGCAAGCTCGAACCATTCCGCCCGAACGAACCCGAGAGCACCTCGAAAAACGGCATGCCGACCTCGCGGCCCGCGTCGAAGCCCTCGACAGCCGTCTGAGCCTCACGCCGACCGAAGAGCTGGAGCTGCACCAGCTCAAAAAAGAAAAACTTTGGACGAAGGACGCGCTTCGCTCGTACGACTGAGTCCCGACCCGGCATCGCGCATCTCTGCGAATTAAAAAGCAAATGGGCCACCAGACGGTGACCCATTTCAAACGAAAGAATCGATGCTACAGTGATAAGCTAGGCGTTAAGCTAGGGTGTGTGAGTTCCCGAGTTTACGGAGTTAAGGACGACCCATCGCCGCGCGGATGCCGGGCAAGCTGGAAAGTGCACGGCGTGGGTCTTAAGCAAGCGTTCCTATTCACTGCAATCGCGGTGCCAACCTGTCAGGCGGCAAAAAACGGGGGTTTTCGCCGCTGAGCGCGCTATCGGTAGGACATTTCTGTCACGGTCGCGCACGCGATGTCGCGGTCCCGGCACACTGGAGGGCCCGAGCACGGGTGCCTACATCCCCCTACCACGCCGGTTGAAGTGCGCGCACGGTCATGCGTATGATCTCAGGACCGGGCAGGCCGGGCCAGATGCCAACTTGCAAGAGCTGCAATGCTAAAGTCGTGAGGACGGACGCTTTTTGCGGCGCCTGCGGAGAGCCGGTGCCAGGCGCCAAACCGGTCGTCCCGCTCGCGAGCCCGTCGAAGCCAAGCGGCATTCAATCGGCCGCCGAGCGCAGCGGTACGTTCTCGCCCGAGCCATCGACGGGCGCCTCGGCTCAGGCTGCGGCGGTGGTCGCGCTCTCGGAGCCTCAGGAAACCGAGCCCGCAGACACCGGACTGAGCCGGACCACGATTCGCGAGCGGGAGGCGAGCGAGCCGGCCCCGGTGCTGCCGCTCCACCGGCGAAAAGACGATGCGGAACCCGACGCCGTCGACCCGGACCGGGAGCCGCCGTCCGCCGATCCCGCGGCTCCCACGCTCGAGCGCGACCCGAGCCTCCCCCAGGTCCCCGTGCCCGCGGGACCTCCGATTCTGGCGTCGGATCTGCTGCGCGAGCAGATGAGGCCGTCGAGCCCTGGCCAGACGTCGCTTCGCGTCGCGACCGTGGCGCTTTGTGCCTTGGGCATTCCCGCCGTGTTCGTCACCGGCGGAGTCCACGCGCTCACCTTCGTGTCGGTCGCGCTCCTCGTGATGATGGGAACGCTGGCGCTCACGCCGATGTCCTATCGCGCACGTGCGATTTCGCTGACGCTCGCCGGCTTGGTCGCAACCGGAGTTGCGCTCTGGCAGCAGGCCGTGCACGGAATCGCGCCCGAGGGGATCATCCTGGCGAGCGCGACGATTCTTCTGAGCGGCAGCCTCCTTTTCCGAGCGTACTACCGCGGTGCGCGCCTCTCTCGGTCGGCGGTGGCGCTCGGGGTTGCGGTGCTCGGCGCCTGGTTCGTCGTGTCCGGCGGGCACGAAAGCCTGGTCATGCTCGAGGGCCACTGGCAGTCCTGGGCGCCCGCGACGACCCACATGAGCTTTGGGCTGCTTGCGCTGCTTTCTCTGATGGCCTTCATGGAAAGCAGCACTCGAGGAGGCTCCCACGTCTGGGCGGCGGCGCTGCTCGCGCTCTATGCGATCCACCTCGGCCTGCTGGTGGCATGCCAGGTGTGGCCGCGCCCAGGCCTCGAGGCCACCATCGAGGGGCCGACGATCGCCGCGCTGTTGACAGGGACGGCTGGAACGATCGTCGCTGGGATGGCGCTCGCGCAGGTCTTCGTCGTCATCTACCAGGCGAGCTCGAGCCGCCCCAAGCGTGCCCCGTAAAGCGGCTTCGCCGCCACGGGGTTTACGGGGGGGATTTGCGGGGCCAGGACGCAAGCAGGACCACGGCGCAGGTGCGGCCCTTGTCGTCCTTGGCTTCACCGAAGCCCGCGTCGGTGAAGCGCGGGTCGGTGACGGTCATGCGATGGCTCGGGCTGTCCTCGATGGCATGGAGCGCCTCCCGCATCGTACGAGCTCTCGCGACCGCTTCGCCGACCACGCGCGCTTGGATGCCACGCTTTAGGAGACGGGCCTCGGGATCGCCGTGAGGGTCGAGCTCGTGCCCGAGCTTTCCGGAGTCGCAGACGTTTTGCGCATGCGCGGTCGCCTCCCGGCTGAGAAGCCGATTCGATCGAACCGTGCGCGCGCCGGCCGCACGACGAAGCTGCATCAGCCACGCCTCCGGTGACTGCGAGCCGCCGCGTACCGGCTCGTGCTGCGGGATCTTGCCGACCCAGCGCTCGGCCACCGGTCGAGGCCCGTTGGGCCCGGTCGCCACCAGCTGTACGAAGAGCGGCCGGCCCCACTCGCCCGGCAGCGTGATGGTCGAGCCGGACGCTTCGCCATCGACGGCGATGCGCCGGGACGCTCCGGACGCATCCCGGACCATCAGGTACGGGTCGCGGAAGTCCTCGATGACCTCGGCATGAAGGCGGTTCTTCCCGATCAGATCGATCGCGCCTGCCCGAACCGCCGCCACCAATACGACACGCTCGCCCGATCGGGCTCGTCCGCAGATCAAGGGGGCGTCTGCGGTCTCGAGCAAATCCTCGACCCACGCCTTGAAGCTCGCAACCTCCCCAGTCACGCCGAACTTGGCGTAGACGGGGTTGGCATCGACCCCCTCGTCCCGAGCCGCTCGGATGAGCTCCGACGAGGGCGGAATGTGCCCTTGATCGGCCAGCAGCTGGGCCACTTTCTCGAGCTTCTCGCTGCGAGTGCAGAGCGTCGCTGGCTTCGCTGGAACGGCTTGGTCTTCTGCCGCGGCCGCTTCACCGTTCTGGTCCGCGTCGGCTGTCGCGTGCAACACGTGCAGAGCGAGCAGCGGGGCACAAAGGAAAATGATTGTTCGGAGCATCGGCTGGAGTCACGTTCGGTAGTCGGCGTTGATCCGAACGTACTCGTGTCCGAGGTCGCAGGTCCAGTAATGGCCGATGCCGCGCCCTTTGCCGACGGCCACGGTGATCTCGTACTCCCGGCGTTTCATGGTCGAGGCGGCTTTGGACTCGGTCTTGGCGGTCATGACGGGTACGCCGTGATCGAAAATCGGCACGGCCCCGATCTTCACGGACACGTGATCAGGATTGAAACCCACCCCGGAGCGGCCTGCGGCTGCGAGGATCCGGCCCCAGTTGGGGTCGCAGCCATGAAGCGCGGTCTTCACGAGCTGTGAGCCGGCGATCGTTCGCGCGACTTGAACCGCGTCGGCGTCGGACTTGGCGCCGCGAACCTCGATTCGGACCAGATGCTCGGCGCCCTCCCCGTCTGCAACCACCTTCTTGGCGAGCGTCTCGAGCACTTCCTCGAGCGCCGCGGCGAGCTTGCGAGCCGCCGCGCTCTTTTCGGCGATTGGACGCGCAGCAGCCGCACCGGACGCCAACGCGTAGACCGCATCGTTGGTGCTGGTATCGCCGTCGACACTCGCACGATTGAACGTGCGCTCGGTCGCGTGGACGAGCATGCGCCGAAGCGTCGAGCGGTGAATCGACGCGTCGGTCATGGCGAAGCCGAGGGTGGTTGCCATGTTGGGGTGAATCATCCCTGCACCTTTCGCGATGCCGAGGATGCGGCAGACGCTCCAGCCGACCTTGAACTCCGCGCGCGCAACCTTGGGGCCTCGATCCGTGGTGAGAATTGCGCGTGCGAAGCGGGCAGCGCCGTTCGCCGAGAGATCGTCGACGAGAGCGGGGATTGCCTCGAGCATGGGCTGCTGGGGGAGCTGCACACCGATGACGCCCGTCGACGCCGACGCGACCAGAGCCTGGGGAACACCGAGCACTGCGGCGGCTGCGCGCGTCAGATTCAGCGCGGCCTGCCGCCCCGCCCGGCCCGTGCACGCATTTGCATTGCCGCTGTTGACGAGAAGCGCTTGGCAGGAGCCGCCGAGCAGACGGCGCTCGCTCAGCACGACGGGCGCCGCGCGGACCCGGTTCTGGGTGAACACACCCGCAGCGGTTGCCGGCTCTTCCGCGGCGATGAGCCCCATGTCGAGCGCACCGTCCTTCTTGATGCCCCCGTGCACACCCGCAAAGCGAAACCCTTTGACGCCTCCACTCATCGCCGGCCTCTTACCAGATGCGGGCTACTGCGGCGAGGCTGCTGCCTGGTCTTCGCGGTAGTGGCAGTTCTTGTATTTCTTGCCGCTGCCGCAGTAGCAGGGGTCGTTGCGGCCGAGCTTCGGACGCTCGCGCTTGACCGTCGCCTGCTGCACGGCTGCCTGCGGGGGAGGCGGCGCGTCCGGTGCCCCCGCCCCAGCACGCCGGCCGCGTGCCGCCGCGGCGCGTCTCTGACGGCGACTGAGCCCGGCCTGCCCCGGCTGACGGCCTCCGTCGCCGCCCGCTTCGCCTGGATGCGTCGCGCGGATCTGCCGCTGCCGCTTCTCCGTGGCCTGCCGGCGCTGCTCTTCGAGCTGGCGAAGCTCCTCTTCACCCGCCCGCTCGACGGTGAACATCGCAACCGTCACGGAGGACTTCACGCTCTGCACCATCTCCAGGTACATGTCGAAGCCTTCGCGCTTGTATTCCTTTTTCGGATCGCGCTGGCCGTACCCGCGAAGCCCGATGCCATCGCGCAGGTGGTCCATGGCCTGTAGGTGGTCCATCCACTGCTTGTCGATCTCTTGCAGATAGAGGTCTCTGAAGAGCCGGAGAAAGTTCTCCGGGCCGAAGTCCTCTTCCTTGCGGACGAGGATGGCCTCGGCGTCGCTGTAGAGCTTCTTGAGGAGCTCATCTCGGTCCGAGATGTCGCGAATCCCGGTCGCACCGATGGCAAACTGCTCTTTGTAGGCGCGCTCCAACCCCTCGAGGTCCCAGTCCTCGTAGTGCTTGCCGGGAGGGCACGCGTGGTCGGTCATCGTGACGACGATCTCGTCGACCAAGTCGAGCAGGCGCTCCTTCTGCTCGGAGAGCGACATGCCGACCGCTTGTTCGAGATGTTTGAAGGCTCCGCCAGGGTCCTTTCGAAAGTCCTCCAGCGGAACGACGCAGCCGAACCAGAGATAGATGTCTTTTTCGAGCGGCTCGACTCGGACGTCGGTGAGCGAATCGAGGTCGGATTCGATGGCGCGCTTGCGATGGGCGGGAAGCTCGTCTTGTGTGAGGCCCTCGTCCGGAAGCGGGTAGGAGTGGAACTTCACCATGTTCTCGAGAACTTGGCTCACGCGTGAAACCAGCTCGGCGTCGACCTCCTCGACGAACGGTTCGGGCTCGGCGCCGGCTTTACGCTCTTCGTCGGTGGGAACGGAGCGGTATTCGCCGCGCAGCACCTGCTTTCGAAGCGCGTACATGCTCTTGCGCTGCTGGTTCATCACGTCGTCGTACTCGAGGAGGTGCTTACGAATGTCGAAGTTCCGCTCCTCGACCTTCTTCTGCGCGTTCTCGACGGCACGGGTGACCCATCGATGCTCGATCGGGACGTCCTCTTCCATGCCGAGGCGGTCCATCATCGTTTGAACGCGCTCGCCCGCGAAGATGCGCATCAGATCGTCTTCGAGAGAGAGGAAAAAGCGGGAAGCACCCGGATCTCCCTGACGGCCCGAGCGGCCGCGAAGCTGATTGTCGATTCGGCGCGATTCGTGGCGCTCGGTGCCGATGATGCGAAGACCTCCGGCATCTTTCACGGCTTTCGCGTCTTCCTTGCACTTGGCGAGGAAGTGCGCCGTAGCCTTTTCGGTTGCCGCATCCCGTCGAGCAGGATCGGAGAGCACCTCCTCCGAGGAATTTTCGAGCACTTCCATCCGAGCGAGCATCTCGGGATTGCCGCCGAGCACGATGTCGGTGCCTCGACCGGCCATGTTGGTCGCGACCGTGACGGCGCCCGGCGTGCCGGCCTGGGCAACCACGTACGCCTCGCGCTCGTGCTGCTTCGCGTTCAGGACGTTGTGCGGGATGTTGCGCCGGTTGAGGAAGTGGGCGACCGCATCTGACTTCTCGACACTCGTGGTGCCGACCAGCACGGGCTGCCCAGCTTTGTGGGACTCCTCGATCTCCTCGCAGATCGCCTTGAACTTCTCGCGCTCGGTCTTGTAGATCAGATCTTCTTCGTCGAGTCGCGCGATCGGCTTGTTCGTGGGAATGACGACGACGTCGAGCTTGTAGATGTCGTGAAACTCGGCCGCCTCGGTGTCGGCCGTGCCCGTCATGCCAGACAGCTTCCGGTACAGCCGGAAGAGGTTCTGGAACGAAATCGTCGCGAGGGTCAGGTTCTCGCTTTGAATGGAGACCCGCTCTTTCGCCTCGACGGCCTGGTGCAGACCGTCCGACCAGCGGCGGCCTGGAAGAACACGGCCGGTGAACTCGTCGATGATCATGACCTTGCCGTCCTCGCTCACCATGTAGTGCTGGTCACGGTTGTAGAGGGCGTGCGCGCGGAGGCACTGCTGAAGGATGTGGAGCGTTTCGAGGTTGACGGGGTCGTAGAGGTTCGTTCCATCTCCTCCGAGCAGCCCGCGGCCCGCGAGCAGCTCTTGCGCGCGCTCCATGCCATCCTCGGTGAGCGTGACGCTCCGGTTCTTCTCGTCGAGATCGTAGTGCTCGTCGATGCGCAGGCGCGGGATGATCTCGTTGATCTGCTCGTACTTTTCGCTCGCGGTTTCGCCCGGCCCGCTGATGATGAGAGGCGTCCGGGCCTCGTCGACCAGAATCGAGTCGACCTCGTCGACGATCGCGTAGTTCAGATCACGCTGGACGTAGTCGTAGATGCTGAACTTCATGTTGTCGCGCATGTAGTCGAAGCCGAACTCGTTGTTTTGGCCGTACGTCACGTCGCACGCGTACGCGCGCTTCTTGACGGCATTGCTCTGACCAGGAACGACGACCCCCGTGCTGAGCCCGAGAAACCCGTAGAGCTTGCCCATCCACTCCGCGTCACGCGTCGCGAGGTAGTCGTTGACGGTGACGACGTGCACGCCTTTGCCCTCGAGCCCGTTGAGATAGCAGGGCAGCGTCGCGACGAGGGTCTTACCCTCGCCGGTCTTCATCTCGGCGATCTTGCCCTGATGAAGCACGATGCCGCCGACGAGCTGGACGTCGTAGTGGCGCATGCCGAGGACTCGCTTGCCAGCCTCGCGAGCGACCGCGTACGCGGGGATCAGCAGGTCGTCGAGCGGTGCGCCGTTGGCGAGCTGCTGGCGAAATTCGGCCGTCTTGCCCCGGAGCTGCGCGTCGGAGAGCTTCTGTATCTCCGGCTCGAGCGCCGAAATCGCGGACACCATGGGCTGCATGCGCTTCACTTCGCGCTGGTGCTTGGTGCCAAACACCTTCTTCAGGACCGAGTCGAGCACGGGTGCAATCTAGGTCGCCCTGAGGACGCACGCAAACAACAGTCAAAACCAACGCTTAGAGAGCGCGAGCACCGCGATCAGAACGAAGACGAGCAGGACGAACGCCCAGAGACCCCGTTCGGTTGGAGGGGAGCGCCGAGGCCTCGAGTCCTCGCCGCCGAGGTCGTCGAGGAACGCGCTCGCGCGAGCGTAGGCAACGACCTCCACGCGGAAGAGAATCATGCTCACGACGAACCCGAGCAACAGGATGACTCCAGCGGCCTGCCACCGTCGAACGTCTTGCTCGCGTGCAACCGCCTCGTCGATCCCGATGCGAGCGCTGACGCCTGGGCCGACCGCGACGACGCCGAAGCTCGGCACCGCAAAGAGGGCGCGCATGGCGTCGCTTTGGCTTCCAGAGAAGGAGCCGTCGAGGATCGCGGCGGCAAGCGGGTCGAGGCCCTCGCGGTCGGCGGTCTTCATCACGGCCTCTGCGGCTGCGCGGAGCGGCTGGGCGCCGCCAGCGGCTGGAACGGCCACGTGAGCGACGCCGGCGGTGTTGTCCGAAAAGATGTCCGCGCGCGCTTGGATCCGCCACACTCCGGGGGGCAGTCTCTCGGCACCCGGGTTTTCGGGGCTGAGCGAAAACGCCCGCACCCATCGGTGGTCGGCAAACACGTCCACGAGAACGGGCTCTTCGCCGCCGAGGCTCTCCCACTCCAGCGAAAGAGCCGACTCACGAAAGGATGCGCGCGCAACGAGGCCGCCCGGAACGAGGGGCAGCCGGACATTTCGCGATGCGGTCACCGTGCCGTCTTCGGCCAGCGCCTCGACGACGACGAGGCCCTCTTGACCGCGGACCCGCAAAGGGAAGCGAGCGAACTGGTCCTCGACCGCTGAAACGGAGCGCTCGACCTCGACGCCCACGCGAGAGCGAACGCGAGCTCGGCCCGACCAGGCGTCGGTCCAAACGATCAGCGTGCAGCGAAGGTCGGGCACGCACACCCCTTCTTCGATGCGCGGGTCGAGCATGGGTGGTGCGCGGGCTGCGTCGATTACCCGGATCGGCTCGAGCTCATACGCTTGAAACGCGTTGACCGCGCGTCCCTTCGGAAGCTTCGAGTCGATGCCGTCTCGCACGTAGAGCGTGCGTTCGACGCCGACTTCCCGGCCTCCGATCGTGGCCCGCGCCATCAGCGTCATCTCTCCGTTTACGTCGGGCGGTATCTCGAGCGTGCCCTCACGGCCGTGAACGTGCGACTCCACGAGCGCGATCCCCGCGACGCGCATGCCCGATGCATTGCGAAGCTCGACTTCGGCGACCGGTGCGCGAACGACGGTGTACCCGTCGTCGTCTCGATCCACCTGCCACGCGCGCAGGCCGATCGAGGAGCCTGGTCGCGCGACGATCGGCGCGCTCAGTCGAAGGTCGGGGACGTTCGGCGGGGCGCCGGCGATCCACAGCGCGGCGAGCACGAACGCGACCACGACGGGCACCAGTCGAATCGCATGGCGAAAACGGTCGGAACGGCGCGCTTCATGTTCAGTGGGGATGGACAAATTCGGGATGGTACCTTAGGAACGATGGGGACAGAGAGCGCGGATGGGATCTAGCGGCGAACACGACGTCGAGCAGCTGCGGGCTCGCTTGAACGATTACATGACGCGCCACGGCCTGCGCTCCACGGAGCAGCGACGCGTGGTGACGGAGCAGTTTTTCGCGAGCGACGGCCACCTGTCGATCGAAGATCTGCTCGACAAGGTGCGCGTCGAGGAGCCGAGGATCGGGTATGCCACGGTGTACCGTACCTTGAAGCTGCTGAAGGACTGCGGGCTCGCGTTCGAGCGCCACTTCGGCGACGGAGTCTCCCGCTACGAGGTGGCGTGGGAGGACGAGCACCATGACCACCTGATCTGCCTCGAGTGCGAAAAGATCATCGAGTTCGAGGACGAGGGGATCGAGGTGTTACAGCGCGAGGTCGCTTCGAAGCACGGGTTCAAGCTCGTTCGGCACAAGCTCGAGCTCTACGGCGTGTGCCCGGACTGCCAGCGCAAGAAGTGACGCCGGCAAGGCCGGGCTTCGCCGCTCCTCAGACGGTGGCGAACGCCTCATCCGGCATCTCGACCGGGAGCGTATCGATGGTGCTCAGCCGCTGCACCCGGCTCGGCAGCGTGGTGAGCACGTCGTTCGCAAAGTGCTGCGCCGCAAACTTCTTACCGGTGTAAAAGGCGTAGTCGGGATGGGTCTTCGAGGTCTCGGGGAGCTTCCTGAGCGCGATGGCGGCCTGCTCGAGAAGCAGCCAGCCAACGGCTAGCTCGCTCATGATCGTCAGGAAATCCTCGGCCGCGAGCGGAATGTGCTCGACCTTTCCGCCCTTGAACCAGCCGATGAGCTGCGTCACCGACGCCGCGACGGCCTCGTGCGCAGCCTGGAGGTGCTGGAGGCCTTCCGCGAGCTCGGGGGAGTTCTTGTTGGCGTTGATGAAGTTCTGAATGTCCATCAGGAACGCCTGCGTGTTGGCGCCGCCCGCCTGCCCGAGCTTGCGGCTCACGAGATCCATCGACTGGATGAAGTTCGTGCCCTCGTAGATCTGGAAGATCTTGGAGTCGCGGCAGTACTGCTCGACGGGGTAGTCCTTGAGATAGCCGTGTCCGCCGTGAACCTGAATCGCACGCGACGAGACGTTGAAGGCTGCATCCGTGCCGTAGGCTTTCACGAGAGGCGTCAGGAGATCGATTTGACCTTTGTGATACGCCTCGGACTCGTCGTCCTTTCCTTGCGTGGTGCGAAGGCGGTCGGCGTGATTCGAAAGCTTCATCACGAGAGCCCGAACGCCCTCGACCGTGGCTTTCATGGCGAGCAGGTCGCGCCGGATGTTGGGATGCTCGAGAATCGGCACGCGCGGGGCGTTCGCGTCCTTGAGCTTCTTGACGCTCGCGCCCTGTTTGCGCTCTCGCGCGTACTCGAGCGCGCTCAGGTACGAAGCGGAGGCCACGGCGAGGCCCTGAATGCCGACGCCGATGCGTGCGGCGTTCATCATGTGAAACATCTGGCGAATGCCCTGATGCTCGATGCCTCCGACCACCTCGCCGACGCAGCCCCCCTCGTCTCCGAAGTTCATCACGCAGGTCGCGGAGCCGTTGATGCCCATCTTGTGCTCGATCGAGGGCACGGTCACGTCGTTCAGCTCGCCGAGTGAGCCGTCGTCGTTGACGCGAACGCGCGGGACGATGAAGAGCGAAAGGCCTTTCGTGCCGGCTTCGGCGCCTTCGATGCGCGCAAGCACCAGGTGGATGACGTTCTCGCCGAGGTCATTGTCGCCTCCGCTGATGAAGATCTTGGTTCCCTGAACGTTGTAGGTGCCGTCGTCGTTACGTGTCGCGCTGCTCGATGCCGAGCCGACGTCCGAGCCCGCGTGCGGCTCGGTGAGACACATCGTTCCCGTCCACTCGCCGCTCAGCATTTTCGGAACGAACTTCTTCTTTTGGTCCTCGGTGCCGAACTCGAGAAGGAGCTCTGCCGCGGAAAGCGTGAGGCCGGTGTACATCGTGAAGGAGGTGTTGGCGCCGCAGAGCATCTCTTCGACGAAGGAGCCGATCATCGTCGGCGCGTCCTGGCCGCCCCAGCGAGAGGGTGCGGCAATCGTGCGCCAGCCTGCCTCCCAGAGCTGGTCCCACGCGCCCTTGAAACCCTCGGGCGTGAGGACGCGGCCGTCCTCGATCCGGCAGCCCTGGGCATCGCCGGATGCATTGAGCGGACCGATCGTGTCGCAGACGAAGCGGTACACCTCGTCGAGCACCATGTCGCACTCGTCCTGGCCCCATTCGGCAAATGGTTCTTTGCCGAGAACGGCGGGCAGATCGAACTGCTCGAAGAAGAGAAAGCGGAAGTCCCGTAGATCGGTCCGATAGCGATTGATTGCCTGCGCCACGTTCAGCCTCCCATGTTGGAGTCGGTCACCCTCGGACGATTGCTTTTCGTGATTACGCGAAAAGGCCCTGATGGATGCCTGATGTAACGTAAATGTGAGGTCGGCTCGCCTTTCCGTCAAGCCGCTGACGCAAAGCATCATCAGTGTGAATCCTCACGAATTTCAAGGATTTACGCGATCGGCTGCCCCCCTGTCGATCTGCATGGACCCCCTGCGCCTTTCGGGGACACGCTCCCCCCTCGCAAACGCCCTGATCTCAACCACTTACGACCCACACCGCGAAAACCCGAATTCGCCCTGCATACGGGGCACGGAAAAAACACGACGCGGGCCTGCGCGGAGCGGGAGCGCCTACAGTTGCGGCCCGCAAGGCCGGAGAATCGGTCGCGACGCCCGTGCTCGCGAGTGGG
>JAHELW010000044.1 GCA_024643985.1 Myxococcales bacterium | reverse complement strand
CGTCGGCTTGGGAATCAAGACCCCCCACTTCGTCACTGGTATGTACGGAACCCCGAGAAGGCGTCCCAGCCGCTTGAGGTTGGCAACGGTCGGCAACGCTTCACCCCCGCCGACGAACCCGAACGGGATGATCGGGCTGTTCGTTTCGAGCGCGAGCCGCATGAACCCCGTTCCGAACTCGACGAGACAGTCGGCGTCCTTGGCGAGCTTGGCGGTGCCGCGCGCCCCCTCGGGGAAGACGAGAATCAAACGCTCCGCCCTGAGTAGCCGCACCGCCTGATCGGGATTGCCCGTGAATTGACCGGTTCGCGCCATGAACTGCGAAGCCCCGGGGAACTCGTGAATGAACTTGTCGATCATAGCGTGTGGGAGGCGAGGCGGCTCCGCATCGAGAAGCATCGATCCCATCGCCATGGCGCCGTCGATGGCGACTCCGCCGGAGTGATTACCGACGAGAATCCCACGCCCGCGTGACGGCACGTTCTCGAGCCCAAAGACGTCGACTTTGAAATAGAACCTGTAGACCCATGCGAACGCGGACACGAATCGGATCAAATCGTTCTTGTCGATTCCGTACGGATCGACCCCAAACTTGTTGAATTGCAGGTCGAGCGCCTCGACGCGGGCGGCGACTTCTGGGTCGATCGGTAGTAGGTTGTCGAGCAAGGGTGCCTCGGGACGTACGGCGATCTGTATGTTGGGTCGGCAGAGAACGCAACGTCAGTCCGCGCCGGGCTTCCGGATCCCGAGCGCTCGCATCTTCTTGTAGAGGTGGCTTCGCTCCAAACCGAGGTCGGCGGCCGTCTTGGTGACGTGCCCGCCCCGGTGCTCGAGCGCCCGCTCGATCAGGTCGCGCTCGATGGCCTCCAGCATCTCGCGAAGCGGCGTTTCCGGTCGAAAATACTCTCCGGTGCCGCCCGCCTGGCCGATTGGAAGCAGGGCCCGCGCCTGAGATTCCGTGATCGTGGCTTCGGGCGTCAGGATCACGAGCCTTTCCACGAGATTTCGGAGCTCTCGCACGTTGCCGGGGTAGGCGTACGCGGTGAGCAACTGCATCGCGCCCTCCGAGATCGTCTTGCCCGGCCTTTCGTGAACGTCGCAGGCGAGCGCGAGGAAGTGCTCGGCAAGCAGAGGGACGTCTTCGGCCCGGTCACGAAGCGCGGGGATTCGAAGCGGCACGACGTTCAAACGATCGTGAAGATCGGCGCGGAATCGGCCCGCTTCGATTTCTTCTTCGAGAGATTTGTTGGTCGCAGCAACGACACGCACGTCGACCTCGACGATGGCGCCCGAGCCCACGCGCTCGAGCTCCCCCTCCTGAAGAACACGGAGCAGCTTCGCCTGCATCTGAGGGGGCATGTCTCCCACCTCGTCGAGGAACAACGTTCCGCCGTGCGCGCGCTCGAACTTACCGTGTCTTCGTTTGGTCGCGCCCGTGAAGGCCCCGGCTTCGTGCCCGAAGAGCTCGCTTTCGATGAGGCCTTCCGGTATGGCCGCGCAGTTGAGCTTTTCGAACGGACCGTCCGCCCTCGTCGATCCCGCGTGAATCGCCGCTGCCACGAGCTCCTTGCCCGTCCCACGCTCTCCGAGCACGAGCACTGCGGCGTTCGAGCGCGCCGCGAGCGCGATCTGCTCTCGCAGGCTCGAAATGGACGCGCTTTTTCCGAGGAGCTTCTCGCCCGCCCCGAAGCGGCGCCGTAGCTCTTGGTTCTCCTCTTGAAGCTCACGGAGCCTGAGACTCCGGCCGAGCGAGAGCACCAGGCGATCGCTCCCGACCGGCTTCTCGATGAAGTCATCTGCGCCGCGCCGAATCGCCTCCATGGCGACCTCGATCGTCCCGTGCCCGCTCATCATGATCACGGGAGTCGCGACCTCCCGTGCCCTCAGCGCATCGAGGAGCTCGAGCCCGTCGGCGCCCGGCAGCTGCACGTCGAGCAGGATGGCGTCGAACGCCTGTTTTGCGATCTTTTCGAGGGCGATCTCGGCGCTGCCGGCAACCTCGACCTCGTAGCCTTCGAGCGCGAGCGCTCTCGACACGGTCGTCAGAATGTTCTTTTCGTCGTCGACGACGAGAACCGTCGCGGCCGGCATGCGAGTACGCTAGCACACCGGCGACTAGGTCAGGTTCCGGTCTCGCCGTCGCGCTTCGGCTTCGGCAGTGAACGAACGTGGGTGGCCGAGATGCGCTGGTTGGCCGCCAGCCACGGACCCAAGGTCTCCGGCTCCTCCGGGCGCGCATAGAGGTAGCCCTGTGCGATGTCGCAGCCCTGGTTTCGCAGATAGTCGAGCTGAGGCTCGGTCTCCACACCTTCCGCGATCACGTCGAGACCGAGGTTCTTTCCGAGCCCGATGATCATGTTTGCAATCGGGCCGCCGCGCTCGTTCGACTCGACGCTCTGGACGAAGTTCTTGTCGATCTTCAGCGCGTTGAGCGGAAAATCATGCAAGTAGGTCAAAGACGAATAGCCGGTTCCGAAGTCGTCGATGGCGATTCGAACGCCCACCTCTCGAAGCTCGCGAAGCAGCGCCCCGGCCTGGCTCGGGTCCATCATCAGCGAGCTCTCGGTGAGCTCGAGCTCCAGGAACTCGGGCGGTAGCTTGGTTTCCTTGAGCGCGCTCCGAACCTTGTCGAGCAGCATCGGATCCTCGAACTGCTGCGCGGACACGTTGACTCCGATGCGCATGGGCTCCAAGTCCATTCGATGCCAGCGGCGCACCTGTTCACACGCGGTTTGGAGCACCCACCCGCCCACTTCGTTGATCAGCCCGAACTCTTCGAGCCCGGCGATGAAGTGGTAAGGGGTGAGCAGTCCGCGGGTCGGGTTCATCCAGCGCAGCAGTGCTTCGACGCCGATGACCGCGCCCGTCCGTAGGCAGAGCTGGGGTTGATAGACCAGCTTGAATTCGCCTCTCTCGACCGCGCGGCGCAGAGCCCACTCGAGCGCATGTCGAGACTGCGCCTCTTCCTGCATCGCATCGGCGAAGAACTGGTAGCGGCCTCGGCCCGAGGACTTCGCCTGATACATGGCGAGGTCGGCTGCGCGAAGAAGCTCGGACAAGTTGTTGCCGTTGTCCGGGTACATCGCGATTCCGACGCTGGTCGAGCTGTTGATCTCGTGGTCGGCGATGGTCGTGACTCCGGCCAAGCTGTCTAAAATGCGCTCGATCACCGGGAGGACCTCTTTGGCCTCGCTCACGCCCTCCAACACCACTGCAAACTCGTCGCCGCCAAGTCGCGCCACGGTGTCCTGGTCGCGCACGCTGGCGCGGATTCGCTGCGCGACCTCGATCAAGAGCTTGTCGCCCACCTCGTGGCCCAACATGTCGTTGATCTCCTTGAAGCGATCCATGTCGAGGACCAGCGTGGCGACCCCGCTTCCCGCCCGCATCGCGCGCGCCAGGGCATGGTCGACCCGCTCCCGCAGCAGCGTGCGGTTTGGAAGGGAGGTCAGCTGATCGTAGTGCGCCAATCTCACGAGCTCGAGCTCGGTGCGCTTCCGTTCCACCGCATAGCGAATCACGCGATGAAGGTTCGCGCCGTCGATGTGACCCTTGACGAGGTAGTCCTGTGCGCCAGCCTTGACCGAGCGCAGCGAGATCGCTTCGTCTTCCCACGCGCTCACGATCACGAGCGGGATGTCCGGGTAGGCCGTCTGGAGGCTCTTCACCGTTTGGGTCCCCCTCGAGTCCGGTAGATTGAGGTCCGCCAGAATCACGTCTGGCGTCAGCTCCTCCGTCGAGAGGATCGCGTCGTTCAGCGTGCGTACGTGCGTGATGCGATAATAGGTGGCCGTCACGCGCCGCAGCAGCCGCCGTATCAGCTGCGCATCGATCAGGTTGTCTTCGACGAGAAGGACCTCGCGAACCTCGTGCTCCTCCTCGCAGTCGCGCTCATCCACCATTGCCCACCGCCAAAATAACGTTCACAGCGCCTTATTACAGTGCTATGGTTTTAGAGGGGAGTCAAGGGTGATGCTCTGCCCCGGGGGTTTCGTGCTGGTCGGCAAAGCTCAAATTTCAGCGGTTTCGGGTAGCAGGCGCCTTCGCGTCCTGATCGCCTCCGGCAATCCCGAGCGGATCATGCTGGTGCGGGAAAGCCTGCATGCTTGGCCCGAAGCCGTCGTCTGCCGGGTAGCGGTGAACCGCGAGGACGCGATCCAGCACATCGAGAGCCACGCCCCGCACATCCTCTGTTGGGACACCAGCTTCGGCTTCGACCTTCCAGCCACCGCGCGCGGCATCAGCACGATGCTGCTCGGAGACGAGTCGTGCACCGTCCCGGAAGAACAACCCTGGGCGATGACGATTCCGGACGACTACGTCTCGGGCCTTCGGCAGTCGATCAATCGTGAATACGAGCTTCGCGGACTGCTCGTGCAGCTCCGCGACGCGCACGGCACCGAAACGCAGAGCCGGCTCCTGCTCACCCGCGCGACCGACGGCATCGTCGTGCTCGACGGCACTCACCAGGTCCTCTTTGCAAATCCGGCGGCGGGCGCTCTTCTCGCCGTCGAGCACGAGGGGCTTCTCGGTGAGCCGTTTGCCTATCCGGTGCCAGAGGAAAGCCGACCGATCGTCTACCAGGTGCGGCCGGACGATGGCTCGCCGATGCAGCTCACGGCGACCGCCATCGTCTCGGTGTGGGACGGCCGGGAGGCCACGATACTCCAGATTCAGCCGACCGTGCGCGCGAGCGTGCCGCCGAGCAGCCTACCTCCGGTTTCGTCGCCGCCGGTTTCCGAAGACCGTTTGCGCGCCGTGGGGAGGCTCGCCGCAGGCCTCGCGCACGAGGTCAACAACCCGCTCACCTTCGTTTTGGCGAACCTCGAAAGCCTGCGCGAGTCGCACCAGGCCATTCGTCGATTCGTCCGTCAGCTACGGGTCGAGCTCTCGACCCAAGAGGCAATTACGCCGAGCTCCTTCGAACAGATCGCGACAGAGGTCAATCTTCAAGAGATCATCGACGATGCCGCGGACATGTTGACCGACTGCTACAAAGGCATGCACCGCATTCAGGACATCGCCCGCAGCCTCGGCACGTTTTCGAGAGCCGATGACGACCACGCCGAGATGATCGATCTCACCCGCGTCGTGGATGACGCCTGCGCCATGGTGTTCAACCAGATTCGTTACCGCGCGCGCCTCGTGAAGCGCTTCGAGCCGATTCCACTCGTGCCCGCGTTCCCCGGCCGCATTGCCCAAGCGCTCGTGAACCTTCTCACCAATGCCGCGGAGGCTATCGAGGGAGGCGCGTACGACAAGCATCGCATCGTCGTGTCGACCCGCGCAGACAGCCAGCAGGTCATCATCGGGATTTCCGACACGGGTGTCGGAATCGGCGAGGAGCATCGCGATCGGATCTTCACCCCCGGTTTCACGACGAAGGCGCACCAAGGGGGGATGGGGATCGGGCTGGCGTCTTCGCGAAAGGTTGCCGAAGAGCACGGTGGGCGGCTCGACGTGCATCATCTGACCGAGGGCGGAACGCTTTTCGAGCTCGTGATCCCGATCGAGACGGGTCTCACCGTCGCGGAGAGTCGCAAAGAGAGCCAGCCGATTTCCGAGATCCCTTCGACACGCGCGCGGCTGCTGATCGTCGACGACGACGCGATGGTGCTTTCTGCCCTTCGCCGCCGGCTTCGCCGGCGCTACGACGTTCTGACGGTCCTCGGGGGCGTCGAAGCTCTCGCGCTTCTTTCCGAAGACTCGGCTTTCGATTCGATCATCTGTGACCTGATGATGCCGCGCGTCGACGGCAAGTCGTTCTACGACGCCATCGTCGCCGAGAACCCAGCGCTCGCCGACCGGATCATCTTCATGAGCGGCGGCGCGTTCACCCCACGGCTGCGCAAGTTTGCCGCCTCGGTGTCGAATCCGGTGCTTCAGAAGCCCGTGAGCCGGGACGAGCTCGAGGCCACGCTCGCGATGCATCGCAGCAGCCCTGGCGAATAGCGCTCACTCGTCGCGAAGCCCGAGCTCCTTCATCTTGTTTTGGAGGCTCTTTCTCGAGATCTTGAGGAGGCGTGCGGTGTGCGTGACGTTTCCACCGGTTTGCTCGAGCGCCCGCGCGATGAACGCCCGCTCGAGCTTGAGGGTCGCCTCCCGGACCGCTTCTTTCAGACCGGTCTCGCCCGGCTTGGCCTCGATCCCTGCGACGAGCCCCGCCGCCCCGGGCGCGTCCGATTCGTGCACCTCCGCTGGCAGGTGAGCGGCGCCGACGTCGCCGTCTTCCGCGAAGATCATGCAACGCTCGACCACGTTCTCGAGCTCCCGGATGTTTCCCGGCCAATCGTAGTGAATGAGCTGCTCGAGCGCGTCGGGTTCGAAGCTCAGCACGGCCCTCCCGAGCTTCGCGTTGAACTTCTGGATGAAGTGGTCGATCAGCAGCGGGATGTCGCTCGGGCGATCGCGAAGCGGCGGTAGGTGGACGTGTACGACGTTGAGGCGGTAGTAGAGGTCCTCCCGAAAGCCGCCGTCCGCGATGCGAGCTTTGAGGTCACGGTTCGTGGCGGCGATCAGCCGCACGTTCACCGTGATGGTCTTGATGCCGCCGACCCGCTCGAACTGCTGCTCCTGCAGAGCACGGAGCAACTTGACCTGCATGCTCACCGGAATCTCCGCAATCTCGTCGAGAAACAGCGTTCCGCCGTGAGCGAGCTCGAACCGTCCGGGCTTGCTGGTCACCGCGCCGGTGAACGCGCCTTTTTCATATCCAAAGAGCTCGCTCTCGAGCAGGTCCGGCGGAATCGCGGCGCAGTTGACGCTGACGAACGGCTTTTCCTTGCGCGCGCTGTTTTCGTGTAGAGCACGCGCGATCAGCTCCTTGCCCGTCCCGCTTTCCCCGGTGATCAGGACGGTGCTCGGGGTGTCCGCGACTTTCTCGATCACGTCGTAGACCGCGCGCATCGGCTCCGACTGGCCGATGATGCGGTAGCGGCCCCGCTGACTCGGGTCGCCGCTGACGTGCTGCTGGGATAGCTCTCGCGTCTTTGCTGCCTTGCTCACGACGCGCCTCAGCTCTGCTTGGTCGAAGGGCTTCGTCACGTAGTCGAAGGCGCCGAGCTTGAGTGCCTCGACCGCGGTATCCACCGTGCCGTGGGCGGTGATCAGGATCACCGGAACGTGAGGGTACCGGTCGCTCACTGCTTTGAGGACCTTCATGCCGTCGAGCTTCGGCATCCGGAGGTCGGTGATCAGCACGTCGATGTGGTGCTCGCTCATCGCTTGCAGCACCGCCGCGCCGTCACCGACGCTGTGGACTTCGTAGCCATCGTGCTGAAGCTGTGCCGTCAGCACGCGACGCAGGTTCTCCTCGTCGTCGGCAACGAGGACCTGTTTCACCTCACCCACGAGGCGAAGTGTAGTGCAGCCTGTTTGGCTGTACAGACGCCGGGCTCAGCCGGCGGCCGCCAGGCGCCTTTCAGCGGCCCGAATCACGGTCGCTCGCTTCTTTCGGGCTCTCTCGTAGTCGAGCACGGCCGTGGCCTGCGGTCCGGAAAGCCGCTGCACGCGAGCCACGACGTCCTTGGCGCTCAGCCGGTCATAGTTGCGAATCGGCGCCTCGGGCTTCTTGGCCGCCGGTCTGGGCGACGCGGGCTTCTTGGCCTTCGTCACGGCGCGCGGCTTTTTCGGCTTGGCGGACTTCTGGATTCGCTCGTCGACCGAGGCCTGCGCTTTCTTGAGCAGGTCGCGGGTCGATTCCAAGACCGTCGCCTCGACGGCATCAGGGGTCAGCGCTTCACGGGTCGTCCGCGCCTGCTCCTCCAGCCCGCGCGCGCGCGTTCGAACGGCTTCGACGTAGGCGTCGCGCGTCTGAAGCACGAGCTTCTGCCAGTCGAGCGCCTCCCGGATGAGGGCCCTGCGGAGCCCGTCCGTCGAGCGGCCCCAGCTCGAGACGAGCTTGTTGCTGGCGACCGTCATGTCGCGCGCGAACGTGCCGCTCGCAGTCCGCGAGTCCACGACGAAAACCTCACCCGCTCGGCGAGTTTGCTGAAACCAGAGCACACCTTGCCGCTGGAGCCGAGTGCCGCTCCGACGTAGTGGGTTCTTGCTAGTCATAGCTGTATCCTCCCTTGGATGACGCGCTGCGTTATCCAGACCTACGATAGCCAGGAACCGAGCCCAGTCAAGATGGGCACGAAACCATGAACCTTTTGCCTCGTTGCATTAGACTTTCGGGCTAATGAAGGTGAGGCCCGTGCGAACCTTGGTGGTGGACGACTCGAGCTCGATGCGGAAGCTCCTGACCGAGCTTTTGTGTGAGCGAGCTCACGAAGTGACGGCCGTCGCATCCGCCGAGGAGGCTCTTCGGGCTCACGCCAGGCGCGGCTTTCAGCTCATGCTGGTCGACTGGACGCTGCCTGGTCTCTCCGGGCTCGAGCTCTGCCGGCGTGTGCGGTCCCAGCCCGGGGGCGGGGACGTGTTCATCTTGGTCGTCACCGGCCGAAACAAAGCCGAAGACCTCACCGAGGTCCTCGACGCGGGCGCCTCCGACTACCTCTCGAAGCCTGTCGACCCCGAGATCCTCTCCACTCGGCTTCTGATCGCCGAGCGTGAGCTCGAAGAAGCGGCACGCCGACAGGCGGAACGCCGCGAGATGGAATCGCGTTTGGCGTTTGCCGATCGCATGGCGTCGGTGGGTACGCTCACCGCGGGGGTTGCACACGAGCTCAACAATCCGCTGATGTACGTGCTCTCGAACCTTCATCTCACTCGCGAAGAGCTCGACGGTGAGCGCGAGACGGGTTGGGCGGAACGCATTCGCCAACAGCTCGACGAGGCGATTCAAGGCGCCCGGCGCATGCAGCACATCGTGCGCGATTTGAAGACCTTTTCTCGAGTCGATGCCGAACAGCACGGCCACGCCAACCTGCAGAGCGTGCTCGAATCGTCGATCAACATGTCCTGGAACGAGATTCGTCACCGCGCGCTCCTCGAGCGCGACTTCCGTCGGACGCCCCCGGTCGATGCAAACGAGTCGCGCCTCGGCCAAGTGTTTCTGAATCTGCTGATCAACGCGGTGCAGGCGATGCCCGACCGACCGGTCATGGACAATCGCATCAGCGTGCGAAGCTACACCGACGACGAGGGTCGGGCGGTCGTCGAGGTGCGCGACAACGGGGTCGGCATCGAGCCCGCTCAGCTGCCCCTAATCTTCGAGCCGTTCTTCACGACGAAACCCGTGTCCGAGGGAACCGGGCTCGGTCTGTCGATCTGCCGAAACCTCGTGCGAGACATGGGCGGTGACATCGAGGTGAGCAGCGTTCGGGGCAAAGGGACGACGTTCCGCGTTCGGCTGCCGGCCTCGACGCGAGCCGAGACCCCGAGGGCCGTCGAGCGTCCGTCGGCCGAAGCGACGGCGAGCAAACGCCGCATCATCGTCGTCGACGACGAGCCACTGGTCGGCCGCTCGATTCGACGTGCGCTCCGCGGCCACGACGTCGAGGTCTATTCGAGCGGTGCCGACGCCATCGACCGGCTCTGCTCCGACGAGCCGTTTGATCTGGTCTTCTGCGACCTGATGATGCCCGAGGTGAGCGGCATGGACGTGTACCGGCAGGTTGCCGCGAAACGGCCAGATCTCGCACCTCGCTTCGTGTTCATGACCGGCGGTGCGTTTACGCCGAGAGCGCGCGAATTCCTCGACACGAGCTCCGTCGTGTGTCTGGAAAAGCCGTTCGAGCTACGCCAGATCCGGGAGCTGGTCGCCACGCGTGCCGAAGCGAACGACTGAGCCGCCGGTGCGGCGGCGACCCGGCAGCGAGGCCACGGAACGGGCTGGGTGGCGATGGGTGGACTCGAACCACCGACCTAGCGCGTATGAAACGCCCGCTCTAACCACCTGAGCTACATCGCCAAAGGGCCGCGAGTATAGGCGTGGGCGTCTGCGGCGCAATGTGGGCTTCGCTGGGCGCGAGCCTCCAAGCTTGGCACGCGGCAACCTTTGGTCTATGGCCCGGATCGTGTCTGACCTGCGTCGTAGCCTCTTGCTGGGCCTCGCCCTTCTCGCGCTTCCAGCCGCCTCGTCGGCCCAGCAGTGGGGCGAGCCGATCGCCTCGCCGAAACAGAAGGAGCCGCCGCCTTCCGAGAAGCCTCCGCCGCCGGAGCCGCGCTCGGCGCCGAACCCGGATTGGGCCGACCCCGAGCCGATCGAGGCCGAGTCGCGTTCGCCGCAGAACCCCGACTGGGTCGAAGAGAGCGAGCCGCCGGTGATGGGCAAGATGAGGCGCAAGGCGTCGGCGGCCTACGACATCCGCTACGCAAACCGCGATCTCACGATGCCGCGGGGCATGATGCGGGGCACGTTCGACACGCTCGTTGGGCGTCAGGAAGGCGCCGCGACGATCCCCTCCGCGATGAGCTTCGGCGCGGCCATCACGCTCGCGGAGGGCTTCGAGCTCGGCTTTTCCCGATACCGGATGGGCTCGTTCCCCGATCAGAGCTACCTGCCGAGGCTCGGCGGGTTGGCCGGTGAAGGTCTCATCGCGTTCAGCATGTCGCCGCAGGCCAAGTTCGGCGACATCCCGGTGTACGCACGATTTCAGGCGCTCGACCGCGAAGTCGCCAAGATGGCGTTCGACGCCGTCTTTCGAATTCCGTCGCGGACCGAGTTCGGCTTTCTCGCTGGGGTTCCGCTTCGTTTCATCATTCAAGAGCAGTTCGCGTTCGACACCGGCCTCCAGATGGTCGTGGACAACAATCCTCAGGGCCCCGCCCTCTGGAGTCTCAACGTTCCGTTCAAGTTCGTGGCCAACGCGACCGACCGTCTATTCCTCGAGCTCGAGAGCGGAATCGACATCTTCGACCTCAGCCAGACTCTTCGCACCGTCACCTCGGGTCTGGTCCAAGGTCCGTTTTACTTCATACCGCTCGGACTGAGGGCCGGGTACAGCGCGGAGGCTCGCGCCACCATGATGGATTTCTTCGTGAGCTTTCGGTTTCCCACGTTCTTTGGTTTTACGACGAGAGCGAGCGAGCTCTTGACCGGTACCTGGCAGGTCACCGTCGGCTTCAACGTGTACTCCCCCATTCTGTTCAAGGGAAGCGCGCTCTGATGATCTACGAGCTCGGCGAGCGCCGCGTGCAAATCGAAGGGGATGTATACGTCGCGCCATCGGCGAACGTGATCGGGTCGGTCGTGCTGAAGAACGAGAGCAGCGTGTGGTTCAACGCAGTGGTTCGCGGTGACTCCGACGAGATCGTGATCGGCGAGCAGACGAACATCCAAGACTGCGCCGTGGTCCACACCGATCCGGGAATTCGGGTCGTGCTCGGGCGCGGTGTGACCGTTGGGCATCACGCGATGGTCCACGGATGCGAGGTCGGCGACTTCAGCTTGATCGGCATCAATGCCGTCGTGCTCAACGACGCGAGGATCGGGAAGTACTGCACGATCGGCGCAAACGCCTTGGTGACGCAGGGTCAGGAAATTCCGGACTACTCGGTGGTCTTGGGCTCGCCCGGCAAAGTCGTGCGGCAGGTCGACCCCGCCAAGGGAGTCGGCAACGAGAAGAGCGCCGCCGGGTACGTTCGGCGTGCGCGGGAATACCTCGAGAGGCTTCGACCCGACGACCGGTTTGGGTGAGGCTCAGATCCTGTCGAGCAGGCGGGTTTCGCCGAGCTCCTCGCAGAGAGACTCGAGTGCGTCCCGATCGGGGCCGGTCCACCGCAGCTCGTCGAGGGACTCGTCGACCGGCGCGTCGGTTCGCAGCGTGGCCAGCTCGCGATAGAGCACCGCATCTGCGCGATGCTCATTCAGGTTCTTCGCGAGGGTGGCTGCACCCCGCACTCCGATCTCCCAACGCTCCGGGTCGTCCGGAATGTGCTCGAGGTGCACGAACTTCGCGAGCAACGTCGCCGCGCTCTTGGCCCCCCATCGCGGGATGCCGGGTATGCCGTCCGCCGCATCGCCCACGAGCGCGAGGTAGTCTGGAATCGATTCCGGTGACACGCCGAACTTCTCGCGCACCCCGTCCTCGTCGAGCACGATGTTGCGTCTCCGATCCAGGGTGACGACCCGACGGCCCCGAACGCACTGACAGAGGTCTTTGTCCGGAGACGCGATCACGACGCGGTCGACCTCGGGGCGATCCCGGAGCTTGGCTGCCGCCGTCGCGAGCGCGTCGTCCGCCTCGAAGTCGATCATCGGCCAGGTCACCATGCCGAGTGCGCGGCTCGCGCGCTCCACCAGGGGAAACTGTGCGAAGAGCTCGGGGTCGAGCCCTTCTCCGGTCTTGTACCCATCGAACAGCGCGTTGCGGAACGATTCCACCGTGTGATCGAAGGCGCAGCCGACGTGGGTCACGTCGCCGGAGCGCAGCATCGCCGCCATCGACCGAAGAAAGCCTCGCGTCGCGCCCACCTCCTGCCCCCCGGGAGACTTCGCCTCTGGCGCGCCGAACCACGCCCGAAACAGCTCATACGTCCCATCGATGAGATAAATCTCCATCCCTCCGTCTTTACGCCATCCAAGGCCCTTGAGGGGCGAAGCCCCGTGATGGCAAAGCCGTTTTACGGGGCATTCCGAGAACTTGTGGAACGATCTTGAGGGGCTCGCAGAGGCGGGCGAGGACGCGATCTCCACCCGCCCGGGTGAACAGATGTAGGACAATGACCGACCCGTTACCCCTAAATGTTGCGCATTTTTTGGGACGGCCCCCCTACATCTAGTAGCATGGGCTCTATAGCCATACATCGGATGTCACCTAATGCGATCGGCTCACCGCGCTCGCATGACGCGGTGCGAAAACGCGAAAATCCGTGGCTCGAGGCCTTTGCAACATTCTGAAATCACGATGGAAACAAAGAAAGCACATCGGGCCGATCATTTCTGCTTGACGGGGCTGGTCGCGGAGGGCTACTCCGCAGGCTCGCCCCCAAGCGGTTGTGGTGGCAAGGAGGCTGCCATCGCTACCCATTGTGGGAGGTTTGTGGAAAGCGGGGTTCCACCTGGGGATGGACGGTGGATACCGCGCAAGTGGTGAAGTGCGTCTGGCTGGAGGTATTCTGTGGCATTAGAAACTAGGGGAATGACGAGCAATTTGGAGATCGAAGGGACCCGTCGCGCCGAGGTTTCGCAGGAGGCCGGGGGGCTCGCCGTCGACCGCCGCTTGACGAAGGCCGGCGTGAACCCGCTCGAGGCCGTTGAGTACGTGCTTCGGGACAGCCAGATCACGAACTCTGACGGATCGGTCGTGTTCGAGCTCAAGGGCGCGGAGGTGCCCGAGGGTTGGAGCCAGCTCGCGACCGACATCGCCGTCTCCAAGTATTTTCGCAAGGCCGGCATCGACGGTGACAAGAGCAAGGGCGAGCGAAGCGTTCGGCAGCTCGTGTACCGCGTCGCCCACTCGATCCGGGAGGCGGGCGAGCGGTTCGGAGGCTACTTCGCCGACGAAGCGGCGGCCGACAACTTCGAGGCAGAGCTTTCGCATCTGCTGATCCATCAAAAGGCAGCCTTCAACTCCCCCGTGTGGTTCAACTGTGGGCTCTACCAGCGCTACGGCATCGAGGGGTCCGGCGGCAACTATGCATGGGATCCCGAACAGGACGTGATCTTTCAGACCGACACCGCTTACGAGCATCCGCAGTGCTCGGCGTGTTTCATTCAAGCGGTGAACGACGACCTGATGGCGATCTACGACCTCGTGAGAAACGAGGCGCGGCTCTTCAAGTACGGCTCGGGAACGGGGACCAACTTCTCGAGGATTCGAGGCAAGCAGGAGAAGCTCTCCGGCGGCGGCACCTCGAGCGGGCTCATGAGCTTTCTCGAAGTGCTCGATCGCGCGGCCGGCGCGACGAAGTCCGGTGGGACGACTCGGCGCGCTGCCAAGATGGTCTGCCTCGACATGGACCACCCCGAGATCGCCGACTTCATCGAATGGAAGGTGCGCGAGGAAAAGAAGGCGAAAGCGCTGATTGCGGCCGGCTACGAGTCGGACTTCAACGGCGAGGCCTATCACACGGTATCCGGACAAAACTCGAACAACTCGATCCGGGTCACCGATGAGTTCATGAAGGCCGTCGAAGCGGACGGTGACTGGAAAACCACGTTTCGCACGAGCGGCGAGGTCTGCGACACGTACCGCGCCCGCGAGCTCTGGCGCAAGATCGCCGAGGCCGCCTGGAGCTGTGCGGACCCCGGTGTTCAGTACGACAGCACGATCAACGACTGGCATACCTGCCCGAACTCCGACCGGATCAACGCGTCGAACCCGTGCTCCGAGTACATGTTCCTCGACAACTCGGCCTGCAATCTCGCCTCGATCAACCTCTCGAAGTTCCTCGACGACGAGGGCCGCTTCGACGTCGAGGGCTACCGACAGGCGATTCGCGTGCTGATCATGTCGATGGACATCATCGTCGACTATGCGAGCTACCCGACCCGCCCGATTGCCAAGAACAGCCACGACTACAGGCCTCTCGGTCTCGGGTACGCGAACCTCGGCACCCTGCTGATGCAGCTCGGAATTCCGTACGACAGCGACGAAGGACGCACGATCGCGGCTTCGCTCACCTCGATTTTGTGCGGACACGCCTACGCGACCTCCGCCGAGATCGCAGCGAGCAAAGGCCCGTTCCAGGGCTTCCAGCGCAATCGCCAGCCGATGCTTCGAGTCATGGGCAAGCACCGCGACGCGGCGTACAGCATCAACGAGCCCAGCGGCCCGGGCATGACCGACGACCAGCCCACCGCATGTCCGCCCGAGCTCATCCAAGCAGCCCACGAGGACTGGGATTTGGCTTGCAGGCTCGGCGAGCTCTACGGGTACCGGAACTCCCAGACCACGGTCCTCGCGCCCACCGGCACGATCGGGCTCCTGATGGATTGCGACACGACGGGCATCGAGCCCGACTTCGCCCTCGTGAAGTTCAAGAAGCTCGCCGGCGGCGGCTACTTCAAGATCGTCAATCAAAGCGTGCCCAAGGCGCTCGACCGCCTCGGGTACACGGACGCTCAGGTTGCGGACATCGTCTCGTACGTGACCGGCACGAACACGTTCACGGGCGCACCGCACTGCGGACGCAAGGCGCTCCTCGAAAACGGGCTGACCGAGCGCGAGGTGGAAAAAGCCGAGAAGGCTCTGCGCGGCGTGTTCGACGTCGGCTTCGCCCTGGCGCCTTGGGCGATCGGGACCGAGGCCTACGAGCGCCTCGGAATCAAGCCCGAGGTGTACAACAAGCCGGGCTTCCACCTCCTTCGGTTCTGGGGTCACAGCGAAAAAGAGATCGGCGAGATCAACGACGTCGTCATCGGCCGGATGACGGTCGAAGGAGCGCCACATCTACGGGCGGAGCACCTGCCGGTGTTCGATTGCGCAAATCGGTGTGGGAAAATCGGGGAGCGCTTCCTCGCGCCCATGGCGCACGTGTACATGATGGCAGCAGCGCAGCCTTTCCTGTCGGGCGCGATCTCGAAGACGGTGAACCTGCCGCAGGAGTCGAAGGTCGAAGACGTCGAGGAGATCTACAAGGAGGGCTGGAAGCTCGGCTTGAAGGCGATCGCACTCTACCGCGATGGCTCGAAGTCATCTCAGCCGCTCAACGCCAAGGGCGACTCCAAGGGAGAAGAGAGCGCGGAAGCCAAGCCCGCGGAGGCAGCGGCCGTTTCGGCCACCGTGGCCGTCACCCCCGTGAAGGAGTGGCTCACGCCTCCAACGACACGTCGACATCGGCTGCCCAAGAAGCGAAAGGGCTTCACGCAGGAAGCCCGGATCGGCGGGCACAAGGTTTTCCTTCGCACGGGTGAATACGAGGACGGCTCGCTTGGCGAGATCTTCGTCGACATGCACAAGGAGGGCGCCGCGTTTCGTTCGCTGATGAACTGTTTTGCCATCAGCGTGTCGATGGGACTTCAGCACGGGGTGCCGCTCGACGCATACGTCCGGCAGTTCACCTTTACCCGCTTCGAGCCTCAGGGAATCGTCGAGGGCCACCCGAACATCAAGTTCTCGACCTCGATCATCGACTACGTGTTCCGCGTGCTCGGCGTCGAGTACCTGAAGAAGTACGACTTCGCGCAGGTCCCGCCGAAAGAAGAGCAAGAAGAGCTCCAAAACCCGACCGACGTCGCGGCAGCCCACCGGCTCGAGGGCGCACAGGCAAGCGAGCAAGCGCCGGAAATCGAGCCAGCCGAACAGGTCACCTTCGGCTTCGACGAAGGCAGCCCGCAGCCAAGCGCGCTCGATCAACAGCTCGGCGAGATGATGGGCGACGCTCCGATGTGCGACAAATGCGGGCACATCACGGTTCGAAATGGGGCTTGTTACAAGTGCCTAAACTGCGGCAACTCCATGGGCTGTTCCTGAGAGGCGTGAGTCACGTCGATCGGCGGCTTACCTCCTCGGGGCTACGCTGCGAAGTACCTTCGTACTTCTCACTTCGCCCCTGCGGGGGCGCTCGCCGCTCGCCGCAACTCACGCCCCTCAGGTAGTTGAGGGGGACATTCTCCCCCTCTAAAAACGCAACAGTTCCGGACGTTTACGATCCACACCGCGAAAACCCGCGGACTGGGTAGGACGTGGGCAGGAGGAGCATCGGTCGCGATGCCCAGCACAGCGAGTGGGGGGAGCGAAGCGACCGGGTCCCGCTCGCGAGCACGGGCGTCGTGACCGATGCTCCGACTCCCGACGCTGGCATCTGGTGTCTGCGAGCCTTACAACGAGCGCGGTGGGCCTCGAGTTTTACAAGTATGAAGGTCTCGGAAACGACTTCCTGATCGTGGAGACGGAAGCGCTCGGAGGTTTCGACATCACGACCGACGTGGCCGTTGCGCTCTGCGACCGCCACCGCGGCGTTGGTGGCGATGGCGTCCTCATCGTCGATCTCGAGTCGCCTCGCATGGACGTGATCAACTCCGATGGGTCGGTGCCCGAGATGTGTGGCAACGGCATCCGCTGTGCTGCGCTCCACATCGCCAGGCGGGCCGGAGAGACTGCGCTCGAAGTCACGATCGAGACCGTCGCGGGCCCGCACGCGTGCGTCGTCGTCAATCGGCCTGGCGCCGAGTCGGTTGCCGTACAGATGGCGCCTCCTTCGCTCGTACCGCGGGACCTTCCTCTGCATGCAGACGCGCCGTGGCTCGACCATCCGCTCGCGGTAGACGCGCACACGGTTCGTCTGACCGGCGTTTCCATGGGAAACCCCCACGCCATCACGTTCGACGACGTCGGCAAGGCACGTTTCGAAATCGGTCCGGCGATTCAGCGCGATCCGCATTTTCCCGAGGGCGTGAACGTCGGGTTCGTGTCCGAGCACGACGGGAGCACCATGCGCCTCGACGTCTTGGAGCGAGGTGCGGGTTGGACACAGGCATGTGGCACCGGCGCGTGCGCTGCGGCCGTCGCTGCGGTCGAAACCGGGCGAACCGCACGCGAGGAGCAGCTCAGCGTTCGGCTCCCGGGGGGGACGCTGATGGTCACCGTCGGCGCGCCAGGCGACACGGTGTCGATGCAGGGTCCCGCGCATTTCGTGTTCAGCGGCCGGGTCGGCGACTAGCTCGTCTATTGCAATATCGACCGGTTCCACTACCGTAGCGCGATGCCCCGTGACCTCCTTGCGGTATTGACCGCACTGGCCGTCGTTGCGGCCGCCGGCTGTGGCAAAGACGAAGCCCCATTCGTGGACGAGCCCGGGCGCTGCGCCGAGTTCGACGAGCTCCGCCAAGTCTATTGGGGAGACACGCACGTTCATACCGATCTCTCCTTCGATGCGAACATGCAAGGGACGCGCACGACGCAAGACGATGCGTACGCCTTCGCGCGCGGAGAGACTATCCCGGTTCAACCCTACGACGAGACGGGTGCGCCGACGCGAAGCGCGACGATCGATCGCCCCCTGGACTTCGTGATGCTGAGCGACCACGCCGAGTTCCTCGGCACGCTTGCGGTATGCAACGACCCGAGCTCCGCCGGATTCGACGCGGACCAGTGCCAGGAATACCGAACCGCCCAGGAGTTCGACGCCACGCAGCCGGAGGTCACCTCCATTTTCGTCCAGATCAACGGCCTGACCGCGCGCGAGCAAGACGACGTAACCTACCCGACGCTCTGCGACCCCGTCGAGCTTTGCCTCGAGGCCGGCACGCAGGTTTGGCGCGACATCGTCGCTCGGGCCGAGGCCGCCTACGATCGCAGCGATCGCTGCGAGCTCACGACTTTTCCCGGCTACGAATGGAGCGGCGGCCCCCGAGGACGAAACCTCCACCGAAACGTGATGTTCAAGGACGCGAACGTCACCGAGTTTCCGTACAGTTACCTCGAGGAGCCGTACCCCGAGGGGCTCTGGGCGCGCCTTCAGTCGGAGTGCATCGACGCCGACACGGGGTGCGACGTGCTCACGATTCCCCACAACAGCAACTTCTCCGACGGGATCTACTTCGAGAACGAGATGGCCAACGGGCAGCCGTTCACCGAGGCGTACGTCGAGCTGCGAAACGCCATGGAGCCGGTGATCGAGATTTACCAACACAAGGGAGCCTCGGAGTGCCTCCCAGGCGCCGCGACCGCGGACGAGCTCTGCGGATTCGAGATCGCGCCCTACTCGAACATCGCCACGGCAGACCAGGAGCTGATCACACCGCCCGACCCGCGGGGCTATCTTCGACAGGCTTATGGCGACGGCATGGCGCTCGAGAACATGCTCGGAACCAATCCGTTCGAGTACGGCATCACGGCGGCGACCGACACGCACATCTCCGCATCGGGCTTCGTCGCGGAGGACGAGTTCGAGGGGCACGGCGGGGCCGGCCAGCCGAATCGCTTCCTGCCGCCGCCAGAAGGTTTTCCCGACAACGAGTTCTTCAGCCCGGGCGGGCTCACCGCCGTTTGGGCCGAGGAAAACGCGAGGCCGGCGATCTTCGATGCGTTTCGACGGAAGGAGACCTTCGGAACGAGCGGGCCCCGCATCGTCGTTCGCATGTTTGGCGGCTGGGAGTATCCAAACGAGCTCTGCAACGCAGACGATCTCGCCGCGCAGGGCTACACCGGTGGTGTGCCCATGGGCGGGACGCTCGGCCCGCGCGTCGGAAGCGGCGGCCCGCGCCTAGTCGTCTCCGCCAGACAGGATCCGATCGGCCTCCCACTTCAGCGAATCCAAGTCGTCAAGGGTTGGCTCGAGGGCGGCGAGTACCAAGTTCAGGTGTACGACATTGCGGGCGACGGGAACAATGGCGCGACGGTAAACCTCGACAGCTGCGAGCCGAGCGGCCCGGGCGACGCCGATCTCTGCAGCGTCTGGGAAGACCCCGATTTCGATCCCGCCGAGCGCGCGTACTACTACGCCCGCGTCCTCGAGAATCCGAGCTGCCGCTGGACGACGCTCCAGTGCGCAGCCGCACCGTACGACTGCAACGATTGGGACTTCGATGCGTGTCAGACCCTCAAGCGCGACGAACAGCGGAGCAACTACACCTGCGACTGCTGTGACCCGGCGTCCGGGCTGAACCAG
>JAHELW010000214.1 GCA_024643985.1 Myxococcales bacterium | reverse complement strand
TGGTGGCAGCGGGGGCACGGCCGGCTCCGGCGGGTCGGGCGGCGCCGGTGGCGGCGCGGCCGGCGCAGACGTCACCGCGGTGCATGTGGCGCCCGAGTTCCCGTCGGCGGAGAGCACCGAGGTGGCGCTCTTCATCAACGGGACCGAGATTCCCGGCGTTCTCGAGTATGGTCAGACGACGGGACGCACCAACGTGCCGGCAGGCACCTACGACGTCGGCCTCGGCGTACCGGGCGGCGACGCGCCGGTGCTCGAGCTTCCGGACGTAGAGCTGGCCGACGGCGATGACATCACCGTCGTCGCGTACGCGACCGACGTCGAACCCGGCGTTGGCGTGTTCGTGTTCAGCAACGGCACCGAAGGGCTCGCTTCGGGTAGCGGACGCGTGAACGTCGCCCACGGCGCGAACGATGCTGCTCTCAACCCGGTCAACATCGTGACCACCGACGCTATGATGCCTACCGTGTGCACCGATCTGATCCCGGGCTTCGAGTTCGGCACGCAGGTACCCGCACCTGACGCGACTGAGCCTCTGGACGTCGAGGCCGACGAGCTGCTGGTCGCGTTCGACCTCGATGCCGAATGCCCGCCGGTTACGCTCGGCCCGGTTGCCGTACCCGTCGCCGATGACGTGGTGAGCATTCTCGTCGCCGTCGACGAGGACACCGGCGCGGGCCTCGACGTGGAGCTCTGGGCCATCGTCGACGCGGATACTTTGGTCCCGCTCATCAACGCGGAACCGCAGTAACCTCTCCCCTCTTCCAACACCACCAAAGCGCGCATCGCGCTCGGGGCCGCTCCTTCCCGGTGGAGCGGCCTCGCCCTTTTTGGGGGAGCCGCGGTCGACCCGCCGATGCTTCGTCTCCGCGCCGCTTGACGGAGCTCCGAGCCGCCGGGTACCACGGCACCCAGCGTGTTCGCCTCAGCTCGAAATCCGGTAGCCAGCGCCGCGGTCTCCACTGCCCTCCTTTCAGCTCTGGGCGCGTGCACTCCAGGGCCGGATGCTTCCCAGCCGGTCGAGCAGCCCGCCGTGCCGGCCGAGCTCCCGAACCCTTATCAGCATTCGCGTTCGCGCTACGGTGCGGTGCCGCTTCACGCAGGTTTCAGCCCGGACCCGCGCACCGTGAGCGGGGAGGCGCTCGGCGAGATCGAGGCGCGGTCGATTCATCGAAAGTGCCGGGGCTTCGTCTCGAAAACCCCCGACTACCTCCTTCAATCGGACACCGCATTCTACCAGCTCTACGTGATCGGGCGCTCGCGCTCAGACGTGGTTCTGGTCGTACGCAAGCCCGACGGATCCGTCGTGTGCAACGACAACCGGCGGGGCACGAGCGATCCGATGATCAAGTCGAGCTTCCCCATCGGGACCACACAGATCTGGGTGGGGGTCAAGGAGGAGGGCGGGAGGGCACCCTACCGGCTCGGCTTCTCCGAGGTGAAATGGAAGTCGTCGTCGATCCCCCTGCCCGAAGACGGCTGAGGCCTACGACTGCCGGCGCCAAAGCGCGAGGCGCTCCTTGCCCTCGCGTCCGGGGTGCGTCTCTTCCTCCTCGCGGACTTCGAGCACTTCGAACGAGCCGCCGAGCAAGCGCTCCACCATGGTCGCGTTGACCGGCCAGGGAGGCCCCTCGCGGCCCGAAACCGGATCCTCGTAAGGGAAGAGGAGGGTCGCGAGCACTCCGTCGGGCTTCACCAGCCGCTTCATGACGTCGGCCCAACTCGGCCGCCGATCGGGATCGAGCGCGCAGAAAAAGGTGTAGTCCCACACGAAGTCGAAGCCTGCAGGCGATCGGTACGCGAAAAAGTCCGCGACTTCGTAGACGACCTCGCCGGGGAGGGATCCATGGGCCGCCGTGAACGCGTCGCGCGCCTCCTCGGAGACGTCGATTCCGACGACCTCACGGTCCGCATGGGCGAGCGCGGCCAAGTCGTAGCCCGTGCCGCAGCCGGGCACGAGCACCCGCCCCGGGGGAACCACACCTCGTTCCAAAAGCTTTCGAAGCGCGGGCGGCGAGGTTCCCGCATCCCATGGGGTTCGGCCCGCGCGCCACGCCGACTGCCAATCCACCGGCGCCACGACTACTCGATGAGCCCTCTCGAGCGGGCCGCCTTTGCTGCAACCGGGAGCACCTCATCGTACGCAGCCGCATTGCACGCGAGAATGCCGCGTCGATTGCGCATGTCGGTGCCTCCGTAGCGGTAGGGATTGCCGGACAGGTCCGTGAACCGGCCGCCGGCGGCCTTCAGGATCGCCTCGGGCCCGCACGCATCCCAGGCGCTCGATTTGTCGGAGATGTGAAGATAGAGGTCGGCTTTGCGCTCCGCGATCAGCCCCGCTTTGAGACCCACGGAGCCGATCTGCATTTCGTTGGCAATACCGAGCTTCGCGACGACCTCGCCCACCGCGCGGTTGCGATGCGAGCGCGAGACGACCAGCCGGAGGCGGCTCGGCTCCGACACGTCGCTGACGCGGAGCTCTTGACGCCGTCCGTGCTGGTCGAGCGTAGCGGCGCTTCCAACGACACCCGCATAGAGCTTGTCGGTGACCGGCTGATACACGACCCCGGCGACTGCCTCACCCTCGATTGCGAGGCCGAGCATCACCGCGAACTCGCCGTTTCGGGCCACGAACTCCTTCGTCCCGTCGACTGGGTCGACGTACCAACAGCGGCCGGCCTCGAGCGCGTCGCTTCGGTCCTCTGACTCCTCTGCGACGATGCCATCGTCGGGGAACGCCTTCTCTAGCTCACCGACGATGTAGGCGTTCGCGCGAGTATCGGCCTCGGTGACGGGGTCGGACTTGGACTTGTACGAAACACCGAAGTCGGTTGCATAGACGTCCATCAGGATGGCGCCGGCCTCCCGCGCGATCCGGATTGCTTCCCCGATCTCACGCCTCAGCATGACGGGCGTGTATCACGACGAGGTGTAGACGCCACCGCTCAGGCGCGCAGATGGACTAGAAGCCCTCGCAGAAGCGCGACGACGTCATCGACGCTGTCCAGGACCACGGCGCTTTCCGACGGCATGCCACGCTGCTCGTCGGACCGCACGAACACGCCGATGCCGTGGTCTGCCGCCAGCGCGATGGCAGGGAAGTCGGTGAGATCGTCGCCTGCGAAAAGGATCGATCGTGCGCCGCTTCGCTCGAAGATCTCACGCACCGCGCGCCCCTTGTCGTGGGAAAACACCTCGGCCTCGCGAAGCGCTTTGCCTCGACGGATGCGTAGACCGAGCCGCTCGGCGAGCTCGTCCGCTTCGTCCATCAGGCGCGTCGCGCGCTTCGGATCGGTCTCCGCGATGGCACGGACGTGTACCGCGATTGCCTGGGGTTTGCGCTCGATGAAAGCCCCCTCCGCGTTGGCGTCGACCCACTCGGCAAAGCGCGCGAGGACATCGCGCTGCTCACCGGTAAGCTGCGGCTCCTTTGGCGTCTCGCCCGGCGCGAGGACGACCCCTCCGTGCTCGACGGCGCGCCAGATCCCCTCGAGCTGCTCCATCCTTCGAAGCGATGCGAGATCGCGACCCGTCACGAGGGCCACAGAGACCCCGGACGTGCCCGCCAGCGACCCGAGCGTCGACAGCGTTTCAGCCGGAATCTCCGCGCGATCGGGATCCCGGACGATCGGCGCGACCGTGCCGTCCACGTCGAGCGCGACGAGGAGCGGGCGATCGAGCGCGACCAGCTCGGCGAGCAACGAGGCGATTCGGCTCACGTCCCCTCCAGCGCCCGCACGTAGTCGTCGGCCCATCGGTGGACGTCGAGCCGCATGATCTCCGCTCGAAGAGCCCGCATCCGCCGCCGCTTTTCGGCTTGCTTCATCCCGAGCGCCTGGTGGATCGCGCTGGCGGTCGATTCGACGTCGTACGGATTCACCAAGACGGCGCCCTCGAGATACTTCGCGGCCCCGGCGAACTCGCTCAGGACGAGCACGCCGTCGTCGTCGGTCCTGGCGGCCGCATACTCGTGTGCCACGAGGTTCATGCCGTCGCGAAGCGGGGTCACGAGCGCCACGTCCGCGGCACGGTAGTGCGCGAAGAGCGCACGTTGGCTCAGGTTGCGATAGAGATAGTGCACGGGAACGCGGCCCGTATCGGCGAACCGTCCGTTGATGTCGCCAACCATCCGGTCGATGTCCTCTTTGAGGTCGGCGTAGGCCTTCACATCGGTCCTGCTCGGAACCATCACCTGAATCAGCGCATAGCGAGCCCGCGCCTCCCTGCTTCTCTTGAGCAGCCGCTCGAATGCGGCGAGGCGCTCGGGAATGCCTTTGGTGTAATCCAGCCGGTCGACGCCGAGAATCAGCTGCCGATTGCCCATCACGTGCTTGATGCGCTCGACCTCGCGTCCGACGTCGGGATCGATTGCAAGCGCCTGAAGCTCGTCGACCGGGATCCCGATAGGCGCCGCGATCGTCGACACCTTTCGGCCGCGGTAGTCGATGCCCTCGCGTGTCACGCGATAGTCGGTGAACCGATCGATGCACTCGCGGAAATGCTCCGCGTACTCCGGCAGGTGAAAGCCGAGCACGTCCGCTCCGAGCAGGCCTTCGAGGATTTCTTCCCGCCACGGCAGGATGCTCAGCATGTCGGGCGGCGGCCATGGGATGTGGCAGAACCAGCCGATGCGTGCCTTCGGCCGCTTCGATCGAAGGAGCGCTGGCACGAGCATCAAGTGGTAGTCCTGAATCCAAAACAGGTCGCCCGAGCTGCTCATCGAAAGCGCGGTCTTCGCGAACTCTTGGTTCGCGCTGAGGTAGCTCGACCACGGCGCTTCTCCGACTTGAATCGTCGGCTCGAAGCCGTGGAGCAGAGGCCAGAGCA
>JAHELW010000043.1 GCA_024643985.1 Myxococcales bacterium | reverse complement strand
TTGACCGTGACGACCAAGGGGCCGCGCGCGACTTCGGCCACCTCCACCTCGATTGGGTTCGGAATCCAAGCAACGACGACCAACCCGACGACCACGAGCAATGTCACGGCAAGCAACCCGCGTCGAATCCACTTCCTCAAACCAGACGGCTCAGCCATGCGCCATCACCTCTTACTCTCTCTCTTTCAGCACGCCAACGAGATCAAGCGTGTCGAGCCTTCGTCGCACCAGGAGTGCGCTCAGTATGGCCGCGGCGAAGATTACCACGACTGAAAACGCATAGGTCTGGGACGAGATCAGCATCGGCATCCGGAACTGCTCGGGGTCCGCTTGAAGCTCGATCAGGGCCTTCGCCCCCCAGGTCCCGAGCAGCATGCCGAAAGGGACGCCGACGAACACTTGAATTGCCTGCTCTCCGAGGAGGATGGCGGAGATCTCGGCCCTGGTGAAGCCGAGCACGCGAAGAGTCGCGAGGTCCCGGCTTCGCACCGAGAGGCTGACGCGCGCGTTGTTGTAGACCACGGCAACGGCGATGGCGGTCGCAAAGAGTGTCAGGATCAAGGTGATGACCTGCATCGTCCTGCTCGTCTGCTCTTCGAACTTCTCGAGCAGCGTTCGCTTCCGGTGAATGCTCAATACCGTCGGAATGTCGGTGAGGGACTCGTGGAGCTCCGCCTCCCGGCTCGGGTCGACGCGAAGCAGCGCCGTATTGATCGTCGGCTTCTCGCGAAGAAGCTCGTGAAGGCTCTGTTTCTGCATGTAGCCCTGGATTCCGAACGCCTCGTCGATCGTGCCGCTGATGCGGAGCTGCCGAGTCCCGCGGTCGCCTTCTTTGAGCTCTACTTCGATCAGATCCCCGGGCTTCGCGTCCAGGATCTCCGCGAGCACGTCCGTGACGAGCACGCCGCTGTGCGGGAGCCGAGCGGGCCGGAACTGGCGGTTGAAGAGCCTCCTGAGATGACTGTCCGGCGGAAGCCCGATGAGGATGCTGTCACGCCAGCGCGAGCCCGATCGGAACCGGACCGGCGTCGTGCGAAACCCGTCGACCTGATCGACGCCCGGCAGGTGAGCGAGATAGCCGAGCCCGCGGTCCGCGACTTCGCTCGCGAAATTCACGCTGATGTCCTCGCGCTGCTGACGTCCAAACTGAAGATCCAGAATGGGCCCGTGGGCGTCTTTTCCGAAGCGGCCGAGGATGATGATCGCGAGCGCAAAGGCGATGCCTGCCGAAGAAAGCACGGTGCGAAACGGGTGCCGCCATATCTCGCGAAACACCATCATCGTGGTTTGCGGGACCCTTCTGAGACCGGGAAAGCGCTCGACCGCCGAGGCGCGGTAGCGCGCGGGCGACGGCGGACGCATGGCCTCGGCAGGCGGGAGCGTCACCGCGCGATACGCGGCAAAGGCCACGCCGGCAACGGCGGCGACGAGGCTCGCGATGACCGCGTTGATCGCGACCGGCAGATCGATGCGCCCGCGCGTCATCGGCAGGCGAAAGAACCGGCCGTAGAGGTCGAGCATCGCGTCGGCGAGCCACACTCCAAGACCCACGCCGATCAGCGAGCCGAAGAGCACGATGACCGACACCATCTTGAGATAGTGGAGCCCGATCGCGTAGTTGTCGTAGCCGACCGCCTTGATCACCGCGATTTGGCCGCGTTGAAGCGTCACCATTCTCGAGAAGACGACGTTCAGCAAGAAGGCGGCAACGGCGAGAAACGCTCCGGGAAGAAAAACCACCTCCGCCTCGATCTGAGCGAGCTCGCCTTCGAGGATCGAGTGCGAAATCTGAAGATCTCTGCCGTACGCGCCGAGGCCGCCGTAAGGCTCGAGAATGCGGTCCACCGCGATGAGAACGGCTTTTTCGTTCGCGCCCGGCTCCAGCCGAATCACGACGTCGTTGAACGCGCCTTCCTTTTGAAAGGCGGCGGCCACCGCATCGCGAGACATCCACATCGGCGCGAAACGCTCGTCATCGGCGGTGATGCCGCCGGGCTCGATGGCAAAGACGTATTCGGGCGAGAGCGCCAGGCCGACGACGATGAGCTCGTGCAGCTTGCCATTGAGAATCGCCGGGACGGTCGAGCCAGGCTCGAGCCCGTGCTCTTTGGCAAAAGGCTCGTAGATCAACACCTCGTCGCCTCGCCCGGGCTCGGGAAAGCGCCCGGATTTCACGTAGACGTCGTTCAGCACCGGACGGCCGTGCGCAGGAAGAGAAACGATCTGCCCGTGGCCCGGCGTGAGGAGCCCCTCGACCGGCAGGAGCACTTCCTCGACCAGGCGCGGGTACACGGACGCGACACCGCGAACGTCGTTCAGCCGATCGGCCACGGAATCCGGAGCGCGCTTCAGGCGGGCGAAAACGTCCGCAAAACGGTATTCCTCGTAGTAGGCGTTCTGGGAGTCGCCGAGCGCCCGCCATGCGCTTCGCAGCGTGATGTAGTTGGCGACCCCGACCGCGACGACCAGCGCGATCGTGAACGCTTGCCCCTTGAGCCGCATCAAATCGCGAAAGAGCTTGCGATCGAGGACGTTTACCATGTCAGGTCGGCGGGCGATACCTTGTCGGCGTTGGTTTCATCCCGAGCCACCATGCCGTCCGAGAGTGCCACGACGCGGTCGGCCATCGACGCAATGGGCGCGTGATGCGTGATGACGGCCGTAGTCGTCCCTAACGAACGGTTGACCTCGTCGATGACCTCGAGGACCTTGATGCCCGTCTTGAAATCGAGCGCCCCGGTTGGCTCGTCGCAGAGAAGAATCTCGGGCTGCTTCGCGACGGCGCGGGCAATGGCGACGCGCTGCTGCTCGCCGCCTGAAAGCTGCGCCGGAAAGTGGTCGACTCGGTCTTTCAGGCCCACGAGCTCCAGCGCCTCGCGCGGATCGAGAGGCTTATTCGCGATCTCCGTGACGAGGGCGACGTTCTCGCGCGCCGTCAGGCTCGGCACGAGGTTGTAGAACTGAAAAACGAAGCCGACGTGCTCCCTGCGGAACTGAGTGAGCTCGCGCTCCCCTTTCGCGCCGATGTCGTCGCCTCGATAGAAGACCTGCCCCGACGTCGGAACGTCGAGTGCGCCGAGAATGTTCAACAACGTCGACTTTCCACTGCCCGACGGACCGAGCAGGACCATCAGCTCCCCTTCGTAGAGCGGCACACTGACGCCTCGTAGCGCGTGCACGTCGACGTCACCCATACGGTACACCTTGGTCACGTCTCGAGCAGAGAGGATGGCCGAGCGCTCTTCGTTTGGGTTAGGCTCTGACATCTCGGCTTCCAAGGTCCCGTCGTTCGTACGCGTTCGCGTAATCGAGGTCAAATCGTCATGCTGATCGAATCGGAGTTCCAGAACGTCACGCGCGGCCAGCAGACCTGGCGCTACCACGACTCGGGACAGGGCCGCCCCATCGTCCTCTTTCACGGCTTCCCCGACACGCCCCACTCCTTCGCTGGCATCGCGGCGGCGCTCAACGACGCGGGCTACCGAACGATCCTTCCCTATCTGCGCGGCTACCATTCGGACACGATCGTCGAAGGAAGAGGGTACGACGCCCTCAGTCTCGCCGAAGACGTGGTTGGTCTCTTGGATGCGCTGGCGCTCGAGTCCGCCGTTCTCGTCGGGCACGATTGGGGGGCGATGCAGGTCTACGGCGCCACCGCGCTCGCGCCGGAGCGCGTCGATGCGCTCGTCCCGATTGCAATTCCGCACCCGAAGACACTCAAGCCGAAGAACTTCCTTCAGGCGGTCGGCCTGTTCTTCATGTCGCGGCACTTCATCTACTTTCAGCTGCCTTGGAGCGAGGCCGGCACGCGCAGAAACGATTTCGCATACATCGAGACGCTCTATCGGCGCTGGGCGCCATCTTGGAAAGGCGCGGAGCGCGACGCGGCGCTCGCCCGCGCAAAGGAGGCCTTCTCGAATCCAGCGGTGCTGACGGCGGCGATCGACTACTACCGTGCGCTCTTCGCCAAGACCGACCGCCCGGTCGACCGGCTTCGCGGCTCGCTCGAGACCCGGGGACTGATGGTTGCGGGCGGCAAAGACTTCGGCGGACACCTGGGCCCCTACAAGAAATCCCAGTCTCTCTTCGAAGAGGGCGCCGAAATCCTGGTCATGCCCGACGCCGGCCACTGGCCCCACCGAGAAGACGAGCCCAAGTTCATCGACGCCCTGATCCGCTTCCTATAGTGGGGACACGCTCCCCTCCCAAAAACCCAATCCTTCTAACATGTTACGACCCACACCGCGAAAACCCGCCCAAGCCCCTCAAAAAACTTAGTTGACAGCCTCAACCAATTGGTTGCATGATTCAACCATTGGAGGCACTCATGGACAAGGAACGAGTTCACGACATCGTCAAGGCGGGCTACGCGGCAGTCGCCAAGGAGAAGACCGGTTGCTGCGGGCCCCCGGCCGCGGAGGCCGACCCGTGCTGTGGTACCACGAGCACCGACGCGCGAGCGGATACGGCGACTCGGATCGGTTATTCCGAGCAAGACATCGCGGGCGCGGCTGCCGACGCGAACCTCGGGCTCGGCTGCGGGAACCCCACGGCTCTCGCGAGCCTGAAACCCGGTGAGACCGTGGTCGACCTCGGATCCGGAGCAGGCTTCGACGCCCTGCTTTCGGCCGAGAAGCTCGGCCCCGAGGGCCGCTTCATCGGGGTCGACATGACGCCCGAGATGCTCGAGCGCGCGCGAACGAATGCCGTCAACGCCGGCCACGCGCGAACGGTCGAGTTTCGGGAAGGCCTCATCGAGAATCTCCCCGTCGCCTCGGAGAGCGTCGACGTCGTGATCTCCAACTGCGTCATCAACCTGAGCCCCGACAAGGCTCAGGTCTTCAGGGAAGCGTTCCGGGTGCTGAAACCCGGTGGACGCCTCGCGGTCAGCGACATCGTGCTCAGCGAGCCCCTACCCGAAGACATTGCCCAGATGGCGGCGAGCTGGATCGCCTGCGTCGGTGGCGCGTCGACCGAGAAGGAATACCTCGGTCACATGCGGGAGGCGGGCTTCGAGAACGTCGAGTACACCCGAACGCCAGCGGCCCCCCTTCTCACCCCGAATCTGCAGGATCCGATGTGGAAGGCCGCAGTCGAGATCATCGGCGAGGAGCGCATCGAAGCGATTGCCGAGACGGTCTTCAGCTATTCGATTACCGCTACGAAGCCATGAGCTCGGTCGTCGACGACATCATCGCATTCTACCGGATGTTCGCCTCGTTCGAACGGGAGGAGATCTGCTGCGGAACCGTCAGCACGGCGCAGTGTGTGCTGCTGCAAACGCTGACCGAAGGTGAGTGGGACGTTTCGGCGCTCGCAGCGCACACCCGCGTCACCAAGGGCGCGATGACCCGTCTGGTGGATGGGCTCGAGGCCCGCGGCTGGGTCAGACGAGCCAGGGCCGAGGACGACGCGCGCCGTGTGCTGGTTTCGCTGACGTCGGACGGAGAGAGCGAGGCGAAGCGGCTCAACGAGCTCACGGTTCGCAGCATCGCGACCGTGTTCGAGAAGATCCCTGCACATGAGCGAGACCAGGTGACGCGAAGTATCCATCTGCTCCGCCAGGCCGCCGAGCAGACCCGGGCGCAGCTGGACTGCTGTTGATCGCGCCAAGCAAGGCGACCCGGCCGCTCCGACCCCTGCCTAAGTCTGCTCGATGGAGAGCTTCCCTTCGGCGTGCTGGCTTCTGAGGACCTTCTTGTCGAACTTTCCGACGCTCGTCTTGGGAATCTCCTCGATGAACGTCCAGCGCTCGGGCAGCCACCACTTCGCAACCTTGTCCTCCAGAAACTCGCACAAGACCTGTGGGGTGACGTTGCTGCCTTTCTTGCGGACCACGCACGCCAACGGGCGTTCGTCCCACTTGTCGTCCGGAATCCCGATTACCGCAGCTTCGGCAACTCCGGGATGGCCGATGATCTCGTTCTCGAGCTCCACCGACGAAATCCACTCGCCGCCCGACTTGATCACGTCTTTCGAACGATCGGTGATCTGAACGTAGCCCCGCGGATCGATGAAGCCAACGTCCCCAGTTCGCAGCCAGCCTTCGTGAAACTTTTCTGACGCATCGACGCCGTAATAGCTGCCCGTGACCCACGGGCCGCGCGCCTCGATCTCCCCGACGGACTCGCCGTCCCAAGGCAAAGGCTCGCCGCCTTCGCCGACGGTTCGTAGCTCGACGCCCGCGACCGGCCGGCCGGTGCGGACCCTGTACGTCCACGCCTCCTCGCCTTCGACTCCGGGCGGAACCGACGCAATCGAGCCGAGAGGGCTCGTCTCCGTCATCCCCCAAAGCTGAAGAATCGTCACGCCGTATTTCTCCTCGAAGGCCTGCATGAGCGAGCGGGGTACTGCGGAACCGCCACAGATCACGAGCCGAAACGACGAGAGGTCGATGTCCTTTTCCTCCCCATAGTTGAGCACGCCGGTCCAGATGCTTGGCACGGCCCCGGCAAAGGTCGGGCGGTGACGCTCGATCATCGCGACGAGCGGCTCGGGCTGAAGAAAACGAGTCGGCTGAAGGAAGTCCGTTCCGACCCACCAGCCGGCGTATGGAAGACCCCAGCAGTTCGCGTGAAACATGGGAACTATCGTGAGAACCGTGTCGCGTTCGCTGAGACCCGTCACCGCGCCCGACGTGATGCCAAACGAATGGAGCACGGTGGAGCGGTGGCTGTAGACCACGCCTTTCGGATCACCCGTAGTGCCGCTCGTGTAGGCCATCGATGCGGGCGCGCGTTCGTCGAGCTCGGGCCACGCGATTCCCGGAGACTCCGCCGACAAGAGCTCGTCGTAGCGATGAAGCGCCGCCCGAGGCGCCGCTCGAAGCGGGGCATCGTCGAAGCCGTCCCCGACGATCACGATGTGCTCGACGGTCCGAAGCTGCGACGCCACTTGGCCGAGCAGAGGAATCAGGCTGCCGTCGACGATGATGACTCTGTCCTCCGCGTGGTTGATGACGAACGCGAGCTGCTCCGGAAACAGCCGGATGTTCAAGGTGTGCATCACCGCACCCATCGAGGAGATCGCGAAATACGCCTCCAAATGCTCCTGGCTGTTCCAACAGAAGGTGCCGACGCGGTCCTCACGCTGAACGCCGAGCTTCGCCAGCGCTTTGGCGAGCTTCTCGGTGCGCTCGCCGACCTCCGCGTAGGTGGCGATCCGATCGCCCCCCTCATCGACGGTGATGACACGACTGTCCCGATACAAACGCTTCCCGTGCTCGAACAGGTCCGAGATCAGGAGCGGCCTGTCCATCATCGTCGAGAAGCTCATTCGGCCTCGAACCCGGCGCTCTTGTGTGTACCGTCGCAAAACGGCTTGTTGTTGGAATGGCCGCACCGGCAAAGCGCGGCCTTGGTGCCGGTCCACGCCTTCCGGCCGCTCGCGGCGACAATCGTGAAGTTTCCGTTCAACAGAAGTGGTCCGTTGGCAGCCTTGCCGACCTTCAGCGAGCCGCCCGGCGCGTCGAATCCGTCGCCCGATTCGCCGACCGCGCCGTAGTCCTTGAAGCCGGCGGCTTCGTGGCTGTTGTCACAGAAGGGCTTGTTTTTCGACTCACCGCACCGGCAAAGGGCCGCGCGAAATCGCACGCCCTGCATGTCCGCTGGCGCGCCATCGATCTCGAGGTCTCCACGGAGGTAGAGAGGACCGTTGTACATCACCATGACTACGTTTTCGCTCTGCGCGCTTTCTTCAGGACCGCCATCCTTGCGCGTAAACGAGAGCGCACCCGTTGGACACCGGGTCACGACGTCTACGACCTCGTCTGGGGTCGCAGAGTCCGGCTTGCACCATGGCTGACGGCCGCCGACGAAAAGCTCGTTTTTCGCGCGCCCGCACTCGCCGATGTGAATGCACAGCCTACCGTCCCATTGTACGTCCGCGTCCGCACCTTCGTAGCGGACCACCTTCTTGTCGCTCATTAGGCTCCTCCTCGTTGATCTGCTTCGACTTCCATGACCCCGGACCCGATTTTTTACTACAGCAGCCAGCAAACCACTACAGGGAACGGACGTGGAATCGCTCGAGGCCCGTTCACGTGGTAAGGAGGGCGAGCAGATGGGTCACGAGCATCACCATCATGCAAGGGCCGCGGAAGCCGCCGGCAACCGCCGGAGGCTCGCGCTCGCGCTGATCCTGACTGCGACGTACATGGTTGCCGAAATCGTGGGGGGACTGGTCGCGAACTCGCTCGCACTCCTTGCGGACGCCGGGCACATGTTTTCGGATGCGGCAGCGCTCGGCCTGTCGCTCGTCGCCTTGATGCTGGCGCAGCGGCCCGCCACGTCACAGCGCACTTATGGTTTTCACCGTGCTGAAATTTTGGCTGCCTTGAGCAACGGCGCCGCCCTGATTGCGCTATCGGCCCTCATCGCACGCGAGGCGTGGGAGCGTCTTGCCGACCCGCCCGAGGTGCGGGGCGGCCTGATGCTCGCGGTCGCTTGCGGTGGTCTCGCCATCAATTTCGCCAACCTCCTGATTCTCAGCGGCGGGCGGAAGCAAAGCCTCAACGTGCGAGGGGCGTGGCTCCACGTGATGGCGGACGCGCTCGGTAGCGTCGGCGCCATCGCTGCAGGTGCGATGATCTATTTCTTCGGCTGGCGATGGGCCGACCCTGCAGCGTCGTTCGTCATTGCGTCGCTGGTGCTCTACTCGGCATGGGGCCTCATTCGCGAGACGCTCGACGTCCTCATGGAGGGTGTGCCGAAGGGCATTTCGATCGACGAAGTCACCGACGCGCTGAAGGAGCTCCCGGGCGTTTTGGACGCACACGACCTCCACGTCTGGTCGCTGACCAGCGGCAGAAACATCGCGACGACTCATCTCGTGATCGCAGAAGAGGCCGACCATCAGCGCATCATCGACGACGCGAACCGCACGTTGTCCGAGCGCTTCTCGATCGATCACGCGACGATTCAAGTCGAGCACGACGAGCTTGCCAACAAGTGCAACCCTTGCGGACCGACAGCGGCGTTGGGGTGAAAGCTGCTCAGCTTTCTGGCACGGCGCCCGCGCAGCGAGCGCAGATGCATACCTTGCCCTGAGCCTCTTCCGGAATCGTCGCCAAGACGTCGGGCGAGATCTCGGCCGTCATGCACCAGCAAGACTCTGCCGACCGCCCAGCGGCTATCGCGCACTCGTTCGCCGCGCCGCAAATCGGACAAACCGTTTCGTCTGGCGACCGAAGGTCCTTGGTCATGGCACACCCAAGCCTTCGAGCTGCTCGTATTGCTCTTCGTACAGCCGATCGATGTAGGTGTGCATGTCGTTGAGTCGGTCGAGCTGCTTGCTCGGTGATGCTTCCTTCTCGTTGGCATCGCACAACTTGACGAGCTCGCTCATCGCTTCGAGAGAGCTCGACGCGCGGGTCGCAGACACCGCGAGGAGCGCGGTCATGGCGAGCGCGGGCAGCGCGATCATCAAAAGTCTCGACCAGACGCCTGGAGGCGTTCGCGCAACCATCCACGGCGTCATCATCACGAGTACGATTGCGGTGAGGCTCGCGAGTATCCAAGGGCCGTGTCGGTGCCAGATGTGCCGCCAGGCTCCCGCCTTCGCCTCTGCTCGCGCGTCGTTACACGGATCGGAATCCTTGAGCTCGCGAAGCTCGTCTTCCACGGCGTCCGCCAGCGAGTCCGCCAACTCCTGGTGGAGCTCGACCTCCGATATGTCGATCGCGCGCGCCTCGGATCTCTTCTCGGGTGGAATCATCGAGAAGCGATTTACGTAGACGGTCCGACCGGAATCGCCTTTGTACGAGTAGAACACCGCAGCGCTCTCGGCCTGAACCGGCCGGGCCCACGACAACAGGACGAGGATCACGAGTACGCGCATCAGCTTTTCTTCGTGACGGTGACGAGGATCACCATCCCGATCACCGCACTGCAGAACGATCCCATGATGACGCCGATCTTCGCAGCAACCAACAAGTCGTCCGAAAGGCCCAGCGACGCGATGAAAAGCGCCATGGTGAACCCGATTCCGCCGAGGAACGCAGCGCCGATGAGAACGGGCCACGTCACCCCTTCCGGCCGGCTCGCCCATCCCGCTTTCACCGCGAGCCAGGATGCCGCGAAGATCCCCGCCGCTTTGCCTACGAAAAGCCCCGTAGCCACCGCTACTGCGACCGGAGCGCCGATGTTTTCGACTTCGATCGGAACACCCGCATTGGCGAGAGCAAAGATCGGCATGATCACGAACGCGGTCCAGGGGTGAAGAGCTCGCTCGATGCGCGACAGCGGCGATACGGCCTCGCGGGACGCGAACGCCAGGTCGGCGACCATGAGCTGCGCCTTGGCCAACGTGGTCTCCGGCTGCTTCAGCGTGTCGTGGGTGTGGTTGAGAAAGCCCATGAACTTCGGTCCGACCAGCCACGGGATCGCCGGTGTCATCAGGCCGAGCGCCACCCCTGCAATCGTGGGGTGAACCCCCGATTTCAGAGTGCAAAGCCACACGAGGGTTCCGACGACGAGATAGAGCCCAACCCTGCGGACGCCGAGCCGATTCATCGCTGCGACGACGACCAAGCCCACGAGGGCGCCCGTGAGCCAGGTCACCTTGATCGACTCCGTGTAGAACAGCGCGATCACGAGCACGGCAGCGAGGTCGTCGACGATCGCCAGAGAAAGCATCAGCACCGTGACACCGTGAGGGATGCGTTTCCCGAGAAGCGACAGACAGCCGACGACGAAGGCGATGTCCGTCGCCATCGGCACTGCCCACCCGTGCTGGCCCTCCTTGCCGTATTGAAACGCGAGATAGATTGCAACGGGGACGACGACGCCTCCCAGCGCCGCGGCCACCGGCAGCACCATCTTCTTGGGGTCGCTCAGCTCGCCGACCACGAGCTCGCGTTTGATTTCGAGCCCGATCACGAAGAAGAAGATCGGCATGAGACCATCGTTCACCCAGTACCAGAGCGGGTACGCGAGTACGAAGTCAGCGATGACGAAGCGAAGCTCCTGGTTCCAAAACGCAGCGTACGCCTCTGCGTATGAGGAGTTGGCGGCGATGAGAGCAATGGCAGTGCACGCCAAGAGGACGATTCCGCTCGCCGACTCGATGTGCGTGAACGCGATGAAGGGCCTCTGAAGCCTTTGAATGGGCCGCTCCGGTAGATGCGTGAGGCGCGAGTAGGACAGCTCCGGATCCGACATGGCCACCGTTTATCCCGGAACGTGCTAGAAGGCCAGAATCCATGTGGTTGAGCGAGACCTTGGTTGCTTGGTTGTTTCTCGGGCTGAGCTTGGTCGGAGCGGTGTTCACGCTGAACGCCTTCATCCCCGTCCGTAGAATACCGGCGTTGTTCGTTCCGAGCTTTTTCGGCTCGTGGCTGACCGCAGAGCTGGCTCTCCACCACATCGTCTGGCAGGCAATTGCCACCGTGCTGTTCGTGCAGCTGGGTGCGCTGTCACAGTGGCCGGGTCTCGTGGGCATGGGAATCACCATCGCGTCGTGGCTTGGTCTGCTCATCTTGTTCCACGATGGACGGCGCACTCACCACGTTTTCGACGACGCACTCCTGGGCCTCGAGGCCCCCGCCGAAACCCAGCGCCTGCCTCTGAGCCAACTCGTGATGCCGTTTCGCTTCCGTCGGCGCGGTGTCAAAGTCACTCGCGACGTGATCTATCGAAAGGTCTCGGGCAGGCACCTGAAGCTCGACGTCGCGATGCCCGAAGAGCCGGGAACCGGGCGACCGGCCATCATGCAAATCCACGGCGGTGCGTGGATCATCGGCGACAAGCGTGAGCAAGGATGGCCGCTCATCGGACACCTCGCCGCGAACGGTTGGGTGTGCTTCAACGTCAACTATCGCTTGAGCCCGGCGGCAACCTGGCCCGATCACTTGGTCGACCTCAAGTGCGCACTCGAGTGGATTCGAGACCACGCGGACGAGTACGGAGTCGACCCCGATTTCGTCGCAGTGACGGGCGGCTCGGCCGGAGGACATCTCACGGCGATGATGGCACTCACCGCCAACGATCCGGAGTATCAGCCGGGCTTCGAAGGAGCGGATACGTCCGTCCAGGCCGCAGTGCCGGTTTACGGCGTCTACGACTTCACGAACCGTCTGGGAACGATGCTTCCCCGGTTTCGCCATCAGATGCTCGAGCCGATTATCATGAAGGCGTTCTTCGACGAGGAGCCGCAGAAGTTCCGCCGGGCCTCGCCAATCGATCGGGTCCACGCAGACGCTCCGCCTTTTCTCATCGTTCACGGCGATCGCGACACACTCGCACCCGTAGAAGACGCCCGTTCCTTTGCGGACGCACTGCAAAGCGTTTCACGAGCGCCCGTGATGTATGCCGAGCTACGAGGCGCGCAGCACGCCTTCGACGTCTTTGCCTCGCCCCGCACCGCACGCATGCTCGACGGCACGCTGCGGTTTCTATCTGCGATCCGGGACGGCGCAAAAAGTGCAGTCGCCCACCACGAAGCCGAACGTTTTTCGCCCACCTCGGCCGAGCAACGCGTTCCAGTCGAGCATCCGTAGCGGTGAGCCTGGTCCCCGACCTGCGGCACGTCGCTTGCAAGTGAATTCGGGCCGCAAGCGCGAGGTCGAGCGATGAAAACGATTCTCATCTTGGGTGCAGGCACGGCAGGCACGGCCATGGCTCACAAGCTTCGCCGTCGACTGACGCGCGACTGGGAAATTGCAGTCGTGGATCCGTCTACGAGGCACGTGTACCAACCGGGGCTCCTGTTTCTGCCTTTTGGTGACGAAACCGAGGCTCGAATCGTTCGAGAGCGCGAGTCGACGCTCGGCCGGGGGATCACGTGGCATCAGGCGGAGGTGAAACGAATCGACACCGAACGAAGGATCGTCGAGCTTTCGGAAGGTGAGCCGCTTCCGTACGACTTCCTGGTGATCGCCTCCGGCACCGTCATCCGGCCGGACCTGATCGACGGGATGAGCGACGGGGGTTGGGGGAAGTCGGTGTTCGATTTCTATACGCTCGAGGGCGCGCGTGCCCTTCGGGCCGCGCTCGCCAACTTCGAGGGAGGTCGCCTGGTCGTCAACGTCGTCGAAATGCCGATCAAGTGCCCGGTGGCCCCGTTGGAGCTCACGTTTCTCGCGGACGCCTATCTCGCCAAACGCGGCATTCGCGATAAGACCGAGCTCGTCTATGTCACGCCACTCGACGGCGCTTTCACCAAGCCGCTCGCATCGAAAACACTCGGATACCTGCTCGAAGACAAGGGCGTGCAGGTGGAAACCGAGTTCATGACCGGCGAGGTCGATGCGGAACGAAACGTGATTCGCTCGTACGACGAGCGGGAGATTCCGTACGACCTCCTCGTGACCGTTCCCCCGCACACGGGTTCTTCGTTCCTCGAGGACAGCGAGCTCGGTGACGAGCTTGGTTTCGTCCCGACCGATCCCCACACTCTCGCCGTCAAAGACATCGAACGCGTGTTCTGTATCGGCGACGCCACCGATCTTCCGAGCTCCAAGGCTGGGTCCGTCGCACACTTCCAAGTCGATCTGCTGGTACGCAACATCGAACGAGCAATCGAGGATAAACCGCTCGAGCCGACCTTCGACGGGCATTCGAATTGCTTCGTAGAAACCGGCTACGGGAAGGCAATGCTGATCGACTTCAACTACGAAACGGAGCCGCTGCCGGGGCAGTTCCCAATCCCGGGCATCGGCCCGTTGCCGCTGCTCAAGGAGGCGCGCCGCAACCACTGGGCGAAGCTCGCGTTTCGCTGGGTGTACTGGAATGCCCTCCTACCCGCTCGCCCGATTCCGATCTCTCCAACGATGTCGTTGGCAGGCAAACAACTCTCCGCCGCAGCGGAGGCAGGAGGCCCATGATGACCGTGGCAGCACAACGCGATGCCGAAGGCTATCTCGCAAACAAAGACGATTGGTCGGAAGAGCTCGCGAACCAGCTTGCGGGCGAGCTGGGCGTGACGCTCGGAGACGACCACTGGACGGTTCTCAACGCAGCACGGGCAATCGAAGCGGAGTCCGGCTCGAGCCCGGGGCTTCGCAAAATCAGCAAGCGCTCGGAGACCCCGATCAAGTCGATCTACAAGCTCTTTCCCGACGGTCCGGCGAAGCTCATCGCGAAAATCGCCGGGATTCCCAAACCCAAGTCGTGCCTCTAGAGGCGACCCGGAGGAACCCGAAATGACCCACGCAGACACCGAAAAGAAGCGAAGCCTGAGCGTGATTTGCTCGAAGGGAAGCTTCGACATGGCTTATCCCGGGCTGATCCTCGCAAACGCGGCTCGGATGGCCGGCGTCGACGCTCGCCTGTTTTTCACGTTCTGGGGGCTCGACATCGTCAACAAGAAAAAGATCGACCATCTCCACCTGAACCTCGTTGGCAATCCCTCGGCTCCTATTCCCGCCATGATTGCCGGTCTGCCAGGCGTCGAAGCGCTCGCGACCGCACAGATGAGAAAAGAGATGGAGCGGCTCGACATCCCGCCCATCCGTGAGTTCATCGAGATGCTAGACGACGCAGGCGCCGACCTCTACGGCTGCCAAATGGCGCTCGACATGTTCAAGCTGACGAGGGACGACCTCGTTCCTCAGGTGAAGGACGTGCTCACCGCCATGGACTTCATGGACATGAGCGAAGGCGCCCAGATCATCTTCATCTAGTCCGCGCTCAGTCCGATTCGTAGTTCAGCGTGATCGGGATCGTCACTTCGCCACCGCGGTAGCTGAACTTCGCGTCTTTGTAGAGTGGCGGCCCGAAACGCTTGGCCTTCGCATTCTGCGAAACGCCCCAGGGCTCCGACGGCGTCCCGATGGCGCTCGTGTCGAGCTTCCCGTTCTCGTTCAGATCCAAGAAGACCGACGCCGCATACTCACCCAAGCCCGCGCGTTTGAACACGCACTTGACCGTGCTGCCCTCCACGTCGACCCACGTGCGGCGCAGCGCCCTGCGATGCTTGCGAGGGAAGCCTTTGTTCTGCCAGAACAGAGCACACGCCATCCGGCCTTCGGCCTCCCGTACCCCCGTGATCTCCAAAGTCAGCGTGTTGTTGGCTGCGGGATCGTTGTCGACTTCTGCCCGCGAGGAAGACGACCACGCGCCTGCAAGCACGGCAACGACCGACGCCGTGCCCACCACTTTGTTCCAAACCATCAAAAACTCTCCGGATTCCCGTCTCCTGCGCCGGGATGTGCCCATGTCACATGGACGCAGCTATGGCGTAAATGTTTAGACGAGGCCTACTTTTTTGCCAATCGGGGTTGACGGTACGAACGGTCGTGCTATTTTCACTTCATGCCCAGAGGCGAAGAGACCAAGCGCGCGATCGTCGACCAGGCGCTCGAGCTCGTCAGCACGGTGGGGCTCGACGGGCTCACCATTGGCGCCCTCGCGACCGCGACCGGCATGAGCAAGAGCGGGCTGTTCGCGCACTTCAAGTCGAAGGAGCAGCTGCAGCTTCACGTTCTCGAGGAGGCCCGTCTTCGATACATCGACGTCGTGGCCCGCCCGGCGTTCAAGAAGCCGCGCGGCGTCGCCCGCATCCGCGCGCTCTTCGAGCGCACGATGAAGCAGTGGGAGGAGGACCTCCCAGGCGGCTGCATCTTCCATGCGGTGTCGGCCGAGCTGGACGATCAGCCGGGGCCCGCTCGTGACTACCTCGTCGAGATCCTGCGAGACCAGGCCCGGATGCTGAGGCGCGCGGCTGAAATCGCGATCGAAGAGGGAGAGCTTCGAGAGGATCTCGATCTCGATCAATTCGTGTTCGAGCTCAGCTCGATCACCGCGGCACATCATCACTTCGGACGCCTCCTCGGCGAACCCAAGGCAGACAAACACGCCCGCCGTTCCTTCGACGGGCTGCTCGAGCGCGCCCGCGCATAGGAGGATTCGCATGACTACCCTTACCGCCACGCCACAGGTGCTTCTCGATAAAAGCACGAACGTTCGTTCTTCTCAGCAAGCCCCGACCTGGGTCCGGGCGAGCTTCTCGACCGCGAGCCGGTTGGCGCCTGGGCTGACCTCGTCGATCGCAGCGCGGCTCTTCCGAAATACCCGACGGTCCTCCCCGCGGCCCGGCGAACGCGACGTTTTGCAGGACGCAGAGCCCCGGCGACTTGCGGGCATGCAGCTCTGGGCGTGGGGAGAAGGCCCGACGGTGCTGCTCGTCCACGGTTGGAATGGACGTGGCACGCAGCTTGGCGCGCTGGTCGCGCCCCTCGTCTCGCGCGGCTACCGAGTCGTCACCTTCGACGCGCTCGGTCACGGGGAATCCGAGGGCAAACGGAGCTCGCTTCCCGAGCTTGCGAGCTGCATCCGACAGGTGGTGGAGGAGCTCGGTGGCGTGTACGGCGTGATCGCCCATTCCCTCGGGGGCGCGGCCACGACCTACTCGCTCGCGCACGGTCTAGACATCGAGCGTGCAGTCTTCATCTCGCCGCCCGCGGACCCGCGCGAGTTCCTGAAGTTCTTCGGCGAAGCGCTTGGCATCGACGACGACGTCCGTGCCCGCGTGAAGGAACGCGTGGAGCGCCGTCTAGGCGTCCCGATGGAGCAGATGCAGACCTTCGCCATTGCGCCGGCGATGCAGATCCCGCTGCTCGTCATTCACGACGAGGACGACAAAGAGGTCCCCTTCAGCGTCGGGAAAGCCATCGCCGAGGCGTGGCCGGGCGCTGACCTGATGGTGACGCATGGGCTCGGGCACCAGCGGATCCTTCGGGACGAGACCGTGAGAGATGCCGCCGTCGGCTTCATCGATGCCGCGATGCATCGGCAGGCCGCTGCTTGATAGAGGAAAGGAAAGAAACATGACTGTACAAACGAGAGACCCCGCGTTCGCGAGCTACGTGAACGAAATTGCCGACTCGATTCGTTGGCCGGACCCTTCCTTCACCGTGACCCCGTGGGAGGTCGTGACCGGCGTCTTCGTCGCGTTTTACGAAGCGTTCGCGACGCCGGACCGGGTCATCCTCCAGTACGCCCTCAAAGGGATCGCGTTTTGAGGAGGCCCGAAGTCAAGGAGCCGGGGCGGACCCGAGGCACAGGCTTTTCGTGCTTCCCATGTTCGTCCCGGCTTCGATGACGGGCTGGCAGAACCACTGCGTCCGGCAATCGGTGTCGGCCATGCAGTCCACCAAGCACACCCAACCGCTCTCGAGCTCGCCGCAGGACGAGCCGGAAGGACACTGGTTGGTCTCGCCGCACGAGCTCGTGCACATCCCGCCCGGAAACGTGGGTCCCATTTCACAAAGGCCTTGGTCGCACTCGGAGTTGTTCATGCAAGGCCCACCGACGAGAGTGCTGTCGTTGCCCGCGGTGCCGGGCGGCCGGTCGTCGCCACAGCCCAAAAGCAACGAGATCGCGGCCAACAGCATCATAGAGACGAACCAAGACTTCATGGCGGAGGAGAGGTTAGACCAAGCCCGTGAACGGAACCAGCGGCGCAGCCCACCTCTCTGTTACATTCCTGTCACCTTTTGCGCCTCGGCCACCCCAACGCTCATCCATCGACACGCTTTCCCTCGAAGGCCGCGACCGCGTCGCGGAAAGAGTCCGGCACGCGCATCTTCTGCCGAGTCTTCGGATCGACGCATACGCTCGTGAGCGTCGCGCGCGCGAGCGGCTCACCACCATCACTTCGAATCTCGAACTGGCTGGTGATGCTGGTGTTGCCGATCTTGGCGACGCGCGCCTCGATGTGAATCGTGTCTTCGAACTTGGCGCTCCCGATGTAGTCGCAGGTGGCGCTCGCGTAGAAAACGTCGGTGCCCTGCTCCACCATGTCCTGGTAAGGCATGCCGATGGCGCGCATGTAGGCGCTAAGAGCCTCGTCGCAGAGCTCCAAATAGGTCCCGAAATAGACGTGTCCCTGCGCGTCGGTATCGCGATATCGAACCTGCATCGTGTGAACGAAGGGAGGCACTAGAGGTGAGCGCGAAAATGACGGGTCAAGTGATCGGAGGCCGTGTCGACTCGCTCGCTCTCGTCATAGAAGTCGATGTGGCCCTTGGAGTCTACCCACACTTGCTCTTTGAGGCCCGCCAGCGCGGAAAAGAACTTCCTTGCGAGCCCCGGTGCAAGGGCGTTCTCCGAGTGGATCAACAGCGTAGGGACCGTGATGTCGTAGGCCGCCGCCTGCGCGTTCCACGGCAGGGTGTGCTCGCGCGACATCACGGCAAACCGGTTCACGTAGTTCGGAACTCGCCCGCGCGCCGTGCCGTAGTATTCGAATGCCTCCGCCAGAGGCATGGCGACCTCGCCATCTCCGACGGCAGGGATGACCTCGGCCTCGCCGGTGTCCTCGAACTCCTCGCGCGCCGCGACTGCACGTTCGAACGTGGGCTCGTACTGCTCGCCCATCCATTGTCGCTGCTGCCCGGGGTCGTGGAAGAATCCCGCGACGGCCCCCCACGCTTTGACGCGAGCATCGCCCGCGACTGCAGGAGCGAGATAGCCGGCGCCCGCACAAATGCCGACGGCCCCGATGCGATGGGAGTCGACCTCATCACGCGCCTCGAGAACGCCAAGCGCTGCACGGAAGTCTTCGGTCTTGCGACCCGGGTGCTCGTACTGACGGGGGAACCCTTCGCTTTCTCCGAAGTGGCGATGGTCGAACGTCAGCGTCACGAAACCACGCGCGGCCATCGCGACCGCGTAGTTCCCCGTGGCCTGCTCTTTGACGCTCGTCATAGGCCCGGCGAAAACGAGACCTGCCGTAGCGTGCGCGCCTAGCGGGATGCGCAGCAAGCCCACGACGTCGACGGAGTCGACCTGAAAGACGACCCGCTCTTCGCGTATCGGAGCACGTTCCATGGACCCTGAAGCGAGCATCTAATGCGGTCGCTTCCGATGTCGACCTTAATCGACCGTCTGCGAAACCATCCCCGTTCACGGAGGGACTAAGCCGGCTGCATCTCGGGGGTGCTCGCCCGGTCGGCGCAAAGCGCGCGCATCGGCGTTTCCTCCGCCGGGTGCCATTCGCAGAGCTCCGCCGTACGGCTTCGGTCTCGATCGGGGTGGAGCCAAACGAACGTCTGCTCGCCGAGACGAACGGTGCATTCCGGGTCGGCGAAGGCCTTGGACCAAAAGCCGCCGTTGTAGAACGTGACCGGCCCGACTTGCTCGCATTTCGGCTCGTGGGTGTGGCCGAATACGACGCGCCGCACGCCGGTGATCTTGTAGATCAGCTCCGCGAGCCGCTCGGTGAGCAGAGGCGTCTGAAAGACCGTGGGCCGCACCGAGGAGGCGTAGGCGAGATACGGCAGCAGGAATATCAGCAGAGGCACGAAGACCCAGAGTGGGCTGATCGGCCATGCGATGTTGATGTGCAGGACGACCTGCCAGGCGAGAAACAAGGCCACGAGAAGGAAGAACGCGCGGTCGAGCCATAGCTCCCGGGCGATTCGAAACGGATTATCCGTCGCGGACGGGACCTGAATGGCGCTGAGCTTACGCACCATGGACGGAGTCGCCCGGGAGCGGGTCGCCACCGAGCGAACCTTGTCATCGACGAGAAGGGGATCGCGCATCGGAGGCAGCCAGTGGGTTCGTAAGGACATCCAGAGGGTGGCGTACGCACCCCAGAACCAAGTCCAAATCAGCAGCGGCTGCGTGCGAAGCATGTACCGAAAGAAGAACCGCAAATAGGCGGCCGCGCT
>JAHELW010000042.1:18550-19648 GCA_024643985.1 Myxococcales bacterium | reverse complement strand
AGCGCGTCGACGGTGGTTTCCGAGACTAGCGTGTGGATTGAGCCCGCCAGCTTGGCCTTTCCCTCGTGGTCGAGCCCCTCGACCTCGATGTAGACGCTGGGCTCCTCGTAGGTGACGGAGCCACCTGAGATGTCGTAGCGCTCGAGCTCGAGCGCAAGCTCGCCCTCGCCCTCCTCCGCCGACGAGGGCTCGTCCCGGACGATGTCGTAGTTGGCCCGCCCGCTCTCCAGAATGACGATGCGCACCTCGGGCTGCTCGACCGAGACAGCCTCGACTACGACCTCGCGATCGAAGACGAGCGTGACGAGGTCGAGACCAGCCGCGACTGACTCGGCCGCGACGAGCGTGACCCCTTCGAAGTCACCCTTGCCTGTGACGGAGAGCTCGACGACCTCGGCCGTCAGCGTCGGAAAAGTCGATAGAAGCGAGACGTCGACGTCTGCGAAGCTCACCGTCGCATCGAGCTCCTGGTTGAGCTCTCGTTGCAGTCGTTCGACGATTTGGTCCCGGAAGAGAACCGGCACCAGCACGGCGCCGATCACGAGGAGCGCGACCACGCCGAGGATGCCAAGCAACGTGAACTTCAGAGCTCTGTTCATGAGGAGGGGGGGGTCGTCCCCATCTTTTCGCAGGAAGCCGTCATTTCCGCGACTGAATCACGGCGCTCCTGGCAGCTGCATGATCGAGCCATTGGGAATGAACGTCGAGCCTGCCTGCAGAGTGACGTCTCCGCCCGTCCGTAGGAGAAACAGGAGGCTCACGAGCACGGCGCCGGCGATCATGCCTCCTTTTCGCGACTTGCCCTCGAACCTGACGGGGCGTTCGTCGAGTCGGACGGGCGCGCCGGTTGCAGACTCCGTGGAGAGAAACGCGATCTCCAGCCAACCGGGTCGCGCCAGCCGCGTGTGTTCCTTTCGCGTGACTCGGGCGCTGACGAGCGTGCCCTTCTTGACGAGAACCGTCCCATCGCCTCGCGTGACGTCCTCCGCCACGACGAAGAGGGTCGACTCGCTCGTGGTCACGGGATTCTTGCCGACACCGCGCGAAGATACGTCTGCAACCAACTCGACCTTGATCGGTGTCCCCGGGATCTCCGTA
>JAHELW010000042.1:0-18540 GCA_024643985.1 Myxococcales bacterium | reverse complement strand
GTCATTGACAGCCTCCGCGAAACCTCGGCATTTCCATGCGCGCACGGTGCATGGTCGGCAGCCGTATGTCCATTGGTTTAATACGTCCGACGAAAAAACCGTGCATGCACGAGAGTCCGCTGTGATATCGTTCCTCGCCCTGTCTCTCGACCGGAGGAAACATGATCCGATATCTTCATTGGCTTGCCGCGCTTCTGGTCGTTTGCCTCGCCATCGTAGGGCCTGCCATCGCGGAAGAGCCGGAGTTCATCATGGAGGTCGGGTCGACGGCGCCGGCTGGGAGCCCCTGGGCCGCCGAGCTCAAGCGGTACAAGAAGACCGTCGAGGAGCGAACGAACGATCGGCTGAAGGTCAAGCTTCGCCTGGGCCGCGGAAACGAACGCTCGATGACCCGCCGCGTGCAGATGGGAAGCATGCAGGCCGTGGCCGGATCGATCGGCGGAATGAGCTCGATCGTGCGTGAGGTCAACGTGATCGAGTCGCCCTACCTTTTCGCGAACCACGAGGTTGCCGACAAGGCGCTCGATTCGCCGGAGGTCATCAATCAGTTCCGAAAGCTGCTCGCAAAGCGCGGCCTCATATTCGGGCTCTGGGCCGAGAACGGATACCGCTCCTATTTCAGCCGAAACAAGATCCGAAAACCCGAGGACCTGAAAGGCATTCGCTTTCGCTCGCAGGAGTCCCTCGTGCACGTCGAAACCTACGAAGCCTTCGGGGCCTCTCCCGTTCCGATCGACGTCGGTAATACGCTGATGAGCATTCAAACCGGCGTCGTCGACGGGTTCGACAACACGCCGCTCTTTGCCATGGCGGGCAGCTGGTACCAGGGGCTCAAGGAAGGCGAGCGCAATCTCTTCTTGAGCCGCCACTGCTACCAGCCGGCTGCCCTCGTCTATTCGAAGAAGTGGTTCGACGCGCTCCCGAAAGAGATCCAGTCGGCGCTGACGGTGGTCGACCAGGAGCTCGTGGAGTGGGGCCGCAACCAGGTTCGCATCATGGACCCCGTGCTCATCAAGAACCTCGCGCGCTACGGCTACGACGTCTACGAGCCGACCGAAAAAGAGCTGGCCGCGTTCAAGGAAGTGCAAAAGAACGTCCCCGACGAGGTGGCCAAGGAGATCGGACCCGAGGGCGTCGCGCTGCTGAAGGCCATTCGAAAGGCAATGTAGTCGCGTGCCTCGGGGGCGCGCGAAAGCTGCCTCCAGCTAGGAGCCCGTCATGTCCCGTCCCGTCCTTCTTCCATTCGCGCTAGGCGCCGCCCTTGCAATCGGTTGCAGCACGAGCAGCAGCTCCAGCCCGCCCGCACCGAGCGATCCCCTTCCTGCGCTTTCGGCGGTGCCCGATGTCGTCAACGGCGGCCGCATCGTCGATTCCAAGGGGCGTGAGGTGCTGCTTCGCGGTGTGAACGTGAACGCCTACGTCGAGTACTGGCAGTACGACGAGGACCTCTTCACCGTCTATCCGTTCACGGAAGACGACGCCGACATGATCGCCAAGATGGGTTGGAACGTCGTTCGCCTGCTCGTGAGCTGGTCGCGCGTGGAGCCCGCCCCCGGGGCGTACGATGATGCGTACCTCGACGAGGTCGCAGCCGCGATCGACATGCTTCGCGAACGCGGCATCTATACCGTTCTCGACTGGCATCAAGACGCGTGGAACGCTTCATTGGCGGCTCCCCCCGACGAGGTGTGCGAGGGAGGGACTCAGCCCGCGGGCGGCTGGGATGGCGCCCCCGAGTGGGCAACGTTCGACGGTGGAGAGCCGCGATGCACCGCGGGACAGCGCGAGCTCGTCCCTGCCGTGCAGGCCGCCTGGCGCGCGTTCTTCGACGATAGGGAGGGCCCCGGTGGAGTCGGGATTCGCACCCGCTACGTCGACATGTTTGCCTACGTCGTCGCGCGCTTTGCGAACGACGATGCGGTGGCTGGATACGACTTGATGAACGAACCCAACGCGTTTGCGCTTGGAGACGACGCGATCCTCTCGGAGCTCTACGAGGACGCCCTCGCTGCGATGCGCGAAGCGGAAGCCAGCGTGGGCGCACCGAGGCGGCTGTTCTTCTTCGAGCCCAGCATCGCCTGGTCAGGCGTCGGTCTCGCCGCGCCTCCCGCTTTCGACCACGATGATGATGTCGTCTACTCGCCTCACATCTATCAGGGCGGAATCGATTCCGGTATGCTCGAGGAGGGGTTCGTGCGGGCTGCGGACGACGCTGCGAACCTCTACCGGGGTGCGCCTGTCGTCACCGGCGAGTGGGGCAGCAACCCCGACCGCGCCGCCGACCCGGAGGACGACTACTTCGAACGGCACCTCGGTGAGCAGGAGCGCTATCGCTACGGCGCCATGATCTGGACCTGGCGCGAGGCCTGCGGCGACGCGCACAAGTTCGAAGAGGTGCGCGCAGGCCGAATCCCGATGGTCTACGGGTTCTTCGACGTGGACTGCGAAACCAACACCGTCAACGGCCGACGAACCGCGTTGACCGACGTGATGCGCAAGATGGCCGTCCGGTTCGCACCGGGTCCGCTCGGCACGGTCGATTGGGCACCCGACGACACCGAGCTCGAGGCCATTGGAGACGACGCGGCGCCCGGCAATCGCCTCGAAGTCTTCGTGCCTACGGAGAACGCCGCTTCCGTTCAAATCGAGACGACTGGGCTCGGAGAAGTACAGTCCGTGCCGTGGTTCGGCGGCACCCTCTTCTACGCATCTGCGAACGGCGGCCCGTGGTCGGTTCGGCTCTCGCTCTAGAGCAGTCGCGCTCGCAAAGCCCGCGTCTCGTAAGCGACTGGCGTCGAGCGCCCTAGCGCGCGTCGTCGACGGGGTCGAGCTCCACGCGAAAGGCAGCGTCGAGCTCGATGCGCTCGGTCGTGCCCGACCTCTTCACCGTCAGCACCTCCGTCGAGCGACCCTCGACCCGGGCGGTTCCCTCCAGGGCGTCGAGGCTCAAAGTGATGGTGCCGCGAGCGCTCACGGAAAGCGACTGGAGCGTGTACTCGACCCCTTGTTCTTCGAACGTCACGGTTCGCTTCGGCGCGCTCTGCGCGATCTCGACGCTGAGCCTCAGCTCGTCACCCACCTTGTCTTCGAGCCGGTACCGATCGATTTGGACGATCTCGAATCCAAACACCTCGACGCGTTTGCGCGCTTCCCAGCGCGCGCCGACGCCCACGGGATCCGGCGGGAGCGCGACTCGGGCAAGCGAGGTGCGCGCCTGCACCAGAGTCATCAGAAGACGAATGGGGAGATCTGGATTCTTCGCCGCCTGGTTCAGCTCGCTTCGAAAGACGATTCCCTGGTCGTCGACCTCGATCCAACCCCCCACCTCGGAAAGCACGGCTGCGCTCGTCGTGTAATCGCCCGCGAGCTCCGGATCGATTCCCGGTGGCAGGATTGCTTCGGCCTCGAGTATGCGCACGTCGAAGCGTATGTTCCCGCTCGGCAGCTTCATCGCGGGCCCAGAGGAAAGGACGAACCTCAGGCCGGGGGCATTGGCGAGCTCCTCGCCGTCGCTGGTCGTCGCCGTCATGGCGGAGGTCGAGATCTCCATGGTCGACGTCGTCTTCGCGCCTTCCTCGATGCGATAGCGAAGTGGAAACTGCGGCGCGAGGCCCTTTTCGAGCACCAGCACGGACTCCATTTTCGCGTCTTTTGCCGTATCGGACTTACAGCCCTGCAGGACCAGTAGCCCGCACGCCACCGTGATCGCGCTCAAGAGCGCTGCCTTCGCCACGACCTGTCTCCTTTCACCGCACGAAGGCATAGCTCCGATTGGCGAGGTTTCTTAACTTGCTTCCCGAATCGGCTCAACCGCTTTGTATTCGTCGAGGTTCGCCGTCAGAACCCCCCGTAGAACGACTCCTGCGATGCACCTTGGCGCATGAGCTCGAGAAGACGCGCCGAAAACGCCCGTTCCAGCTCGAGCTCGCCGTCGCTCTGTTCGCCGAGCGCCTCCTCGAACTGCGCGTGCGCCAGCTGAAGACCCGCGATCGCCGTGTCTCGATCCACGCCATAACGATCGGCAGCGTCTCGCATCGCCGTGACGAGCCGCGCCAGCAGCACCGTCTTGCGAACGCCCTCTTGTTCGAACGCGTCTTCCCCGAGGCTCGAAAACTCTTTCACGAACTCCTCTCGTATCGGTTCGCCAGCAACCGTTTCGTATTCGAGCGATACGTCGACCGTCAGTTGATCGAAGGTCGAGCCGCCTTCGGGCGCCAGACGGATGAGCAGCGCGCCTCGGCGCCGACTCAGAAAGACCGTGCTCACCGACAGGCGAGCGCCTGCAATCGTCGACTCGGGAAAACCGTATCGGTCGGCGACTAGAAAGCCTTCGGAAGACCTTGCGTCGACCGCGAGACCATACGCAATCGGGCTCACCATCCACGGCCAGCTGTCTTCGAGCAAGGAGGAAACCTGCGCGGGCTCCGTGAGGCTGAACGCGTTGGCGTTTCGTATCTGCGACATCCCGCGAAGCACGTCTGGATTGAGCCCGAGGCCCACCGCGAACACCGTGAGCCCTACGCCGTCCGCGGAGCCCTCCAGCGCGAGCCGCTCGAATTCCGTTGCGCTGGTCGAGCCCACGTTCGGCTGAACGTCGGTGAACAGCATGAGGCGAACCTGCTCGGCTCGGCCGGCCTCGCCCGCAGCGACCTGGTAGGCGCGGTGGAGCCCGGCTTCCATGTTGGTGGACCCGCCGCCATCGAGCGCGTCGATTGCCCCTGCGATCCGCTCGGCTTCGGTGGCCGACACGGGCTCGAGGTGAACGCTCGAGGTCGCGCCATAGGTGACGATCGAGAACCGATCGCGCTCATCGAGACGCTGCGCGATCTCGGTGAGCAGTGCCTCCGAAAGCCCAGCCGGCGTGCCTGAGTCGCCGTACTCCCAACCCATCGAGCCGGAAATGTCGACGACCGCGACGACGGAGAGACCGGGCCGCTCGAAGGCATCGGGGTCGATCGTCGACGACATTCCAACCTGAAGCCAAGCGGCCGCTTCGCCCGTCTCGTCCGGGGCGACGCCGGTCGCTGCGCGCAAGCACAGCAAGGTCGCGCACGGCTCGCCGTCGATCGGCAGGTCGTGCTCGGAAAACATCGCCTCGACGACGAACGCTTCGGCCGGAGGGACGCGGCCCTCCGCGACCACGTCGCGCGCAAAGCTCATGTCCTGGATGCCGCCTTGGGTGGCGCCGAAGTCGCCTGCGCCACCGGTTGGAGAGTTGCCGAAGGTACCCGAGGACGAAGTGGAGCTGCAGCCGAAAGAGCTGCAAGCAAAGAGAATACAAAGATAACAATGAAGATAATTCAATCTAGGCATAGCGCGACCATCGCCGAGCACGGCACAATGGTCAAGCCTCGGCATCGCGACGGCGAACGTCTTCCGTGAGCGAAGCTGACCGCAGATGAGCCCCGTGTTGTCTTCGTGCGCTTTCCGCCGCAACCTAGGAGCGGAGGCGATGGTCATACGTCGATGAGGTCGGTTCTTCCAAACGAGGATCAGAAGCAGATTGCGGGCGCCGTCGGGCGCGTCCTGTCGGGCCGGGTGCGGGAGTGGCGGTCGCATCGCTCCGGGAAGCTGCTCGTCGACCTTCGCACGGCGACCGCAGGGGTCGCGTCTCTGGTTCGCCGAAACGGCCGGGCCGAACCGGATCCGGGCCCGCGCGTCCGGAAGTTTTGGGGCTGGGGGTACGAGGGCGTCGGGCCCGACCCTCTGATGGTCGATGTGTTTCTCGAGTTCCTCAGGGCTCGCTTTGGGCTCGACGGCTATCGCGAGGTGCCTGCACCCGCGATCGACGACCTCGTCCTGCGCCCGCCGCGCTTCACGCTGCCGGCCGATCTCGCCGCGTTCTGCACGGATGCCAAGCTCGACCGCGCCGCCCACAGCTACGGCAAGGCCTTTCGCGACGTCGTTCGAGCGCTCCGAGGGGACTACGACAATCCCACCGACTACGTCGCGTACCCGGAGACCGAAGAGCAGGTCCTCGCGTTGATTCGTTTCTGCGAGTCCGAGGGAATCAGCCTCACGCCCTACGGAGGCGGCTCGAGCGTGGTCGGGGGCGTCGAGCCCACGCGCTCGGATCGCTACGTCGGCCACATCTCTCTCGACATGCGTAAGTTCGATCGCGTCCTCGAGGTGGACGAGACCTCGCGCGCGGCGCGCGTGCAGGCTGGAATCTATGGTCCCGCGCTCGAAGCAGCGCTCAGGCCCTACGGTCTCAGTCCGCGTTTTTATCCGCAGAGCTTCGAGTTCTCGACTCTCGGAGGGTGGATCGCAACGCGCGCGGGAGGGCACTACTGCACCCTCTACACCCACATCGACGACATTCTCGAGTCGGTGCGGGTGGTCACGCCCCAGGGCATTCACGAGACGCGGCGCCTACCGGCTTCGGGCGCCGGCCCCAGCCAAGAGCGACTCTGGCTCGGATCGGAGGGGACGCTTGGTGTGATCACCGAGGCCTGGATTCGACTGCATGCACGTCCTCACTATCGGTCTTCGGCCACGGTGAAGTTCGACGACTTCGTCGGCGGTGCCCGCGCGGTGCGGGCGCTGTCGCAGGGCAAGCTCTACCCGGTGAACTGCAGGCTCGTCAGCCGCCTCGAGGCTCTCTCGATGGGCCTCGGCGACGGAAAGCACGCCATGCTCCTTCTCGGCTTCGAGTCCGAGCACTATTCGCAGGCCGCCGCGATGGAAAAGGCGCTGCGGGTCTGTCACGAGCACGGCGGTCGGTACAGCGTGCGCAAAGTGACCCACACCGAGTCGAGGGTGCGGTCCGGCTCGGCCGGTAGTTGGCGCAACAACTTCCTGAAGGCGCCGTATTTGAGAGACATCATGGCGAGGCGTGGGCTCGTGACCGAGACTTTCGAAACCGCCGTCACGTGGGACTCGTTCGAGCAGTTCCATGAAGGTGTGCTGGCCGCCGCGAAGCGCGCCTTCGATCGCCACTGCCTCGGACGCGGCCTCATCACGTGCCGCTTCACGCACATCTATCCGGACGGACCCGCTCCATACTACACCGTGGTGGCGTGGGCCGAGCCGACGAAGCAGCTCGAAACCTGGGACGCGATCAAAGCGTCGGTGTCAGACGCCATCATCGACCTCGGCGGTACGATCACGCATCACCACGCGGTCGGCCGTGACCACCGACCTTGGTACGAAAGGGAGCGAGGCGAGCTCTTCACGAAGACGCTCGCGGGCGTGAAGTCGACCTTGGATCCGAAGTGGGTGCTGAATCCCGGGGTCTTGCTGGAGGAGCGGTGATGCGCCCGCGACAGCTCGACGTGGATCCGCGCTCCATTCTAGACGACTTCGAACCGGCATATCTTCGCACGTGGCGAAGTGGTCTTCTGGAACCGAAAGTCGACCAGGCCCTTGCCGAGCTCGAGGATTGCCGCGTCTGCCCCCGAAACTGCGGGATCAATCGCTTGAAGGACGAGCAGCGTGTCTGTCACACCGGCAGGCATGCAATCGTGAGCTCGGCGTTTCCGCACTTCGGCGAGGAAGACTGCCTTCGTGGGCACCAGGGCAGCGGGACGATTTTTTTTGGGCTGTGTAACCTCCGCTGCGTGTTCTGTCAGAACTGGGACATCAGCCAGAAGACATCGGGCGCGGAGCTCGACGCGCGCGGCATCGCCGACTTGGCGCTGGAGTTACAGGCGCGGGGCTGCCACAACATCAACTTCGTCACGCCGGAGCATGTGGCGCCTCAAGTCGTCGAGGCGCTCGCAGTTGCGATCCCGCGGGGCCTACGAGTGCCCATCGTGTACAACACGAGCGCGTACGATAGCTTGGCATCGCTTCGCTTGATGGACGGCCTCGTGGACATCTACATGCCCGACTTCAAGTTCTGGTACCGCGAGACTGCCCGCGTCCTCTGCAAGGCCAAGGACTACCCCGAGGTCGCTCGCACCGCGATCAAAGAGATGCACCGGCAGGTAGGCGACCTCCGCTTTGGCCGCGACGGCCTCGCGCGGCGCGGCCTGCTCGTGCGCCATCTCGTGATGCCGAATCAAACCGAAGAATGCGAAGCGATCATGAAGTGGCTTGCAGACGAAGTGTCGCCCGAGACCTACGTCAACGTGATGGGCCAGTATCAGCCCCAGTATCAGGTCGGCGAAATCGGTCGTGACGGCAGGCCGCGGTATGAGTCCATTGGACGCCGGGCTTCGGACGAAGAGATGGTTGCGGCACACGCAGCTGCTCGTCGAGCCGGTCTTCATCGACTGGATGCGCGGCACTAGCCGGCGCCCACTGGTCAGGCTGCCAGTGTGCGCCTGCATGGCGGCCAAGCGCTCCGCGTCTCCCTTCCTTTGACAACGGAAAAGTTTGTTGAAAAGGCAATTCCTCGATACGATGGGATCGGGCGATATGCGGACCCAACGTCGGATTTCCTTACTTTTTGCTGTTCTCTGGGCCGCGGCACTCGGAGCTGGCTGCAGCAGCTCGAGCGGCGGCGGCCCGAGCGTCGAGGTGTTCTTTGATTCGAATCTGGCCCGGGCGGCGCGTGAAAGCGCGGTGCGCGTCGAGCTCTATCTCGTCGAGTCCTGCGCGGGGGTCTCGCTCGGCGACCGACCCGTTCCGGACGTCGCAAGCGTAACGGTCATCCGTGACGGTGAGACGGGGAGCTTCGGCTCGTCGCTCACGAACGGCAGCTTCGGTCTGTACGGGGTGGCACAGGACGCCAACTGTGCGGTCGTCGCTGCGGGCTGTGTGCCGGTCACGATCGACGACTCGACGGGCACGCTAGCGGTGACCCTCGGCAGCTTCAGCGGCGAGGGCTGCCCGGCTCCGGAAGTCTGCTCGATCGAGACCGGCAACTGCGGCGTAGGCTCCGGCGGAACCGGCGGCGCAGGGGGCGCAGGAGGCGCAGGAGGGCAGCCCGTCACGCGCGTCGAAGCTGGGCTCATCGCCCTCTATGAGTTCGACGAGGGAGGCGGCACGACGGTGGCAGACCAATCCGGCGTCAGTCCTAGCCATGACCTCACGATTGCGGACCCGCGCAACGTGACGTGGTCCACGGACCACTTGAGCGTCGATTCGGCCACGATCTTTTCGACGGGCAGTCCCGCGACGAAAATCGTGAGCCGGGCGCAGGCAAGCGGTGCGCTGACGATGGAGGCCTGGATCAAGCCCGCCAACGACACCCAGGCCGGTCCGGCTCGAATTGTGAGCATGTCGCTCGACCCCCAAGTCCGAAACTTCATGCTGGGCCAGGAAGCCGATACATACGCGGCGCGCTTCCGCGCCGACGGAGAGGCCGATTGGGACAACGGCAGTCCGACGATCTTCACCACGGCCGGCACTGCGGCGCCGCTGCTCACACACGTCGTCCACACCCACGCAGCCGATGGCTCCGAGGTGCTCTACGTCGATGGGGTCGAGGATACGGCGTTCGCTCGTACGGGCGGGCTCAGCCAATGGGATGCGACCTACCCGCTCGTCGTGGCGAACGAAGCCACGGGCGATCGGGATTGGCTCGGCGAGCTGCACTTGATCGCGATCTACGATCGTGCGCTCGACGCGAGCGAGGTCGATCAAAACTTCGCCGCGGGCCCTTAGATCGCGTCGACTCCGAAACGCCGGCTATAGAATGCGAGGGCCCGTCGGCGCTCTGCGGAATCGATGCCGAGATCCTCGAGCCGGTAGTCGACGACGCCGTGCTTGCCTTTCGGGTTTTCCGCGAGAAACCGATCGATTGCCGCATCCGTCGACCCGGTCATTGGCTGGTCGGCAAACTCGAAAACGCGCCGGACGGTTCCCTTCATGTCGGCCATGAAATCTGAGAACTGCACGTCGATGACGCGATCGGTAGGCAGGTAGTGACGATCCCCGACGCTTGCACGCAGAAAGTCTTCGGTGCGGGCGGACCAGTAGCGCGCAACTTCACGTGGATCGACACCGCGCTGCTGCAGCCGCGAGCCGTAAACGACCATCACGGTCAGCGAGGCGGTGATGCGGACGGGGTCGCGATGCGTTTGGACGAACGTCGCGTCGGGGAACTCGCAAACGAGAGGCCCGAGGTTCATCAGGTGCTCCGGTGTCTTGAGAAGCCATCGGGGTTTGCGATCGAGGAACTGAAGCGCTTTGAGGCAACGCTTCAGAAAGGCGTAGGCGCCAGAGCGGTCTGCCTGCTTGTACCAGGCGCCATAGCTCGGAATGTGCCAGCTGCTCTCGAAGAGCACGCTCGTGAAGTCCATCGCGAGGAGCTGGATCTCTTCGTGCGGACCCTCCGGGGTAAACTCGTGCATCGCGTTGAACAGCGGCATGATCCAGCTCAGGAATTTGAGCGTGCCCTGCCCTCTTCGAATGCGGGGATCTCGGCCGTCTTTGCCTGGCTTCTCCGCCGGATCGGGGAACGGCTCGAGGCTTTCCCAATACGGAATCCATCGGAGGGCGTCGTGCTGCGAGAGCAGGTTGAAGAGGTGAGTGGTGCCCGTGCGTGGGAGGCCAGCGACGATAATCGGCCGCTCGATGACCTCGTCCTCGATCTCGGGATGACGGCGATACAGCTCCTCCAGCCGCAGCCGGCCGACCAGCATCTGCAGGATGAAGTGGCGGGAAACCAAGCGCCCGAACGCGGAGAGCGGCGCCTCTTCCCTGAGCGCACGCAGCAACACGCCGAGGGGCTCGGTGAAGCGCCGATCGCCAAAGTCGCTCAGCCCAGCTCGCTTGCACGCCTCGGCCATCACCGACTCGAGGCCGAGATCGACTCCCCTGCGGGTCGGTCCGTCGGCCACTGCGTTGAAGATGCGGAGCGGAATGGGCAAGCGGGGCGCATCCCAGTCGTCGATGCGTGTCGGCGGCGGCGGGGTGTCCGTCATGAGCTGCGAAACATTTTTTCGAAGATGCGCTCTTGGACGGCCTTCGAAGCCCAACGGTGGATCGCGGGCAGAACCCAGGCTTTGGGGCCAATGACGTACCTCGGCTTCATGTGCTTCGCGCGGATCACCTTCTCGTAGACGACGTCGGCAAAACGCTCCGGAGACCAGAGCTCGAAGGATGCGCTCAACACGTCACCCGGGTACTTGAAGTGCCTCTGGTAGGGCCCGAGCAAATGCTCCGGAAAGGTTGCCCAGAGATCGATCCTCTCCTGTTGCTCGAACGAGGTCATGGGCGTCTTGACCCCGTTCGGCTCGAGCGACGTGACCTGGATTCCGAAAGGCTTCAGCTCGATTCGAAGTGCCTCCGTCATCTTCGCCATCGCGGTCTTGCTGATTGGGTACTGGGCGCCCAAGGGGATCGTGAGGTACTGGGACGGTGAGCCCACCATGACGATGCGCCTCTGGCTGCTCCGTCGAACGAGCGGCAGGAGCGCTTGGGTCACACGAAGGGGACCCCAGAAGTTCACCTCGAAAAGCTGATGGAAATCCTCGAGGTCGACGGTCTCCATGCCGCCCCCCGCACCCTTGGTCGTCGCCGCATTGTTGATCAGGAGATCGAGAGGGGCCCCCGCGAGCGCGTCCTCGAGCTCGAAAGCCGCGCGGGTCACGCTGTCCCGATCGCTGACCGTGCACTCGAGCACGTGGAGGCTCGGGCTGCAGGCCTCGATGAGGGCGTCCGGCGGCGTCTTGTGGTAGCCCGCAAACACGCGCCACCCCTCGCGATCGAGCTTTTCGGCAAGCCCTTTTCCGATCCCGGTTGCCGCTCCGGTCAAAAACACCGTCCGTTCCGTCACCTCGCATCCCTTCTCATTTGGCGACCGAGCTTAGCAGCACGAGGGACGGTTCGAAAAAGGGCCGCGGGCACTTCCGCCCTTCGTCTGCTGCACTATCGTCTACAATCTCACCCCAGCTCAAGGAGGAACGCCATGAGCCTCAAGCTAGGAACGACCGCACCGGATTTCGAAGCCGAGACGACCCAAGGACCCATTCGCTTTCACGAATGGGCCGGCGATAGCTGGGTCGTGTTTTTTTCGCACCCTGCCGACTTCACGCCGGTCTGCACGACCGAGCTCGGCTTGGTGGCCAAGCTAAAGAACCGCTTCGACGAGCGAAACGCAAAGGTCCTCGCGATCAGCGTCGACCCGCTGGAATCGCATCACGGCTGGATTGCCGACATCGAGGACACGCAAGACGTGAAGATGAACTACCCCATCGTCGCCGACCCAGAACAAAAGGTTGCCGACCTCTACGGCCTCATTCACCCCGAGGCCGACGCAAAGCTCACCGTCCGCTCGGTCTTCTTCATCGACCCCAGCAAGAAAGTGCGCGCAACGATCACGTATCCGCCCGCGACCGGAAGGAACTTCGACGAGATCCTGCGCGTCCTGGATGGTCTCCAGCTAACGGACGACTACCAGGTGGCGACGCCCGCCAACTGGAAAGACGGTGACGACGTGGTGATCGTGCCTTCGATCACCGATGCCGCCGAAATCAAGCAGAAGTTTCCGAAGGGTCATCGGGAGCTAAGGCCCTACCTTCGGATGACACCGCAGCCAAACAAGTAGTACGGTCCGCAGCAGCATGTACGCGATGATGGACGCTCATCCGGTCACGATGGTCGTGATCATGAGCGCGTACTTGGTGACGCCGATCTACGTGTTGGCGACCTATACCTTCAGCGGCGCGTCCAAACGAAAGGGATTGCGCATTGGCGCGGCCTTTCTCGTGCTCGGCGCGTTCATGTTTTGGGTGTGCATTGCCGACCTTCCGCGACGGCTCGACCTCGCGGGGAACCTGATCGTTCCCGTCATGTGGCTGACGCCGACCCTCATTCTGTTCGTTTGGCGCGACTGGTTCGTCGACCGCTGGCTCTGCCAGAAATGGCTGATTGGCCTTCAGCTGTTCCGAGCGATCGGTGGGGTCTTCCTGATCGAGATGGCCCGCGGCAACATCCCGGGGATCTTCGCGTATCCGGCGGGCCTCGGTGACCTCGCCGTGGCCGCCATCGCCCTCGCGGTGCTGCTTCGCTACTGGAACGCGAAGCCATTTCCGGCAGGCGCGGTCTATCTAGTGATCGCCGCAGGGGTCCTCGACTTCCTGAGCGCGTTCTTCTTCGGCTTTGGCTCCTCGGAAACGCCGGTTCAGCTGTTCTTTCCGGAGATCCCGAACCAGGTGATCGTCTTTCCCACCGGCCTGATTCCGCTCTTCCTGGTCCCTTACGCGATCTTCTTCCACGCCCTGTCGTGGCTGAGCTATCGGAGGTTTCGGGAGTAGCGGAGAGCGGGTTTTCGCGGTGTGGGTCGTAACTGGTTGAAATTGGGGGATTTGCGGAGGGGGAGCGTGTCCCCTTAGAGATCGAGGACTTGGGCTGGGGTGTTTATCCAGTGGGTCGGGCCGGCGGCCTCGAGGGTTTCGCGGGCGAAGGGGCCCCAGGTCACCGCGGCCGTTGCGACCCCTGCGGCGCGGCCGGACTGGATGTCGTGATCTGAATCGCCGATTAGCACGGCGCTCTCGGGCCCAGCGTCGAGCGCCTCGAGCGCTTTGAGCACCGGCTCGGGATGCGGCTTGCCGTGAACGACGTCATCGGCGCAGATGCGGATCTCGAGCTCTTCGTCCAAACCGAGCAAACGAACGCCCCGGTTGGCGCCTTCACTGAGCTTGCTCGTGACGAGCGCCAAGCTCGCGCCGGCTCGATGGAGCCGCTTCACGACTTCCACGGTGCCGGGGTACGGCCGGGCCATCGTATCGTGGTGCTCGAGGTTGTACGACCGATAGGTCTCCAGCATCGCCTCTCTCTCGTCCTCGGACCGCGCGACTTTTCCAAGCGCCGTGCGGAGCGGCGTACCCACCCCCGCCAACCAGTATTCGCTCGAAAGCTCGCGGCCGAGGTGGATTCGCGTCGTGTGGTGAAACGACTCCAAAATGAGCTCGATCGAGTCGAGCAGCGTGCCGTCGAGGTCGAAAAGGTAAGTGTTCATCGCTAGGTCACCGTATCTAGTACCGGCCGCGGCCGTGTCGATGCGGCGCGTGGCACGCGCGGGACTGCCGATCGCGGGCCGCGGCTCTAGCTTTGGAAGATGCGAGAAAGAGAGCTCGAGAAAGCGCGCGCGCATTGGCAGCACCGCGGCGAGGACCGCCCCGAGTGGGCCATCGAGCCCGGCCCAGGGCAGGAGTCTGTCTGGGACTACCCGCGTCCCCCGGCCATCGAGCCGGACCCGCGGCTCGTTCGAATCCTCCACGAGGGCGAGGTCGTCGCCGAGACGCGTCGGGCGGTACGCATTCTGGAGACCGCGAGCCCACCCACTTTCTACATCCCGCCGGACGATGTGCGAATGGACTTGCTCGAACCTGCGGGCGGCGCGTCGCTCTGCGAGTGGAAGGGGTCGGCCCGGTATTGGTCGCTCAACCACCATGGGGTCGTCGTCCCGAAGGTCGCGTGGAGCTACGACCAGCCCTTCACGCGGTACGTTGCCATCGTGGGAGCGCTGAGCTTCTATCCGAGCAAGGTGGAGTGCTTCGTCGACGAGCATCGGGTGGAGCCCCAGGCGGGCGACTTCTACGGAGGCTGGATCACGCCGGACGTCGTCGGTCCTTTCAAGGGCGACCCGGGAACCGGCGACTGGTAGCCGGCCGCGAAAGCGAGGAACATGAGCCAATGGACATCGACGAACAGACTCGCATCGAGCTCGAGGCGGCGGCATTCCAGCGCCTGGTCGAGCATCTGAGAGAGCGCACCGACGTTCAAAACATCGCGCTGATGGAGCTCGCAGGGTTTTGCCGAAACTGTCTGTCGCGCTGGTATCAGGAGGCGGCGGAAGCGAGGGGTTTGCCACTCGACAAAGCGGGGGCGCGTGAAATCATCTATGGCATGCCGTACGACGACTGGAAGGAGAAATTCCAGACCTGAGAGGCGGCCGGGCCTTTCCTTCCGCGGTAGGGAAAGGCAAAATGGAGCAGTGGCGACGCAGCAGTTGAAAGACGCGCTCGACGCGCTTCACCGGGAGCTCGAGTCCGGTGAGGTCGCACCTGAAGATCGCGAGGTGCTTCTCAAAGCAGCGCGCGAAATTCAGGAGGCGGTTGCGCAGAGCAATCCGGCGAGCGCCGAGCCCGAGGCTGGGCCACTCAGTCGACGGGTATCTTCGCTGATCGAAGAGCTCGAGACCTCGCATCCGAGGTTTGCAGAGATCCTCGGCAACGTGTCCGAGGCGCTGGCCAACCTTGGAATCTGACGCCCCGGAGCTCAGCGAAAGATCCGCCTGAGCCCCCAGAACGCCATGCCCACGCACACGGCGGCGCCCAAGCCGAACAGCAGCCTCGCGAGGGCCTCGTTGACCGACGGCGGGACGAACGGAACGTACCGGTTCAGCGTGCCCTCGGGGGCGTAGAAGGTGAGCCAGCCCGCACCCGCTGCCATCGCCAAGAGCAACAGCGAAGCGATCGTGTCACTGACGCGGTGATCGCGGGCGAGCGACATGAAACCCACGAGCACGAGCAGAGCTCCACCGCCGAGCAGCGCCCCGCGGGGTGCCGCGACCGGCACGTACTCGCTCGGCAGGAGACCGAGCGAAGCCGCGCAGACGAACGCGCCTGCGGCCACCGACAGGATTGCAAGTCCCTTCCCCACATCCGCAGTCTAGCGGATCAGGACGGCACGAGGGAAACGTCGACCTCGCTCGACCGAATGGGGTGGTAGCTCACCGGCCCTGGAACCCCGAGGTCGCGCCGCACTTCCTCGAGCGGGCGATCGAGCCATTCGTGCCAAGGGACCTCGATGAACCACGCCACCTTTTTCGCGAGGCGCCGCCCATTCCAAACGGTCGCCCGGGCCCCGAGGCTCGGGTCACTGACCCGTCCGAGCTTGAACCACGCGAGCGCCGCGATGGCGCCCACCCCGAGATTGCCGGTCTCGTGGTGACTGAATGCCAACAGGGCCGCCTCCCCCACCAGATCACCCCTGTAGCCAAGGACGGTGTGCCAGAGGTCGTGCGTGTCGCGCAGCCAATCCTTGATCCACACGAAGTCGCCCTCGATGGAGGGGTCCCGCGCACCCTCCGAGGCCTCGACCAAGCCGTCGGCGCTGATTCCCTCCGACTCGACGAAGGCGAGGTACGCGCGTCCGAGGCTTCCCTCGGGCATGGCCGCGAGCGCCTCGCGATTGCCGAGCAACGGGACCAAGTTCGGCTTGGTCGAGAGCAGCCGCCGCCCGAGCTCGCTTCGACGAAGTCGCGCCCGGATGCGCTTCAGCTGCGGCCCCTGTAGCGCGTCGATCACTTCAAAGACGTGCTCGGTCGCGTCCGGGTCGGCGAAGACTCGCCGGATCGCGAGCGCTGCATCGAGCGGACGCATGGCCGTGATGCCCATGGTCGGGATCTAGCACCGTCGACACCTGCCACCACCCCCAACGGCGGCTGCGTTCCCCTGGCTGGCGCGTCGATGGAAAGCTGATACCCCATGCGCATGGCGAACCCGACCGCAACTTTCGAGACCTCCCTCGGCAACGTCGAGGTCGAGCTTTTCACGGACCAGATGCCCGCCACCACGGGCAACTTCATCGAGCTCGCGAAGAGCGGCTTCTACGACGGCCTGCACTTCCACCGCGTGATCGACGGCTTCATGATCCAGTTCGGCTGCCCGCACAGCCGCGACCCGAACAGCCCACGCGCGGGCACCGGCGAGAGCCCGCTCGGCAACGTCCAAGACGAGCACCCCGCGGACGCCAAGCTCTCGAACGAGCCGGGCACCCTGGCGATGGCGAACACCGGAAGGCCGAACAGCGGCGGCTCGCAGTTCTTCATCAACACGGTGCACAACGCGTACCTCGACTGGTTCTCTCCGGGCCCCTCGAAGCACCCGGTCTTCGGCAAGGTCGTCTCGGGGATGGACGTGATCAAGGCCATCGAGACGACTCCGACCGGCCCCGGGGACCGCCCGGCTACCCCGGTGCAGATGATCAAGATCACGGTTCACGACTGAGCGGCATTCGCTCCGCGCCCACGCGCAGAATCTGCACTTGACGAGATGGCCCTCGACCGACGAAAAACGTCGTCGGTGGAGGTATGACGTGAACTCGAAGAACTTAGCTCTCATCGCGCTGGCGGCCCTTCCGTTGGCGTTCACTCTGGGATGCAGCAGCGACAGCGGCGGCATGGGCGGCAGCGGAGGCAGCGGAGGCAGCGGAGGCACCCCCGGATCCGACTCGTACGCAGCGAACGTGTGCGTGGCCGCGAAGCAAGCGGCTTCGAGCGCATTTTGCAGCGCGCTATTCGATGCGTGGGCCGGCTGGGAGTCGGACCAAGACGACGGCGCGCGGGACTCGGCCGTCGAGGCGGCGCAGACCGCCCTCGACGACGCGTGGGACGCAGCCGAGGCGGCAACGCAGGCCGAGAACGCTGACTGCGCCGACCTTGCGCTCACGTCGAACGACGCCGGCTCCGCGATCGGCGGCCAGGTCTCGGCGATCGTGCAGGACATCAACGACGGGCTCGACCTCGGCAACGCCGATCACGCGTCCTGTGGTGCCGCGCTGCTCGCCGCCGCCGGCAGCGCCTGTGAGGCGGTGCTGAACGCCGAAAGCGCGTACATCGGCGATCTGTTTGCAGACATGGATGGGTCCACGCTGGAGGCAGCGAAGACCTCGGCGTCCGACGCGTTTTCAACCGCATGGGGCGACGCGACGAGTGGCACTTGCCCGACGACCGCCATGGAGTCCGGAGTGGCCACGAGCCTGCAGGAGCTGACCGACGCGCTCGTGCGCGACACGATCGTCGCGCCGCTCGTCGAAGACCAGATGTACATCACGCTGGAGCCCGGCCCGACCGAGTATCTCGGCCAGACGTTCACGCCGGTTTGCATGGAGGGCTCGGACTACCGTTTCTTCGCCAAGCGCGGAAGCGTGAACAAGCTCTTGGTGTACTACCAGGGCGGCGGCGCCTGCTGGAACAACTTCACCTGCGGGGGCACCGACATCGGGGCCGTCTGCAAGACCAATACGGTCAACGACGACCCGAACAGCTTCGACAGCGGCTTTGCGAACCTGAGCAATCCGGACAACCCCTTCCGCGACTGGAACATCGTCTTCGTTCCGTACTGCACATGCGACGTCCACTTCGGTGACGCGACCCAGGAGTACCTCGGGCTGCCAACGGTGACGGTCGAGCATCGCGGCTACCACAACTCGCGCGTGGTGGAGAAATGGACGCGCGAGCACTTCCTCAATCCCGAGGAGATCTTCGTGACGGGCTCGAGCGCTGGCGCGTACGGCGCGTGGTTCAACGCACCGCTTCATCACGAGGTATGGCCGGCTTCGCAGTTCCACGTGGTCGCGGATGCGGGGAACGGCGTGATCACGAGCGACTTCTTGGCCAACGAGTTCGGGAACTGGAATTTCGTCGCCAACCTTCCGGACATCCCCGGAGTGATCGACGCGATCACCACGGGCGACGGCATGCCTCAGTACACCGAGGCGGTCGCCGCGTTCTTTCCAGACACGAACTGGGCCCACTACTCGACCCTCTACGACGGGGGCGGCGGAGGCCAGACCGGATTCTTCAACATCATGTTGAACGACGGCCTGCCGATCGCGGCGCAGACCTGGTGGGAAGCCAGCTGCCAGTTTGGCGCAACGGCGCTTCAGCAGTCCCTCGACACGTACGACGCGGTGTCGTCG
>JAHELW010000041.1 GCA_024643985.1 Myxococcales bacterium | reverse complement strand
GTGGCTGGGCGTGTCCTTCCAAGAGATCACACCTGAGCTGGCCTCTCACTTCGGAACGAGCTTCGACGGCGGCGCGCTGATCAACGGGGTCGTCCCGAACGGCCCCGCGGACAAGGCCGGCCTTCGCGCTGGTGACGTCATCACTGCGGTCGGCGGCACGCGCATTCGGGAGGGCCACGACCTGCTTCGCACGGTGCTGCGTCACGAGGTGGGAGAGCGCCTCGCGCTCGAGGTTCTTCGAGGCGACAAGAAGCGAAAGATGTCACTCGTCACCGGCGAAAGGCCGAGCGAGGACCGCGGCCGCGCCGAAGCACCAGACGCGCAGAGCAGTGGCATGCTCGGACTCAAGCTCGAGGAGCTCACCCCCCAGCTTCGCCAGCGTTTCGGGTACAGCGGCGACGGACAGGTATTCGTTCGGGGCGTCGTTCCCGGCTCGGACGCCGACCGCGCTGGCCTTCAGCCCGGCGACATCATTCTCGAGGCCGACCGAAATCCCGTGCGCTCGATTCGGGACTTGCGAGCCGCGCTGGGGGACGGCAAGGCGCTGCTTTTCATCGAGCGCGGCTCGCGCCGCTTCTTCCAGCCGATCGCGCGCTCGAGATAGGGGTCATCGCGCGATCGTGAGCTCGATCGCGGGGCCGCGTGCAGCCACTCGATACGGAGGCCGCCGCCCTGCGACGAAGCGGACGGTCAGCTCCGAGAAGTCGCCCCGATTGAGAATGCTCGCATGCTCGACGTCGGGATGCGAAGACGCGATCGGTCCTGCGCGGGAAAGCGAAAGACTTCCGGGAATCGTCACCGAGAAGCCGTCGTCCTCGATGATGCCCTCCATGTCCGCCACGGGATTGCTCATGCGAAGCACGTATTTCTCGCCGCCTGGAACCTTCTTCGCGCCAAAGGAGGTGCCACGGACGGGCTCAGGCGGCAGAGGCGCTCCCTGCACCGCAATCTCGCTCGCCGCGCTCGCGCGCGCGGCCGGAGCGGCTGCGGCCGTTTCTGGCTTGGCTTTCGGGGTCGCGGACTTCGTCTCCTCGCCGCTCTCCGATGTCGGAGAGCTCTCGGAGACCGTGGCTCCAGCCGGGTCAGCCACCGAGCCCGCGGCCCAGAGGTAGATCCCCCATCCGGCAGCGACGATTCCCGCCACCATGGCTGCAAGCGTCACGTAGCGCCGCCGGTTGCGACGCGTGTTCTTCAGGTGAGCGCGGGCTGCCTGACTTCTCGGCACTTGCCTGCGACGCGGCTTGTCGTCGATCCTGGCGCGCAGCGCCGACACGAAACGCGAGATGAGCCCGGCGAGGTCCCGAACCTTCGCGCTGGCGCGAGGAACGAGATCGTCCGTGACCGCGGTTCGAAGGCTCGTTACCGTGCCCCCGAGCCGGTCGGCTGCCGAACGAGCATGCTCTCGGATGCGTCGAGCGAGAGTCTCTCGAGAGGTCTCTTCCGAGGCCTTGTCGTAGCGGACGATCCGCGGCGCATCCTCGAGCTTCGCCTCCTCGGAGGGGCGGCTCGACCGAATGACCGGAGGTGCGTCCGGCACCGTGTCGCGGCCCGCGTCTTCTTCGTTGGCCACCTCGTACCCGATGCTGAGGACGAGCTTCGGCGTTTCATCGTCCATTTCGAGCTCGACCGCCTCGAGGTGGCCTCGCCGGCCGGCGTTCTGATTCAGCATCCCGCTACCGATCGCGAGGAACGGCAAAGGCTGCTCGACGGTCAGCAACGATTCGGTTTCCGATTTTAGCTCCGCAACGATGGGGGACTCGACGCCGTCGAGCTGAAGTCGGACCGTCGGAGCTTTCGCGGAGCGGCGACCCCAGCGCTGAATCAGCGCCTCGATCCGCACTTGATCCTGATCCGACAGATGCGTGAACCGGATTCCGAACTCGCCCGCGTGCTCACCGCTCTCGTGAGCCCAGACGACACGGCCGATCAGCTGAATGGCTTCACCTCCGGGGGCGTTGTCGAGCTGGCACCGAAGCATCGAGCCGACTTGGGGAAGCATGGAAGCGCGCATCGAGATTCCACCCGGCCCTACATTGATGCCGTCTGCCTCGAACGCTTGGTGAAAACCTTCCGGGTGCAGCTTGATCAACACCTCGTCGAGCGGCACGCGCGGCGGGCGAGGTGCTTGATGATATCCCGCGGATGTATTCATGAATGCTCCGGCGCGCGGCTCCACCGCCGCGACATCTCGACTGGTCCCAAAAGTCGCCGCGAGCGTCCACTTTTCTGCAACACCGGTTCCTTGACCGTGAGGCACGTGGACCGCAGTCTAGGCGGCTGCGATGGGTGTGCGGATCACGGTTCAGTCGCTTTGGCCCGAGATGCAAGCCTCGACTTTCGCCTACGAGTTCGCCCAGGCGCGGATCGTCATCGGCCGCTCACGGAGCGCGGATGTTCAGCTCCCTCACACGGCGGTGAGCGCAACGCATGCGAGCATCCGCACGGAGGGTGTGGGTTACGCAATCTTCGATGAAGGCTCGACGAACGGAACGCGAGTCAACGAGACGCGTCTGGTTCCAGGGCGGCCGAAGCTCCTCAGGCCGAACGACGTCGTCGACCTGGGTGGATACCGGCTCTCGATCGAAGTCGGGGTCCCGGTAGGACAGCCGACCTCGGCACGACTGACCGCGGACTTCGCGAGGAAGATTTTGGCTGAGCAGCTTTCGAGCGCCGACGTCGTCGATCTGGATGCGCGCCTCGGGGCGATTCAACGCGGAGAAGACGAGCCGGTCGAGCTGCTGCCAATCCCGACGGAACCCGTCCGCGAGACACCTCCACCGCGCGGCTCGAGACCATCGGCGCCGCGCGCCTCACGTCCCGATTCCGAAGCCCCGTCGCAGGCCCGCACGAGGCTCGGACGAGGCGAGCTCGCGGTGTACACCCTCGCCGCCCTGGTCGTCGTGACGAGCGTCATCGCAATGGCGCTGCTGATGCGGTCCTAGGCGTTGCGCAGATAGATGAGTCGAAGGCCCTCGAGCGTGAGGTACTCGTCGACCTCCTCGATCGTTTCGCTTTCCGGCTCGATGAGGCCAGCCAGCCCGCCGGTCGCGATCACGGCGACCTCCCCCTCCATCTCCGCGGCCAGCCTGCGCACCAGACCGTCGACCAGCCCGACGTAGCCGAACACGATACCTGACTGCATCGAGTGAACGGTGTTCCGGCCGATCGCGCGCGGCGGCTGCGCAATCTCGCTCCGTGGAAGTCTGGCTGCGCGAGCGAAGAGCGCATTGGCGCTGATCTCCATGCCGGGAGCGATCGAACCGCCTAGGTACTCACCCTTCGCGGAAATGCAGTCGAACGTGGTCGCGGTACCAAAATCGACGACGATCGCTGCGCCTTTCACGCGTTCGTAGGCGGCAACGGCGTTGACGATGCGGTCCGCTCCGACCTCGCGCGGGTTCTCGTAGAGCACGGGCATCCCCGTTTTGATGCCTGGGCCCACGACCATGATCTCGTGATCGAAGGCTCGGTCGACCGCGTCGATGACGGTGTCGTTGAACGAGGGCACCACCGACGCGAGAATGCTTGCCCCGACGTCGGAGCGCTCGACGCCCGCGAGCTGAAGCAAATTGAGTAACAGCACATGGTGCTCGTCACTCGTGCGCCCCTTTGCGGTTTCGATGCGGAAGTCGTGAACGAGCCGCTCTCCGTCGTAGAGGCCGAGCACCGTGTGCGTATTGCCGACGTCGACGACGAGCAGCATCTAGCGAGGCCGCAGCGACAGAGTGAGCTCGAGGAGATCCCCAAAGGTCTTGGGCCGCGGGAACTCCGGTGGGTCCGTCGAATAGACGACGGGCTGACCGGTGGGAGCCACGCTCTGCGGGCGAATCGGCTCGGGGCGACCCGAGACGGTCGGCGCGGGCGCTGATGCAGGTGTCGAGATCGGCGTGGCGGGCGCCGATACCGGTGTCGAGATCGGCGTGGACACCGGCGTCGACGCGGGTGAAGGACGCGCCGAGCGGGCTCGGGGCTCGACCGAGAGCGGCCGCTCCACGTGCGGCGGCTGAGACGAGTACCGGGTCGGGCTTTCGACCCCGGGGGTCGTGGGTGGATCGAACTGGCCCGGCGGCGCGGCCTGCGTCGGATAGCTGCTCAGCGTCGGCGTCCGCTTGGGCTCTGGCGGCGGAGGCGCGGAAGACGGCGTCGCGACGGCCGCGGTTGTGCCCGAGGCGGTCCGGATCCGCTCGACGGCATCGGCGGCATGAGTCTCGCGCTCCTCTGGGCGCTTGGCGCGCACTCGATCGAGTAGAGATCGAAGTCTGTCTTCGCGGTCGCTCATGATGCCCTCTTGGTCTCGAGCATGCCTACGATCGCAGGCAAGTCGGCGCCGTCTTTGTACCAGCCCCATACGGTCTCGGCGACTTCGAAGTCCACCATGATGAACTTCGAGTCGCCGGTCGGGACACACGAAACCTGGCGCTGAGAAATCTCGGAGAACATGCCGCCGAGCAGCGCAGCTGCGCCGAGCTCGTCTTCGTCGAGCTCCGGCTTGTCCCGAAGGGCGATGACGAGAGCGGGGCCCCAACGCTCGAACGCGAGCCGCCCCCATCCGAACAGGGCCGTGACTGCCGACGTGTGACCGAGCACCGCCTCGGCGGAGAGCACGGACGCGGGACGGTCCAACCCGCCGAGCACGTGCGAGCCAAGCAGCTCGCCCAGGCGGCGAAGCGGAGTGAGATCGCCATCCCGGGCAGCCGCCTCGACCAGCCCGGAAAGCACACCCTCGCTCAACATGACGACGCGCTCGCCGGCCCGAGTACGAACCGTTCCCCCGGTCAGATTGAATTCATAGAAGCCGCTAGGATCGAAACGGCCGTCGTGCATAGGTCCCCCTCCCGCTTGGGTGTAGAAGGTACACGCGGATCGTGTCAAATGCCACGCGTGAAATCAAACCTCGGCTGGATCGCCTTGGCGATCGCGCTTCAGACGCAAACCGCGCTTGCACAGGGCGACGCCCTCGGCGCGGACGAAATAGCCGAGGCAATCGTCGCGATGACCTCTCGCGTGTGGACCGGACCGCGAACACCGAGGCCCGCTCCGGTCCGGCGGCCCAACGGCACTTCTCTGACCTTGCTGTCATCGCACGCGCCGGTGGCCGTTCACGCGGACCCCACGGTGAGCGAGGAGACGCAGACTCGCGCACTGAAGGCGCTCGAGCATGCGCATGCTCGGCTCGACCTGATGGGCTGGCCGCGCCCGCTATCCGACGGCGGACTCGGCGGAGGTCCGGAGATCGACCTGTACCTGACGTCGTCGCGGTCGAGCGGAGCGTATTCCGACGGCTTGGCTCCATGGACCTATCTCGACCGCGCCTCGACCTTTGCCGTCCTCAACCCTGCGGTGGCGGCCGCGTGGGTCGATGCGTGCGTGACGGCGTCCTATGCGGAGTCGTTGTTGTTGAGCGCGGATCCAGCCGAGGCGGAAGCGTGGCGACGGGCAACCGCCGCGTGGTTGACGTGGGAGCTGACGGGTCGCTTCGGGTGCGACGACGCCGTGCACGATCAGCAGGCTGAGCCCTTCCGCTCCTGGATCGCCGGGGCTGCGGAGAACGGCGCGGGAGGCGCCCTCTGGCTCGCATACCTCTCGTCGCGACACGACGGCGCGTCGGGCCATTTCATCCGCGACCTGTGGGCATTGGCGAGTCAACGCACCTGGGAGGGCGAGGGGCTTCGCGCGGACCCCGACCTCTGGTCGGCCACCGAAAGCGCCGTTCATCGAAGCGGCGACCGCTTGCTCGACAACGTCGAGGATCTCGCCGTCGAACGTTGGTTCGTGGGCCGAGGAACCAAAGCGCGTCCGCTTCTCGCTTCCATCGACTCCGATGCGCGCGTGCCCGTCTCGCGCTCGATGACCCGGTTGCCGACACGAGTCACTTCCCGAACCCCTCTCGAGGCCTTTGGGAGCGCGTACGTCCTGATGGACTCGCGCGTCTGGAAAGGCGCCGAGCGTCTTCGGGTTTGGCTTCGAGGCGAATATGGCGTCCGCTGGTCGCTCGTCGCGGTGCAGCTCGACTCCCTGGGCGACGAGGTGCAGCGCATCGCCGCGCCCCACACGGCGGTCACGCCGCAAGCTTATCTGCCCATCGAGCTCGACGGCGCAACGGCGAGCCTGCTCTTCGTCGTGACGAATCTCGCGCGCGCCCTACCCGATGCAGACACTCCTGGCGCCGATGTCCGAGGTTTCGAGCTCGTCGCCGACCGCGCCGACTAGCTGCGGGGCCTTCGTCGCCGGCGACGCCGTCGTGCTCGCGGCTCTGCATCGTACACCGCGTCGCTCGGATCGCTCGCCCAGGCTGGAAGCTCCTCGCCACGAGCGATGCGATCCAGCGCAAAGAGCGTTGCTGCGTCGGCAAAGTACTCGCGCCGCGCGATCGACTGGATGCGCCCGGTTCGAATCCGCCGCTGTGCCATCGTGAGAAGCCGAATGCGGTCTTTCAGCCGTCGTGGCAGCGAAAGGCGCAGCGAAAGCTCGTGGACGAACTCTTCGTAGGCCACCGGAACGTCGCTGACCCCCTCGAGCGCCTCGTCGATGGGGCCGAGCAGGAGCGCTGCCAGCAGCACCGCGTCGTTTGGCAACCGATCTTCGCCGGCAAGCGCATCGACGGCCTTGAGACGGCCGAACGTGAGCTCCGCCCCCTCGACGTCGTCGTCGAGAAAAGATGCGACCTCGGGAAGGATCTCGCTGAGAACGCCGACGTCCCACGCGAGGAAGAGCGAGCGCTGCGCGGCGCCGCCACGAAGGAATCGCAGGACCTCTTCGAGCACGCGAGGAGCGGCGGCCCTCCTCAAGTCGGCGCGGTGCCGCACCATGCCGTCGTACACCTCGGGGTCGAGCCCCATGTCGAGGCGCGCGCTGAACTTGATGGCGCGGAGAATGCGAACCGGATCCTCGCGGAAGCGGACGTTGGGATCGCCGATGGTGCGCAGCAGATGTTCCTCGAGGTCCGCCACGCCGCCGACGAAGTCGATGACCTCGCCGCGCTCGAGATCGTAAAACAACCCGTTGATGGTGAAGTCGCGCCGGATCGAGTCCTCGTGCGGCTCGCCGAACACGTTGTCGTTCGTGATGAGCAGGTCCGCGTCGTCCTCCTCGCTGACGGCGCTGTTCGAAGGAATCAGCCGGACGGGCTGGGGCCCTGCACAAAGCGGAATCTCGCGCGCGATTTTGGGTTTGATGATCTCGTAGCGCTGCGCGGGATCGCGTCGAAAAGTCGCTACCTCGATCACCTTGCCACCTGAAAAGAGCACGTGGGCCAAGCGAAACCGCCGACCGATCACGCGGCAGTTGCGAAAGAGGTCACGAACCTCGTACGGCCGTGCGCTCGTTGCCAGGTCGAAGTCCTTGGGCTTGCGCCCGAGCATCAGATCGCGAACGCCACCCCCGACCAAGTACGCGGTATGCCCGTGCCGGTTGAGGCGGCGAATTACCTTTGCTGCGTCTTGGTCGACCAAGCGCCTCGGGATTTCGTGTGCGTAGACTAAGGGTTCAGGAGGATCGTCGGCGAGAATCCCTCGCGCTTCGTCGTCCCGCTGACCGAAGTCGGAATCTATCACTCGGGTCATCGGCTACCAGGCGCCCCAAAGCAACAAACCAGGGGCGGCGAAGTTGTCTCCACCTTGTAGCAACATGGAGCGCTGACGGCAATCTACGAGCAATGCTACCGTCTTCCCAGGGAATGAGCGAGCTAGAACGACTGGCTGGGGGCGTCATCGTGTGCGGCTTCGATGGGCTTCACGCACCCGAGCCACTGCGAGATTGGCTCACCGATGAAACCGTAGCGGGTGTGATCCTCTTCAAGCGCAACATCGCAGACGTGGCGCAGGCCGCTGCGTTGATCGAGGAGTGCAACGGAAAAAGCAGCAGCGCGCTCCCGATTCTCGTGGGTGTCGATCAGGAAGGAGGCCGCGTCGCGCGTTTCGACGATCCGGTGCTTCGCTTGCCACCGATGCGCAAGCTCGCGGCGTTCGATGACCTGGACCTCACTCGAGAGGCCGCGCGGGTCCTCGCCAGCCAGCTCCGTGCCATTGGCATCAATTTGAACTTCGCGCCCGTGCTCGACGTCGACACGAACCCCGACAATCCCGTGATTGGAGACCGTGCCTTTGGCAGCACCCCAGACGCCGTCATCGCACACGCCCTCGCCTTTGCCGAGGGCTTGCACGAGGGGGGCGTGCTCTCGTGCGGCAAGCACTTCCCCGGACACGGTGACACCGACCTCGACAGCCATTTCGCGCTCCCGAGGCTCAGCCACGGCCGAACCCGGCTCGACGAGATCGAGCTGCGTCCGTTTCGGGCGGCGGTTGGCGTCCTTCCATCCGTGATGACGGCGCACGTCGTGTTCGAGACCCTCGACCCGGCCACCCCGGCGACGATGTCGCAGAGGGCCATCACGGAGCTGCTTCGCGGCGAAATCGGATTCGACGGGGCCGTGTTCTCGGACGACCTCGAGATGAAAGCCGTCAGCGAGCGCTACTCTCTCGAAGAGGCGGGCGCGCGCGCCATCGACGCCGGGTGCGACCTGCTCCTCGTTTGCTCGGACCTCGACGGAGCGGCCCGGCTTCGAAACGAGCTCGCGCGGCGCGCAGGCAAAAGCCCCGCGTTTCGTGCAGCGCTCGAGACGGCCCGGGCGCGAGCCGACGCCTTGCGTCTGCGCATCGCTGAGCTGCCTCCTGCCATCCCAATCGAAAACGCGCTAGGAAGCGCCGATGCTCGAGCCATCGAAGCGCGGCTCCGGCAGGTCTAGATGACAATCGCTCGACCACTTCCAGAGGCCCCTCGCTCTTCATTCACGGGAAATGAATGGCAGCTCGGCCTGTATCGAACGCCGTTCGCCGAGGTCGACATGAGTACGGCGGGCTGGAAGCGATACCGTCTGAAGGAATGGCACTACCTCTCGTTCACCACGGATGAATGGTTCGTCGCCGTAGGGCTCGTGCAGCTGGGCTACGTCGCAAACCTGTTTTCGTATGCCGTAGACCGCGTGCAGCAGAAGGCTGCGGTCGAGCACGGTGCGCTTTCGCCGTTCGGCAGGGCGCTCCAGTTTGCCCCGAGCTCAGTCGTGGGAAGCACCTCGTGGAAGACCCGCGACGCCAGCGTCGACATCGAAGCGGGCGACGGCTGGCATGTGACGCTCGATATCCCTCTCGGGCCCGAGCGCCTCAGCGGGCACGCGCACATCGGAAGCGGCGAATCCCTCGCGATGTTGCACCGGCTCGCGCCGCGTCGCATCGCCTATACGCACAAGGCCGCCGGCTGGCCGCTCTCGGGTGACCTCGAGCTCGGAACGCGTCCAATAAGTCTCGAAGGAGGTCTGGCTGCAAGCGATTGGACCCGCTCGCAGGCTAGTCGCATCACGGAGTGGAAGTGGGCGTCGTTCAGCAGCTTCCTGCCAGACGGCACCCCGATCGGGCTCAATCTCTCTGCGCAGGTCTACGAGGATGCCCGCGGTCACTCGGTCGAAAATGCGGTTTGGATCGACGGCGTGGTTCGGAGGCTGTCGGGCGTCGTGTTCGACCTGCCGCGGGATCCCAAATCACAGCCTTGGCGAATCACGAGCCTCGACACCGACGAGGTGGACCTGGCGTTCGAGCCCCTCGGAGCTCGAGAGGAGAACACGAACTTCGGCATCGTGCGTACCGAGTTCGTGCAGCCCTACGGCCGCTTTGCCGGAAGAGTCGCTGGCCACGACGTGACGGGGGCCTTTGGCGTCGTGGAGACGCACCTGTCGGTGTGGTGAATCGGAGAAGCGTTGCAGATCCACGGCGATACCAGCGGTCTCAGTCCTTCGGAAACGAAGGCGCTTCAGCGCATCTATCGGCGGCGCGTACCGCTCGACCGGCTCACGACGCCGGACTTGACCCGGGCGCTCGTCGGAGTCTCCCATGCCACCGGACGGCAAGTCGGCGTGCTGGTCGATCGAGGGGGGCGCGTGCACCACGTCATCGTCGGGGACGCATCGAAGCTCATGCTGCCGGACGTGGGCCGGCTCCGCGCGGGAGCGGGGAGGCTTCGGGGGCTGCGATTGATCCACACACACCTCCGCAACGAGCCCCTCAGCCGCGACGACTTGGTGGACCTCACCCGACTGAGGCTCGACATGGTCGTCGCGATCTGCCTCGCGCCGGGCGAAGAACGCGCGCTTTGCATCTACTACGGTCACAACTTCCCATCACCCGAGGAAACCAACGAGCCTCCCTTCCGCACCTTTGGCCCGATCCCGTATGCGAAGGCGCGCGACAATCCCTCCGAGATCATCGCGACACTCGAGCAAGAGTTCGCGCGTGCCGCCCGCGCCCGTGGCGTCACGGCGAAGGACGGCCGCGCCATTCTGGTTCACGTGTGCGACAAGAGCAGCGCCGCGCGAGCGGAGGACTCGCTTCGCGAGCTGGAGGAGCTGGCGCGCACGGCTGGAGTCGAGGTGGTGGACCGGGTGCTTCAGGTGCGCGACCGCGTCGACCCTCGCTATGCCCTCGGCCGAGGCAAGCTCGAGGACGTGGTGATCCGGGCGATGCAGCTCGATGCAGAAACGCTGATTTTCGACCGCAACCTCAGGCCGGCCCAGGCCGGCAACATCGCACGCATGACCGATTTGAAGGTGATCGATCGGACACAGCTGATCCTCGACATCTTCGCCCAGCACGCGGATAGCAGTGACGGCAAGCTGCAGGTCGAGCTCGCGCAGATGCGGTATCTCTTGCCGCGGCTCGGTCAACGCGATGACGCACTCTCACGCCTCACCGGCGGTATCGGCGGCCGTGGTCCCGGTGAGACGAAGCTCGAGGTGGGTCGGCGCCGCGCGCGCGAGCGGATCGCCCGGCTGCAATCTCAGCTCAAACAGGTCGGACGCCAAAGGGAGCAGCGCCGGTCGCGCCGCAAGCGGAGGGGAACGCCGACGGTCGCGATCCTCGGATACACGAACGCCGGGAAGAGCACCTTGCTGAACGCACTGACCGGAAGCGACGTGGTCGCTGAAGACAAGCTGTTCGCCACGCTCGACACGCGGTCACGGGCGCTTCGGCTTCCATCCGGGCGCGATGTCATCGTCACCGATACGGTGGGGTTCATTCGCGAGCTGCCAAAGGACCTCTTTGCTGCCTTCCGCGCGACCTTCGACGAAACGCAGGATGCCGACCTGCTGCTCCACGTCATCGATGCCTCGGACCCCTGCCGAAGCGAGCACGTGGAGACGACCGAGAAGCTCCTCGTCGAGCTCGGGCTCGAGCGAGTCCCGCGCATTCTCGTGTTCAACAAGTGCGACCGGCTAGAGGCGCCGCCACCAACGCTCGCGAGTCGAGGCATTCCAATCAGCGCCCTCCGGCGGGACACTCTGGCGCCGCTTCTTCGCGCGATCGACGCTCGCCTCGAGAGCTCTCACCCGATGCTGCAAGGGGACGAGTCTACTTCTTCACGACCGGCTTGATGCCCACCTTGCCGTCCTTGACCACGACCTTGAAGTCGATGCGCTTGCCCTTGTGTTTGCGGTCGAGCTTTGGAACCATCTTTTTCAGGCTCTTGGCGACGGTTTCGTAGTCGATCTTGTCGGTGCGCTCGTTGTTCTTGCGCTTCGCATCGACGTAGCTATCGAAAATCTGCCGCATGCGTACGTCGCCAGGCCCCTTGGCTCGCGCAGCGATGGGCGGCGGGGTCTTTCGGCTGGCTTGCGCCGACTTGTTGGAGGCCGGGCGGCGGCGGGGAGGCTTGCGTGACTTGGGCTTGCCAAACGTGGCGGGCGGCGTCTCGGGCTGAGGCGCCGGCTTCGGTGCGGCCGCGACGCTCGACTCGTCGAGGTCGAGCTTCTTCGAGCTCGAGCTCGGCTGCGGTGTCGCTAGCAGCTCATCCACTCGGTTGCTCGCCTGCTCGATCAGCTGGTCGACGTTGACGTCCTGATTGGGATCGAGCTCGACCGGACTGCTGCTCCTGCGGTTTCGCTGGAGCTCGCGGTCGGCGCGCGCAGCCTCACGACGGCGCCTGGCACGGAGGAGGTCGCGCCGGTAGGTGCCCTCTTCGATCTGGCGGCCCACGCGGCGCCAGTAGGTCTGAAGCGTGGTGTAGCGCTGAATCAGAGTCTGGAACCGAAACCGCAGCGCGGTGTTTCGCGGTTGAACCTTGCGGAGCATGTGGAGAGTTCGATCGAGTTGCTTTCGCGGAATCTTCGGCTCGATCCGTTCGATCCCCTGAAACCACTGCTCGTAGAGGTGCTTCAGCCGCGAGAGCTGAACCTCTGCATCGGATAGCGTGATTTCGAATTCCTTCGGCGTCATGACTCGCTCGTTAGAGCGGGGTGATCCTCAAATTGTCGAACCACAGGTCGGATTGCCAATTATTGAAGCCAAAATGGTCGTGGCCTCGGCCCGCGAGGGGGTCCGGATCCTCCATTTCCAGCAAAAGCTCGCCGTCCACCCACACCGTGAGAGTGCCACCAACACGCTCGATGCGAAAGCGGTAGGTACGGCCGGGTTCCACCTTTTGCGGTTTGCCGACCACGCGGTCGGCTCCGTGCTCATCCATCCTCGCAAGAACGTTTTTCGAGTTGTTCCAACCCCCGAAAATGACCACGTAGCTCGTGGCAACGTATCGGTCGCCTTTGGCCGATGAGGCCCCGTCGCCGAAAATCTCCACCTTGATGTCGCCCTCGACGCCGTCGCTCCGCGCATCGAATTCCACCCGCACGTCGCGAGGCAGGACGCGAAGGAGCCAAAGGGGATGGTTCTTTGCCTTCTGGACCCGCAGCTGGCCGTTTTCGATCCGCCAGTCGCCGCCGGTCTTCTGGTAGGTCCTGCCGATTTGCGCGCGTTCGAAATCGTCGGTGAAGCCGGCGCCAATCCCCGGATCGCCCTGCGGGGTGCACGCGGTTAGCAGAACGGCCAAGACGCTACGGCGGATCGGTGCAACCATCTTCATCCACATCCCTGCCCTCGATGGCTTCTTCGTTGGGGCACTTGTCGTCCACGTCGGGGATGAAGTCGTTGTCGTTGTCCGGATCCATGCATCCGTCTTCGTCTTCGAAGCCGTCCAGGTCCTCGGGAAGGCGTGGGCACTCGTCGCGCGAATCGGGGATGCCATCACCGTCGATGTCATCGGTCTGGGGCGACCACGCCACGCCTACCACCGCCCTGAAGCGGGGCTGGCCGAGGCCACGGACGAAGCCCATCCCGAGCGCGGCGGTCAACGTCACGTGATTCTTGGTCCATCGCACGCCGACGTCGCCTTCGAGGGTGTTGGTCGTGCGTCCGCGAAAGGTCGTCGCGCCCCGGAGCTCGAGCAGGCCGAAGAGATCCTTGACCGGCGGAATCGGAGGCTTGAGCGCGAAGCCGTACAGCAGCTCTTGCCCCAGCGTGTCTCTGCCGAAGCGGCGGTTGTTGACCCGGTAGCGCCAGCCGAGCATCGTTCCGGCGCCCGTGCCGATCAGATGGAAATCCGCCAACAGCTGCGCGTCGAACGTGAACTGCCCCTCGCTCGCGTAAAGGCTCGCGCTTCCCACCGGGACCGGGACCGTGAAGAGTAAACCAAGCCCGGGACCATCGGGCTTGTTCTGCGTTTCCTCGGTCTTCTCACCGAAGAAACGAATCTTGGTGGTGAATCGTGGATCCTCGACTGCAAAACCACTGAAGGCCGTATTGCCGTTGACGGGTCGCGAGGTGTCGCCGCTTTGGTAGAAGACGAGAGGCACCTCGAGCGCGAGAGACCAGCGCCCGAAGAGCCCGACCTCGGCAAACAGGTCACCGGTCATGCGGTGATCGATGACCTGCTCCACGACTCCGTCTGCGTAGACGACTCGAAGCGGCCTGTTGGAGTACCAGGTCTGAAGCCCGAGGTTCCAGCGGCCGTGGCCCGGCGTGCCACTTCCATTCAGCCCGAGGAAGCCGAAACGGTCCAGCGCCGGCCGAAAACGCTCTACGTTGATTTCCTGAGCCGACGCGGACGCCGCGGCGAGCGTCAAGACCCCCACGGTCAACGCTGTTCGGGCGCGCGACATCAGGGCTGACTCGTCCCGAGAAGATGCGTGGCGTGCACGTTCTTGAGCGCTGCGAGCATGCTCTGACGCACTTTGGGAACGCGCTCTTCGATGTCGTCGAGAAGCTGCTTCACTTCTTGGCGCCAGAGCTTCTCCTGCGAGCCGCAGAGGTTGCACGGGATGATTGGAAAGTCCTGGGTCTGGGCGTACGCCGAGATGTCCCGCTCGGACGAGTAGAGAAGCGGCCGTATCACCGTGTTGCGCCCGTCATCGCTCACGAGCTTGGCCGGCATCGCGCTCAGCGAGCCGTTGAACATCATGTTCAGCATGAGCGTCTCGATCGCGTCGTCTCGGTGATGCCCAAGCGCAATCTTCGTGCAACCCAGACGCTCCGCGGCGTTGTAGAGGATGCCGCGCCGAAGGCGGGAGCACATGCTGCAATAGGTCTTTCCTTCCGGAATCCGCTCGGTGACCAGTTGGTACGTGTCTTCGCGCAGGATGTGATACGCGTGGCCCTGCTCGCGGAGCCAGGCCTTGAGCGCAGAGCCGTCGTAGCCCGGCTGCCCCTGATCGAGGTGCACCGCGACGAGCTCGAAGGCCACCGGCGCTCGCTGCCGGGCGCGGTCGAGCAGGCGGAGGAGCGAGTAGCTGTCCTTTCCCCCGCTGAGCGCGACCATGATGCGGTCCCCAGGCTCGATCAGCTGGAAGTCCGCGATGCACCGCCCCATTTCGTGGGCGAGTTTCTTTTCCAACGTGGCCTGCCCCACGCCCGATGGGTACTCGGGGACGGTCCGGACCGCAACCGGCGGCACTACTTCGCTCGTCGCAGCGAGACGGCCCGGGCATGTGCCTCGAGACCTTCGAGACGCGCGAGGCCCTCGAGAAGATCGCCCTGCCGGGAAATCGCGGCAGGCGAGTAGCAAATCAAGGACGACCGGACGACGAAATTGTAGACGCCGAGCGGGGATGCAAAACGGACCGCGCCACCCGTTGGCAGCACGTGGCTCGGGCCGGCCGCGTAGTCCCCCGCAGCCTCGGGGGTGTGATACCCGAGAAAGATCGCGCCTGCCGCTCCGATGCTCGGGAGCAGCGCCTCCGGGTCGGCCACCGAGAGGCTCAGGTGCTCGGCGGCAAGCACCGTCGCAACCCGGCCCGCCTCGGCCAAATCGCCGACGACGAAACAGTAGCCGTTGTCGCGAACCGCCGCCCCTGCAATCTCTTTTCTGGGAAGCGCCGCGAGCTGCCGCTCCACCGCCGCGACGACCGCATCGGCGTGGGCGCGGGACAGCGTGACGAGCAGGGGATAGGCCGCTTCGTCGTGCTCCGCCTGCGAGAGCAGGTCCGCCGCGACGATTTCGGGATCGGCTCCGTCGTCGGCGACGACGAGAATCTCGCTCGGCCCCGCGATCGAATCGATGTCGACCGCGCCGTACACCAACCGCTTCGCGCAGGCGACGTAAATGTTGCCGGGACCCACGACCTTGTCGACGCGGGCGATCGAGTCGGTCCCATATGCGACGGCAGCAATCGCTTGCGCGCCGCCGGCGTCTACTACCTCGGTGACGCCGGCCACCTCTGCGGCGGCCAAGATCTCCGGCGTCGGATTGGGCGTGATCAAGACGATGCGCTCGACTCCTGCGACCGTCGCGGGAATCGCGGTCATCAGCACGGTCGACGGATAGCGCGCCTTGCCGCCAGGCGCGTACACCGCTGCGGCGGCAACCGGTTGGACCCGCTGGCCGAGACCGATGCCTTCCTCCTCGTAGCGAAAGCCAGTCTCACGCTGGTGCTCGTGATAGCGACGGATGCGGTCACCCGCCGTGGCAAGCGCCTCGCGAACACCAGGGTCGACCCGGGCTGCCCCCGCGAGCCAAGCGTCCCGGGTCAAGACGAGGGAATCTGGGCGCCTCCCGTCGAAGCGCTCGGTGTACTCGAGGACGGCCTCGTCGCCGCGCTCACGGACCGCGTCGAGAATCGCGCGCACGTCCGGCTCGACGCGCGCGAGATCTTCGTCGCCCCGCCGGCTCAAAGACGCGAGCGTCTCTTCGTAGCCGGGTCGGCCCCGTTCGTAGATCGTGAGCATTTGCTGGTTCTAGCGGTCCGGCGGAACGGGTCAACCGGCGAGAGCCTTGCCCTTTGGAGCGGAAAGTGCTCCAACTTCGCCGTCATGACCGTTCGCCTGCACAACACCCTGACGGGGAACAAAGAGCCCTTCGAGCCCGCGGAGCCCGGCCACGCCCGCATCTACGTCTGCGGTCCGACGGTCTACGACTACGCGCACCTCGGGCATGCTCGCTGCTACGTCGTGTACGACGTCCTCGTCCGCCACCTGCGCGCCAACGGGCTGAAGGTCACGTACGTCCGAAACATCACGGACGTCGACGACAAGATCCTCAATCGCGCCTCGGAAACGGGCACGGAGCCGACGGCGCTGGCGGCACGCTTTGCCGAGGCGTACGCGGAGGACATGCACCGGCTCGGCAATCTGGATCCAGACGTCGAGCCCCGCGTCAGCACGCACCTCGACGACATCTTCGCGCTCGTGCAGCGCCTGCTCGACCGGGGTCACGCGTATGAGGCCGACGGCGACGTGTACTTTTCCGTCGAGTCATTTCCGGAGTACGGAAAGCTCAGCCATCGGGATCTCGGACAGATGAAGCTCGGGGCGAGCGACCGTCTGGACGAGGCGCAAACGGCGCGGAAGCGCCATCCCGCGGACTTCGCGCTCTGGAAAAGAAGCGAAGAGGGCGCATGGGGCTGGGAGAGCCCCTGGGGCCGGGGCCGGCCGGGCTGGCACATCGAGTGCTCGGCGATGTCGATGAAGCACCTCGGCGACACGCTCGATCTCGACGGCGGCGGTCTCGACCTCGTCTTCCCGCACCACGAGAACGAAATCGCACAAAGCGAAGCTGCCACGGGCAAGCCGTTTTCACGGTGCTGGATGCACAACGGCTTCGTCGAGGTCGACAAAGAAAAGATGAGTAAGAGCCTCGGAAATTTCTTCACGACGCGAGACCTTTTCGAACGAGTGGAGCCCGAAGCGATTCGCTATTTCATGATGACGGTGCACTACCGTGCACCGCTCAATCTCGATTGGACGCTCGACGAGGCCGGCAACGTGACGGGCTTTCCACAGTTCGAAGAAGCCGAGCGCCGCGTTGCTTATCTCTACAAGGCCAAGCAGCGGCTCGAAGAGCTGCCGGACAAGCGCATCGTCGACAGCGAGGAAGCGCCCCCGGAAGAGCTCACGGGTTTTCGAGCGGCGCTACGGGAGGCCCTCGACGACGACCTGAACATGCCGATCGCGCTTGCCAAGCTGGCAGACTTCCTCAAGGCGGTGAACGAGCTGTGCGACCGGACGATGAGGAAGAAGGGCAAGGCATCCCGAGCGGCGGTCGACTCGGCGCGCGAGGGGTTCGCCGCCCTCGAAGCGGAGCTTGGGCTCGGCCCGGAGGACCCGGCAGCGGTGCTTCGCCGCATCCGCGACCGCCGGGCCGAGGCGAAGGGGCTCGAGGCTGCCTGGATCGAGGAGCGCATCGCGGCCCGAGCGGACGCGCGCAAATCGAGGGATTTCGAGGAGGCCGACCGAATCCGCCAGGAGCTCGCGGCCCGTGGGGTCGAGCTGCTCGACGGCGCCGAAGGAACGGGCTGGACGATCGCGGACTGATTGGATTATCAGGGGTGTTCCCCCGGTTGGCAGGAAATCCCGTTTTCTCGGGGATTTCACGGCGGCCCGAATATGTCACTGGCCCAGGGGATATGTCACTCTGTAATTCCTTGGAGCGTCGAGCGTTGACATCGTCTGTCCCAAAGCCGCTGGCGGAAGGCACTCTGAGTGCGACTCCGTTCGGACACGTGCTCCTTTCGATTCAGAAGAAAGGGCTCTCGGGCACGCTTGCGGTCTGGCCCGACGACGAACGGCCCGGCCAGGATCGGATTCTCTTTCGGGCTGGGACGCCGGCGCTGGGGCGCTTTCTCGATCCCGCCGCTGACCTCGAACGCGCCATGCTCAACATCTTTCATCGGACGCAGGGGCCGTATGCGTTTTACGAGGCGGACCTGGTAGGTGAAGGCGAGGACACCCTGCGAGGGCAGATCGATATCCTCGGTCTGATCGCGACCTCACTCCGCGCGGACATTCCCAAGGACGCGGTCGCGCGGGTGATCCGAAAGCTCGGAGTCGAGCGCCAGCGCGTCAAGAAGGGCGCGCCGCTCAACCGCCTCGGGCTTCAATCGAACGAGATGGCGTTCATCGAGCTGATGCGTGCCGAGCCCGCTGCGGCGCCCGTGCTGATCGAGCAGTTCGGCGACCCCAAAGTGGCACAGCGAATGCTGTACTTGCTCGCGATTGCGGATTGCCTCGAAGTTTATCGTCCCGTATCGCGACAGAAGCTGAAGGCGGCGTCACCGACGAACGGCGTTCGACGCGGCTCGACGCCGCCTAGCCGCTCTAGCCCGCCGGGCGAGCGGATCTCGTCGACGCCCGGGGAGCGCAACTCGCACCTTCCCGGTGGGGATTCGGTGCTCCCCGCCTCGATCAGCAATCTTCCGCCAGCGAAGACGCTTTCGGGCGAGATCGTCGCTCCGAGAGACCTGCCGCCTGCGCCTCCAGCGGGGCTGAGTGAAGAGCACTGCAAGCGGTGGGGCGAGGTATCACGCGTCATCGGCATGATGGACCGGCAGAACTACTTCGAGATGCTGGGCGTCAAGGAGTCTGCCGACGAAAAGGACATCCGCAGCAAGTACATGACTCTCGCCAAGAAGTGGCACCCCGACAAGCTTCCGCCCGAGCTCTCGGCGCTTCGGTCCTGGGTCGAGGAGGTGTTTCACCTGCTCACGGTCGCAAATGACACCCTCTCGGACGCGAAGAAGCGCGGCGAATACCAGAAGACCGTCATGCAGGGCGGCGGCACGCCGGAGTCGGAGCGCAAGCTCAACGTGATGGTCGAGGCGGCGATCAACTTCCAAAAGGTCGATGTCTTGGTGAAGCGTCGGCGCTACGACGAAGCGATCCAGATCTGCGACAGCGCAATGCAGGTCGTTCGCAAAGAGGCTGACTACCCGTCGATGAAAGCCTGGATCTTGCTGCTCCGCGACGGCGTGGAGGACGAAGACGTTGCCGACGAGATTCGAAAGCTCCTGCGCAAGACGTTCAAGCTCAATCCCGACCACGCGCAGGGCCATTTCACCCGCGCGCATTTTCTCAAGCGCCTGGGCGACCATGAAAAGGCGCTCAAGCATTTCAAAAAGGTCGCTAGGCTCGACCCCAAGAACCTCGAGGCGTTGCGGGAGGTCCGCATCGGCGAAATGCGAAAAGCGCGCGGCCGAAGCACCGCCCCACCGCCACGAGGCAACAGCAAACGCTCGAGCCTCTTCGGCAAGTTCTTCAAAAAGTAGAGGGACATTCTCCCCCCTCCCAAACCACCTGATCTCAACCACTTACGACCCACACCGCGAAAACCCGAATTGACGCCCGCATACGGGGCACGGAAAAAACACGACGGGGGCCTGCGCGGAGCGGGAGGGCCTGCAGATGCGGCCCGTAAGATTGGGAAAGTAAGGCCGCGCACGCCCTCCCTCGGGCGGCGCGCCAATCGCGGTGGTTGCTGTCATGGCGATTGTCACTTCGCACGTCCGCTCCGACCCCCGTCGCGTTTCTTCCGTGCCCCTAGGCAGACGTCTTGCCGCTATTCATCAACCCCCCC
>JAHELW010000213.1 GCA_024643985.1 Myxococcales bacterium | reverse complement strand
AGCCCCGTATGCGCGGAAGCGCCGCCTCGAATCCGGGTTTTCGCGGTGTGGGTCGTAAGTGGTTGAGATCAGGGGGGTTGGGAGGGGGGAGCGTGTCCCCGTTCTCGTGCAGGGCCGGCTTACTCCTCGGGCCTCTCTCTCGCCTCGAAGCGAGCGACGAGCGCCTTCTCTGCGAAGAGCAGGAGCTTGGAGCCGTGAATCTCGTACCGCGTAGTCTGAGCGAGCACGGCGAAGAGCTCCTGCTCTTGCTGCATGCCCTCCAAACACGCCATCCGCGTTGCGCCTAGCGCACCGATCCGCAGGGACCGGTCCGTCGCTTCGTAGGTCCCGAAGAAACGATTGCAGCCGCCGAAGCCATACGCGCTGGCTTTTTTCGAGTTGAGCTCGAGGTAGGGCCCCCGCTGGCTCGGATTTGCGGTGATCGTCTTTCCGTTGAGCTCGAGCAGCGCCCAGTACGTATCCTCCAGCGCCACTTCCTTCATGCTCCCGCAAGTCTTCCTCGGCGAGCTGCGCACAAAGCGCTCCACGATCAAATTCGTTTCCGTCCCCCGCGCATCCACCTTCGGGCGCGACTCCAGGCGTCCTTCGACGGTCACGAGCAGCGGAGAGCCGGGCTCCACCTTCGCCTTGCCGTAGGCACGTTCGAGCGCGGCGTTGTCGCCCTCCGTCGCCACGGGCCATCGCTCATTCGTCGCGCAATCCACGAAAACCCCTGCGTCCGCCATGTATGAGTACATCCCCTGAAGGCTCATCGTGCCCGACGGAGCCGGCGCTTCGCGCTTCGCGTCGACGGCCGTCTCGCTGTCCTTGCCTTTCTTGCAACCAGCGAGCGCCAGAGCGGCGGCGAGAGCGCCGAGCAGGAGCGCACGGGCCATCGATGTCCCCAACATGGCGCGTGTTTACCACCGGCACGCCGATTCGCTAAGAGATTTTCTGCGTTTCAGCCGGAAAATGGGATGCGTTCCCGAAGCTTCTTCGCGCGCTCCCGCGCGAGGGGCACCTTGGGCTCGTCCGGATGGTCGAGGAGCAGCTGGTAGGTGCCAGCACCGGTCGGCTCGATGGCACGAATTCGATCGTACCGGACGATGAAGCCCCGGTGCGAGCGAAAGAAGGCGTCGGAGTCGAGCTCTTCTTCGAGCACGGCCAGCGTCTTGTCGATGGCAAATCGATCCTCTTCGGTCACGGCCCAAACCAGCTCGTCTTTGACCTCGAAGTAGACGACCCGATCCAGCTCGAGGACCACGTACGCGTCCTTGCGCCGAACCGCGATTCGATCGAGGCGCTCGTGGCTCGAGGAAGCGCCGCGAACGCGCTCGACCGCTTGGCGCAATCGCTCGAGCCGCACCGGCTTCAGCAGGTAGTCCGCGACGCGAGCCTCGAACGCGCGGAGGGCGCCCTCGTCGTGCGCGGACACGATCACGACGCGAAGGCTCGGATGGCTCGCCATCAAGGTCTCGGCGAGAGCGACGCCGTCCGGGCCGGGCATGCGCAGGTCGAGAAACGCAACGTCCGGACGCGCCTCGTCGCAGAGCGTCTGAGCTTCCGGAGCGTTTCGTGCCTCGCCGACGACCTCGACATCTTCGCACTGACCGAGCATGAAACGCAGCTCGTCGCGCGCGAGGGGCTCGTCATCGACGACGATTGCGCGAATGCTCAAGCCCGTTCTCCTGCGCTTTGCGCATGCTTTGGGAGCTCCAGAGTCACCAGCGTACCGCGTTCCATCGTCGAGAGCCGTAGATTGGCCTCCCCGTTGTATTGCTGCTGCAGTCGTTTGCGCAAGGTCTGAAGCGCCACACCGGAACCTTTGGTCGGCGCCCCGTGGTGGGGACCCTCCGCTTCGTCCTCGACCTCGATTCGCAGCCGATTCCCGAGGTCCGACGCGCGAATCGTGATCTTTCCGAGCCCCTGCTTGGGCGTGATCCCGTGTTTCACCGCGTTTTCGACGATCGGCTGAAGCAGGAGCGCCGGTACGCGCGTGTCGCGTACGCTTTCATCGACCGAGGTTTGCACTGCGAGGCGCTCGTCGCCGAGGCGCGCTCGCTCGATGGCGAGGTAGGCACACGCATGCTCGACCTCGTTCATCACGGATGCGTCGTGGGGGTGGTGGAGCAAATAGCGATAGAGGTCGGCGAGATCCGACACGAGCGCGCGAGCTTGCTCCGGGTCCCGCCGAATCGTCGCGCGAAGCGTGTTCAGCGCGTTGAAGAGGAAGTGGGGCTCGAGGCGGCTGCGAAGCGCGGTCAACGACATCGCATTGGCCGCTGCTTGCGCCTCGACGAGCGCGACGGCCTGCTCCTGCCGAGAGATTACGACCAACGCGACGTTCACGAAAAGCGCGACGCCCGCCGCAACGCCTGCGAGCTGTACGGCAAGCGCGGGCAGGGCCGCGGTGGGGCTACCGCCGCCAACGCCGATGCCGACGCCGGTGATGCTGAGCCCGGCGAGCTGAGCCAGCGCGGCCCCGCTCAAGACGCGCCAGCCGACGAACATCTTTTCGCGGCGCACCGACATGCGTCCGGCGAGCCAGCCGTCGAGCACCGACGCGACGATGTCCCACGGCACGCCCTCCGGGTGAACCCTCAGCACGTAGAAGCCCCCGCCGAGCAGCCCGGTCAGCGCGCCAGCCTTCGCGCCTCCGAGGATGCCCGCGATCATGATGCCGATCGCGCGCAAATTGAGGTGATGTCCGAGCCAGTCGAAGCCCATCACGGAGCCCCACATTGAAAACAACAGGCCGAAAATGATCACGACGGCGATGTCGCGCTGCCGGCCCACGCCGAGCAATCGATTTCGGAGCGGGGGTACGAGGACCCCTAGCAGGCCCGCCGTGGCGATCAGGCTCAGCTTTTCGAAAAGCTCCGGGATCAGCAGCCGGATGTCCACGCGGCAAGGGTAGCAGCGTTTGCATCCCGCGGCGTGGTTCGGCGGCGCCCGCTGCGCTATCGTCCCCTCATGGCTCATCGAACGCTGCTACTTGGATCGCTAGCCGTCCTGCTCCTCGTCGGCTGCGGTAGAAACGTCAGGGCGAAGCGGGTCGACGAGCCTTGCACGCGCAGCTCGCAGTGCGAGTCCGGATTGGTCTGCCTCGGTGGGGTGTGTCAGCCTGAAGGGGATGGCGCGATGGACGGGGGATCCTGAATCAGGGGCTCTGCGCGTCTTCGAACAGCCGCCCTGCCTGATCGATGTACTCGAACCCGTTCTTCACGACGAACACCGTTCCGTCGTCTGCACGAATCGTGACGTCCACGACACCCGGCTCGAGGCGTCGCGGCGTCACGGCGAGAAGCGCTTTTTGGCCTCCAATCGAGACCTGCGGCGATCGCAGATCGCCGAAATAGACCGCGTAGCCGATGTCGAGGCGGACGTTCCGGCCGAGGACGCGAACGGTCTTCCCACCCTGCAGGCCTCCGAAATTCGGATCGAGCGCCTGGAACGACATTTCCGGGCGAGGCTTTTCACAGGCGTTCAGCAGAACAGCTGCGCCGACGATCAAGCCCAGGATGCCCCCACGCTTCGTCATCCCACGATTGGGAAATTACCACGATTCCAAATAGAAGGCATGCTTGACATCAAAGTGGGGCCCTCAGCACACTCCCGCTGACCGAAGGTTGCAGTGACCAAGCAGAATCTCCTCGTCGTCGACGCCGATCCCCGCAGCCTCCGCGTGCTCGAGGTTAGCCTGCGAAATGCGGGCTACAACGTCGCGGGGTGTCCCAGCGTGGGGAAGGCATTCGAGATCCTGCATGCAAACAAGCCCGATCTCATCTTGTCGGACACCGCGTTTCCCGACATGAACGGCTTCGAGTTCGTCGAGCAGCTTCGGCAGAACAGCACGTGGTCCGACATCCCGTTCATGTACCTTTCGAGCGACGGCTCGATCGAAAGCAAGATTCGGGGCCTCGAGCTGGGCGTCCAGGACTACCTCACCAAGCCGATCTACATTCGCGAGGTCATCGCTCGCGTCGGCATCGAGCTCGCTCGCCAAACCCGGGCCGGCCTGACCCTCAAGAGCACCGATGCGCGGACTCGCTTCAGCGGCTCGCTTTCGGAGATGAGCGTGGTCGACTTGCTTCAGACGATCGACGTGAGCAGGAAATCCGGCGTCTTGACGCTGGTCGCTGCGGACGGTCAAGAGGGGATGATCTCGTTCGACTCGGGGGCTGTGATCAACGCCACCGTTGAAGACCTTCGAGGTGAGAATGCAATCTACCGACAGCTACTCTGGCGCGAGGGACGCTTCGACCTCGAGTTTCGGCGAGTGAGTCTCAGCGAGCGCACCGTGCACCGCACGACGCAGGCCCTCTTGATGGAAGGCATGCGGCGACTCGACGAGTGGAGCCGCCTTTCGGAGCTTCTGCCCTCGTTCGAAACCGTTCTCGAGGTCGACGCCGACATGCTGCGCGAGCGTTTGCGCGACATGCCCGACGACCAGAACGCGATGATTCGCCTCATCGACGGGGAGCGCACGGTCGGCGAGGTCGTTCGGGCGCACGGCGGCGACCACGTGGAAGCTCTGCGCAAAGTCGTCGATCTCTACTTCGAGGGCGTGATTCGCGAAGTCGGGCGAATTCACGACAGCATCCCCGTCCTTGCCGAGGCGGTCGTCGTATCGTCTCCTCCGCCGCCGAGAGAGGGCATCAATACGATTCCAGGACCCGGCAGCGCTCAGCGCGAGGAGCTGTCCGTGCCCGCGGCGCCGAAGCTGCCTGGGGGCGTGCAGTCGCTTCCCGCGGAAGAGGCGGTGCTGGCCACGGCATCCGAGGTCATGCCCGCTTCCGAGCCGGCGGCGCCGTCCGAGCCGGTGGTGCCGTCCGAGCCGGTGGCGGCCTCGGACGAGCTTCAAACCCCCGTCTCATTGCCGTCCCCGGCG
>JAHELW010000040.1 GCA_024643985.1 Myxococcales bacterium | reverse complement strand
AAAGACCGGCTACCCGACTCAGAAGCCGCTCGGGGTGCTCGAACGCATCGTGAAGGTTCACACGGAAGCGGGCGACGTCGTGCTCGACTTTTTCGCGGGGAGCGGGACGACGGGAGAGGCGGCGGCCCGACACGGTCGTGGGTTCATCCTCGTCGACGAGCATCCAGAGGCGATCGAGACGATGCGGCAGCGCCTTGCAGCGTGGAATCCCGACGTCGAGGTGTTCGAGCCCGATCAGCGGGGCACGAGCTCGACCTCGAACACGTGAGGCCAGAGCTTACCCGTCAACAGAAACGTTTCCGTCTCGGGGCGGTACGCGATTCCGTTCAGGACGTCTGCGCGGAGCGCTTCCATGCGGGTGAGAAGCCCGCTCGCGTCGATGCTCGCCGTGACGCGCCCCGTCGCTCGGTCGATGCGCACGATCTCGTCGCTCGTCCATACGTTCGCGTAAAGCTCGTCCCCCACGCACTCGAGCTCGTTTAGATGGCGCATCGGGCTGTCGCCTTTCCAGACGGTCATTTCGCGCAGGAGCTCCATCGAGCTCGGATCGCGAAACTCGAGAATCGACGAGCCGTCGCTCATCACGAGGGCGTCGCCGTCGTAGCAAAGACCCCAACCTTCACCCGGATACCGAAGGGTTCCTCGCTCCTCGAGTGTTTCGATGTCCGACACGACGGCGATCCCGGCTCGCCAAGTGAGCTGAATCAGACGGTCGTCGACGAGCGCGAGCCCCTCGCCGAAGAGGCTCGAATCCAAGCTGCGCTCCGCGAGCACCACACCGTCCTCGAGGCGTACGCGCCTCAGCGCGGACTTTCCGTAGCGTCCCGTGCTCTCGTAGAGGGCGCCGTCGTGCCAGAGCAGTCCCTGCGTGAACGCGTCGCGAGCGTGTGGGTGCTTCGCAATGACGCGCACGCCGAGCTGCTCGATCGCAGACGCGCCGGGCGTGGGCGGCGCGATCTGGACCGGCGTGACCGTTTCCTCCACGGGCTCCCTGCACCCCGTCCCCGAAAGGAGGACAAATGCGAGCAAGTAGAACGCATTGCGGAAGGCTCGTACCATGCAGGTACGAGCCTAGTCCCGAGGAGGGGGGGAACGCCAATGCTTGACGCCCAAGCGGCGAGCCAGTAGCTCCAAGCCGTGCAATCCGGTTTTCCCAAACCGTTACGGCCCCGTGCACACGGCATGGAGGCAGCGCTTCGGCAGACGCGGGCCGAGGTGCTCCTCGACGCGATCGCCCACAACCTGCGGATCGTACGAGCCGCGGCCAACGGGAGAAAGGTTCTCGCCGTCGTCAAAGCCGATGCGTACGGCCACGGCATCGTGCCCGTCGCGAAACGGCTTCAAGCCGAAGGCGTCGACGGATTCGGCGTAGCGCTTGCGGAAGAGGGGCTCGAGCTCCGCGAAGCGGGAATCGATCGCACGATTCTCGTCCTCAATGGAATCAACGGCGGCGCGCACCGCGACATCATCGCGGCAGGGCTGACTCCCGTGCTCTACGACCCGTCGGAAGCAGGAGCCTTCGAGGCCGTGGCGGTCGGCCGTCCGATCGACGTGCATCTCAAAGTGGACACCGGCATGGGGCGCCTCGGCGTTCCTTTGGCCGAGCTCACGGACTTCCTGCGGGACCTTCGGCGATTTCCTTCGATTCGCATCGCGGGGCTGATGACCCATCTGTCGACTGCGGACGCCGACCCGGTCTACGTCGCCGAGCAGCTCGCGGGGTTCAAGCGCGCGGAAGGCTTGGTTCGCCGATTCGGGCACGAGCCCTCGGTGCTTCACGCAGCGAACAGCGCTGCCGTCTTTCGCCATCCCGAGACTCATTTCGATTGGGTGCGTCCCGGCATCTCGCTGTACGGCTATCCCGGGTCCGACTCCATCGACGCGCCGCTTCGTCCTGCCATGCGATGGCGAACCGAGGTGCTTCGCGTGCGCACGCTACAGCCTGGGGAATCGGCCGGCTACGGTCGCTCGTTTCGCGCGACGCGAGAGATGCGGCTCGCGACGATCCCGCTCGGCTACGGCGACGGCCTGCTGCGGTCGGCGTCGAATCGTGGACACGTGCTGATACGCGGCGTGCGCTGCCCGATCGTCGGCAACATCGCGATGGACCTCACCACGATCGACGTCTCGTCGGTTCCGGAAGTCGCCGTGGGCGATGAGACGCTCTTGCTCGGCGAACAGGGGGGCGCGGTCCTCGACGCTCGCGATCTCGCGGCGGCCGCGGGCACGATCCCCTACGAAGTGCTGACGAACGTGTCCCGCAGGGTGCCGAGGGTGTACGTGAATCGCTGACGTCAGCCAGGCGGAACCATGGTATGAAACGACGTGCCCGAGGCCGCGCCCACCTCTCCGACGACGCCCGGCGAGCCATCGAAGACCCGGGCAGCGCTTCGTGACGCGGCAGAGTGGCTGGCGAAGCTGCTTCTCGCGCCTTTTGCGGAGCTCGGCGCGCTCTCGAAGCTCTTCGGGGAGACTCTGTTTTGGGGCATTCGGCCGCCTTACCGAGGCCGCCTGTTCGTCGAGTCGATGGAGTTCATCGGCATCGGCTCGATCTTCATCGTATCCCTGACCGCGCTGTTCGTCGGGGGCGTGCTGGCGCTGCAGCTCGTCGATGGTTTTCGCGACTTCGGCGCCGAGAACCAAACCGGCGCCGTCATCGGCCTTGCCCTCGCCCGGGAGGTCGGGCCCGTGTTCGCCGCCCTGATGGTCACCAGCCGCGCCGGCAGCGCCATGACCACGGAGCTCGGTTCGATGCGGGTCACCAACCAGATCGACGCCCTCGTCACGATGGCGGTGAGCCCGGTTCAGTATCTCATCGTCCCGCGCGTGTTCGCGGGATTCGTGATGGTGCCGGTGCTGACGATGCTGTTCGACGTCGTCGGTACCTTTGGCGCGTTTTTCGTCGCGGTGAGTCTGCTCGGGCTCGACCCCGGCGTGTTCATGGACCGGCTCCGATGGCTGGTCGATTGGGACGACGTCTCTCAGGGCCTGATCAAAGCCATGGTTTTCGGCGTCGCCGTCACCCTGATCGCCTGTCGTCACGGCTTTTACGCGAAAGGCGGCGCTGCGGGGGTGGGGCGCGCAACGAACCGCGCCGTCGTGCAGAGCGCGATCGCCATCCTGATGCTGGACTACCTCGTGACGAGCATCGTCTTGGGCGAGGGTTTGTTCTGATGAAGATCTTCAAGGGCAATCTGATGCGACTGGCGCGGCCGCCGCTGCCCGAGCAGGTGAAAGACGATCCGATCCACGTTCGCATTCGCGACGTGCACAAGTCGTACGCGGATCAGCACGTGCTCAGGGGCGTCTCGCTCGACGTCCACCGCGGAAAGACGAACCTGATCATCGGCCCCTCCGGCTCGGGCAAGACCGTCTTGATGAGGCAACTGATTCGGCTCGAGAAACCCGACTCTGGGGCGCTCCTCGTCAACGGAGTCGACTTCGCGCAGCTCGAAGGCTTGGAGCTCGCGTCGATGCGACGGACGTTTGGCATGGTGTTCCAGATGTCCGCGCTCTTCGACTCGATGACCGTATTCGACAACGTCGCCTTTCCGCTTCGAGAGCATACCGATCTCTCGCGAAAGGAGATCCGAGAGCGTGTCATGGACAAGCTCGCAGCGCTCGGTGTGGCGGGGGCCGCCCACAAGCTTCCCGCCCAGCTGTCCGGCGGGATGCAGAAGCGCGTTGCGGTGGCGAGAGCCATGATTCTGGAAAGCGAAATTCTGATCTACGACGAGCCGACGACCGGGCTCGATCCGATCACGACCGAAATGGTCGACGACCTGATCGTGGAGGCCGAGCAGATGTTCGGCGTGACCTCGATCGTGATCAGCCACGACATGGCCTCCGTCGTTCGAATCGCCGACTACCTGAGCTTTCTGCACCTCGGCGAAATCGCCGCCTCCGGCACGCGAGAGGAGCTCCTCCACAGCGAGCACCCCGCAACCGCAGAGTTCGTCCGAGCCTCGAGAATCAGCATCGACTAAGGGGACAGTCTCCCCCCTCGCAAACCCAACCTTTCCAACCACTTACAACCCACACCGCGAAAACCCAGTCTGGACCCGCGAGACCGAGTCCGGTGCCGGGTCCGCGACCGGTTCCGGTGGCCGAGTCCGGGTGGCCGAGTCCGGGTGGCCGAGTCCGAGACCGAACGGCCGAGTCCGGGTTCACGGATGGGGGACGGCCTGCCCGCTCTGATTGCCGTAGGGGCAGTGGCGGCATCCGGAGCCGCAGCACTCCCCTCGCGCCGCAAGTGCGGTCGCGGTCATGACGAAGAGCCCGGTATCGGGGTCGAGGTAGCCTTCGTCGCCGCGCGCCACCGCTTCGTCGTGCGCACGAACGACATGATCTGGCAGCAACTCCGACACGCCCGAACTGTGGAGCCGTCCCCAAATCTCGCAAGCAGGCTCGAGCCGGCCCCGGCCAATCGGACTCGGCCACCGAGACTCGGCCCCCGGACTCGGCCACCCGGCCCCGGCCACCCGGACTCGGAACCGGCCCCGGTCCCGGTCCCAGCCCCGGTCAGTAGTTCCTGACGACGACTTCGCTCACTTTGCCCCGCTTGGCTGCGTTGCAGTTGATCGCGCGTGGGGCCGCCACCGTGTCGATGCGAAACTCCCGATAGAGCCCTCGAATGAAGGTCACGTCGCTGTTCGAAAGCATCAGCTTGCAGCCCCGGCGATCCAGCTCGCGATACACGTCTCGAAGACGCGCCTGATCTTCCCGGCCGAAGCCGTCCTGCGCATACGACGTGAAGCTCGCCGTCGAGGACACCGGCTCGTACGGTGGATCGAAGTAGACGAAATCGCCCGGTTTCGCGCTCTCGAGGAGCGCTTCGAACGGGGCGCAAAGGAGCTTCGCGCCTCGGAGCGCCGCGCTCGCGGTGAGCAGCGCATCCTCGTTGAGAATCCGCGGGTTCTTGTACGAGCCCGCCGGCACGTTGAACTCGCCTTTGCGATTGACCCGGTGGAGGCCGTTGAAGCAAGTCTTGTTGAGGTAGATGAACATCGCCGCCCGCGTCGAGGCTGCGAGCCTTCGGCCTCGGTTGTAGCGCTCACGGATTCGGTAGTAGCTCTCCTTCGAATGCTGAGAGGCGAGACCCCGAAGCGCTTGGATGACGCGCTCGGCGTCATCGCGAATCGCCGCATAGGCCCCCACGAGCGCGGGATTGATGTCGGTGAGGAGCGCGCGGCTCGGCCGGCGCGAAAAAAAGAGCGCGCCACCGCCGACGAACGGCTCGACGTGGCGCATGTGCTCTACCCCTTGGGGAAGCAACGGTCGCAGCTGGGAGAGCAATCGGCCCTTGCCCCCCGCCCACTTCACGAAGGGGGCTGCCTCCCTCGGCTGTCGCTCGATCCGAGCCGCGACCGCTGCGGATGTCGTCATATGTAGTATGGTCGCCTACATCGACACCCCTAGTGAAGAAACCGGCAATCCCCTCGGCATTTGCGAGGTGTTTTCGGTCAGATGAGCCTACTCAGCGCGCGTCCGCGACCAGGCCGCGAAGCCTGCCGAGCGCCTCCTCCAACACGGCCCGCGGCGGGCCGAACGAAAACCGCACGTGCTGCACGAACCGCGAGGGGCGCCCCGTGCGACGTTTTCCCGGATTCACGTCGAAGAAATGCCCGGGAACGCAGATCACCTGCCGGTCGAGCGCCGCTCGGAAGAACTCGTCGCTATTTCGCAGTGAGGGCGGCAGCTCGCTCAGGTCGCCCCATGCATAAAAGGTGCCCTCGGGTTCCACGTCGAAGCGTACACCGATGTCTTTCAAGCCGTCGACGAGCAGCTTGCGCTTTTCTTCGAACTCGTCATGAAGCGCGTTGGTCTCGGCAAGGGTCGGGCCTTCCTGCACGAGATCGATGGCTGCACGTTGCATCGGCGCAACGCCGCCGCCGTCCAAGAAGGAGCCCGCGCTTGCGGCCGATTCGATCACGCGCTTGGGACCGACGATCCAACTCACGCGAAAGCCCGGATAGCGCCAGTTCTTCGTCAGCCCATCGAACACGACGATGGGGTCGTGGTCGACGTCTTCGACGTACTGCGCCGCGCTGATGATCGATTGCTCCCCGGTCCACACGTAGTGCGAGTAGAACTCGTCCAGCAGGAGCGCACAGCTCAGATTCCGTGCCGTCTCGACCCAGCCGCCGAGCACATCACCATGGACGACCTTGCCGGTCGGGTTGCACGGATTGCTCGCCAGGATCGCGCTGAGGCCGCGCCCGAGAATTTCTTCTTCGAGGTCTTCGCGCGTGAACTCGTAGCCGTCTCTCGGATCGAGCAGAATCGGGATTGGGAGGAAACGCCGGAACACGTCGAGCAGCTCTTCGTAGGCGGTGTAGTCCGGCAAGAAGTGGCCTAGATGAATGGGCGCGATCGCCGCGCACGCGCGCATCACCGCGACTCGGCCACCCCCGGCGATGGCGACGTTCTCGGCGGAGTACTGCGACTTCATGCCTCGACGAAAGAGCCGGTTGTACAGGCCGGCGACCGCTTCGCGGAGCTCCCACACGCCAGGTACCGGCGCATAGTCGAGGTCCTCCGGGTGCACGTCGATTCGCTTCACGCGCTCCGGCGCGCCGGGAAGCTCTGCGGTGTCCGGTTGGCCCTGGCCGAGGTTGCACCAGTCCGGGGCGTCCAGGTGGAAGCCCCGTTTCTGTGCCTCGACGGTCACATAGATGACGCCCGTTCGCGGAACGGGCCGAAAGGCAGCGAGCTCCGTGACGTCGTCGTTCGCACTGGACTCGAGCGGGTCCATCGCGTGCGCCACTCTAGCAGAACTCCCGAAATGCGATAGCCTTCGACGCATGGATGTGTTGCGCATCGAAGAGCTCATGGTCGACTGCGTCGTTGGCGTGTATCCACATGAACGCAATGCCTCCCAGCCGCTTCGGGTGGACGTCGAAATGCGGTTGTCGACCGAGGCATCGGCAGTCAAAGAAAGGCTGCGCTCGACGGTCGACTATGCTGCGACCGCGTCCCAGCTGGTGTTCCTGCTGCGAAGCTGCCGCTTTCGCCTCCTCGAAACCGCAGCCCACGTGCTCGCGAGATACGTCTTGGCGCCGCCTGCCCCCGACGAACGCCGCGCGCAAATCCAGTCCGCAGTCATTCGTCTCACCAAGCCAGGGGCGCTTCGCGGGTTTGCCGTCCCGTCGCTCGAAATCGAGCGCGACGCGTCGTGGTGCTCCTTCGAGGTCGAGCACAAACCGTTTGGAACCGTGGACGTGATTCACGAGACCCGGGGCGCCGGCATCTACCGTCTCAACATCGCCCCGGGCAAGGGCATTCCGCTGCACATGCACCAGCAGATGCGAGAAAGTGAGATGGTCCTAGGCGACGGTGTTCTCTGCCAGGGCGAGCCTTGCCCCCCAGGCACGGTGCATCGATGGCCGCGCGGCGCCGCACACATGTACGAAAACCCGACCGACCGATATCAGACCATCCTCTGCGTCGATTCTCCGCGCTTCATCCCGGAAGATGAAATCGAGGTGACCGGCGAGCCGGCGGACGTGCCGGCGGAGCCGCCGTGGGGACCGATTGCGGGGCTCGGCTGATGACGGTTTCCGAGGGCAGGGTGATCGTGACCGGCGCCACGCGCGGAATCGGCCGCGCGACGGTCGACGCGCTCCTCTCGAGAGGCGGCAGCGTGATCGGCATCGCGCGCGACGTCGACGCCCTCGGTGCGCTCGAAGCCTCCCACCCCGACCGGTTTCGCGGCGTGGCCGCCCATCTGGAGAACATCGACCAGCTGCCCGCCGTCGCCCGGCGCGCAGTCGAGGCGTTCGGCAGCGTCGATGGCTTGGTGAACTGCGCTGGCATCGCGCGGTACGAGCCCGTCGGCTCGATCCGCCCGGAATCGGTCGAAGCGCAGGTCCGCGTGAACCTCATCGCCCCGCTCTTGCTCGCGCAGGCGATCGCCGGGCACATGGGGGAGCAGGGGGGCGGCTCGATCGTCAACGTCTCGAGCACCCTTTCCGAGCGCGTCGCGGAGCTCACCACCGTTTACGCCGCGACGAAGGCCGCTCTGAATGCGATCACCAAAACGTTCGCGCTCGAGCTGGCCCCGCTCGGGATTCGCGTCAACGCGGTCCTGCCGGGCGGCATCGACACGGACATGCTGCGCACGCCACGTGTTCTTCCGGGCGAGTCCCTTTCGGAGGCGGAGATCGAGGAGCGCGTGGAGTCCCAGCTCGCGGCCCTGAGCGCGCTTCACCCGCTCGGCCGCCTCGGCGAGCCCGCCGAGATCGCCGCGGTGATCGTCTCGGTCCTCGACCACACGTGGCAAACCGGCAGCCTCGTCACCATCGATGGAGGCCTCTCTCTCAGATAGGCTTGAAGCGCGCACGGTTTTCTCACACACTCCGCCGAACGTGGCTCGAACCCAGAAGGTCGTCCTCGATGCCGACGCCATCCAACGAAGCGTCCGCCGCATCGCCGTGGCGATTCTCGAGGCGACGTCGGGCATCGATGACCTCACGCTCATCGGCATTCGACGCGGCGGGGTGCCGCTCTCCGCTCGCATCTCCGAGGAGATCTCGAAGGTCGAAGGTCGATCACCGCCGGTCGGCACAGTCGATATTTCGCTTTATCGGGACGATGCTGCGACGGCACTCCCGAATCCCAAGATTGGCCCGAGCGACATCCCCTTCGACGTGAGCGGCCGCCACGTGGTCTTGGTCGACGACGTCTTGCACACCGGCCGCACCGTACGAGCGGCGATCGAGTGCCTGCAAGACCACGGCCGGCCGGCACGCGTATGGCTCGCGGCACTTTGCGATCGCGGAGGACGTGAGCTCCCCATCGCTCCCGACTTCGTAGGCCGAACGCTCGAGGTCGACCCCGCCGGGCGACTCGACGTTTGGATCGACGCGGCCGGACCGGATCGCGTCGTGCTGACGGAGGATGAATGATGGGCGCGTTTCCCCACCGAAGCCTTCTCGACATCGAAGGGCTGACGAAGGGAGACGTCGAGCGCATCCTCGACACGGCCGAGGCCTTTCTGCAGGTGTCGCGACGCCCGGTTCGCAAAGTACCGACCCTGCGCGGCAAGACCGTCATCAACCTCTTCTACGAAGCATCCACCCGTACCCGAACGTCGTTCGAGCTTGCCGGCAAGCGGCTCAGCGCGGACGTGATCAACATGAACGTCTCCGCTTCGAGCGTGAAGAAGGGCGAGACGCTCCAAGACACGTGTAGGACGCTTCAGGCGATGCACCCGGACGTGATCGTGATGCGGCACGGAGCTTCTGGCGCTGCAAACTACGTGGCCTCGAAGATCGACTGTAGCGTCATCAATGCGGGCGACGGTATGCACGCGCACCCGACGCAGGCGCTTCTCGACGCCTTCACGATCCGAAGAGAAAAAGGAACGCTGGAGGACCTCACCGTGACCATCGTGGGGGACATCGCCCACTCTCGGGTCGCGCGCTCGAACGCCCATCTCTTGAAGCTCTTCGGCTGCGAGGTTCGCGTCGTCGGACCCCGCACGCTTCTGCCCCCCGCCGTCGATTCTCTCGGCGTCAAAGTCTTCGACGACCTCGCCCGAGCGCTCGAGGGCGCCGACGTCGTAATGGTCCTCCGGATTCAGCGAGAGCGGCTGGAAGGAGCGCTCCTGCCGAGCCTTCGTGAGTACGCGCGGACGTTCGGCATAGGCCCACGCACCATCGAGTACGCGAAGCAGGATGCGATTGTGATGCATCCTGGGCCGATGAATCGCGGCGTCGAAATCGAAAGCGTGATCGCAGACGGCGACCGAAGCGTCGTTCTCGAGCAAGTCGAAGCCGGGGTTGCGGTGCGCATGGCGCTTCTCTACCTTCTCGCGGGGGAGTCTTCCGAGCCGCCGACCGTCGACGAGGCCGATTGACCAAGGTTCGTACAGGGCTGGATCGCATCGCCGACGGCGATTCGAAGGCCACGCGCCTCCTTGCGGGCAGAAAAGTCGGGCTGCTTGCGCATGCCGCGAGCATCGATTGCAGCTTCCGCCACGCGCTCGAGGTGGTGCACCAGGCCGGCGCGACGATCGCGGCGCTGTTCGGGCCGGAGCACGGTTTCGCCGGGGCCGCGCAGGACATGGTCGGTGTCGGAAGCGAGGCTGCGACCGAGGTCCCGGTGTATTCTCTCTACGGCGGCGATGCGTCCGACTTGAGCCCGGATCCGTCGTGGCTCGAGGACCTCGACGCGCTCGTCATCGATCTCCAGGACGTCGGCTCTCGCTACTACACGTACGTGTGGACCGCTGCGCTCGCAATGAAGGCAGCGGCCGCGGTCGGGACCGAAGTCATCGTCTTGGATCGCCCGAACCCCTTGGGCGGCGTGCGCGTCGAAGGGGCGCCGCAGCGTGACGGATACCTTTCGTTCGTTGGGCTCTATCCGATCGCGGTCCGGCACGGCCTCACGATTGCCGAGCTCCTGCTGTGGGTGCGGGATCGAGAAGGCATCGACCGCGACGCGCTTCACATCGTCCCCTTGGATGGCTGGAAGCGAGCGATGACGTTTGCGGACACGGGCCTTCCGTGGGTCATGCCTTCCCCGAACATGCCTACTCCCGACACTGCGCTGGTTTATCCCGGGGCCTGCCTCGTCGAGGGCACGAAGCTTTCCGAGGGGCGGGGCACGACTCGCCCCTTCGAGCTCTGGGGAGGGCCCGGCTTGAACGTGGCTGCGCTCCTCGAGCTCGACCTTCACGGCGTCACGCTTCGACCCGTCGAGTTTCTCCCGACCTTTCAGAAACACGCGGGAAGCATTTGCCGCGGCGTGCAGGTCCACGTCACCGATCCCTGGGTATTCAGACCCTATGAAGCGTATCTTCGAATGCTCCATGCCGTGCTGCCCGACCTCGAGTCGGGCGCCCGCTGGCGTACCGAGGTCTACGAGTTCGTTTCGGACCGTCCCGCGATCGATCTCTTGACCGGCGGGCCCGAGTTCCGGGACGCGGTCGATCGGTCCGCATCGATCGACGAGGTTCTCGCCCGCGAAGCGCGAGGCGCCGCCGAGTTCGACGGTCTTCGGCGTGACTCGTGGCTCTACTTGAAGTGACGGAAGCCCGCGCGATCGAGCGTCAACGGGCGCCCGTCCGCGTCGACGACCTCGACCTCCGAGCCTTCGGTGATGCGTCCGATCTCGGCCGCAAAGGCCTCCGCTTCCGACGAGGGCGCCGCCGTGAACAAGAGCTCGTAGTCTTCGCCGCCGGCAAGCGCGAGCGTCCTCGGGTCGAGCCCGAGCGCCTCCGCCGTTTCGAGATGCCCGCGCGCCAGGGGGAGTGCGTCCGCGTGAACCCTCGCTCCAACGCCCGACGCTGCGCATAGATGCGCGAGGTCCTGCACGCAGCCGTCCGACACGTCGACCGCGGCGGTCGCGACCTCTGCCATCGAGATGGCAGCCCGGCCGTTCATGGGGGGGCGGCGCCACCGTTCGACGAAACGATCTGCGTATTCGAGGTCAGCGCGCCCCGCCTGCAGAATCGCGAGCCCGAGCGCCGCGGCCCCGAGGGTGCCGGTGACGTAAACGAGGTCACCGGGGCGTGCGCCGGCGCGAGTGACCGCACTGCGCTTTGGCCACCCAAACGCGGTCGTGGTGACAGAGAGATGCTCCCCTGCGCTGAGATTGCCCCCGATGACGGTGGCGCCGGTCGTGCGCGCCGCGCCGGCGATTCCCTCGACCAGCTCGTGGAAGTCTTGCTCCGACATGCCCGAAGGGAGGCTCAGCGCGACGATCGACGCGCAGGACACGCCGCCCATCGCCCAGATGTCGCTCACCGCCGCGGCGAGCGCCTTCCTTCCTAGGTCGCGCGGTGAGATCCAATCGCGGCGAAAGTGTGCGCCTTCGATTTGCGTATCCACCGTGACGATCGTCGGTCGGTTGCCAAAGTCGAAGACGGCCGCATCGTCTCCAATTCCGAGCACGAGGCCCTCGGGGGCGTCGTCCAGCTCGAAGCGGGTCTTCAGCCACTCGATTCTGGCGAATTCGTCACCCATCGTCGTCGGCGGCAGCGAGAGACACGGTGAATAGTGTGCCCTGGCCGATCGTGCTGGTCACTTCGATCTTGCCATCGTGCGCGTCGACGAGCTGTTTGACGATCGACAACCCGAGGCCCGCGCCGCCGTGCGTCCGCGTCGTGCCGCCATCGACTTGGTAGAAGGCGTCGAAAACCCGAGAAAGCTCCGCCTCCTCGATGCCCATTCCGGTGTCGCGCACGCTCAACGCGACTGCGGGCTTGGTCGTCGCGAAAAGCGCGGCGCCGAGACCCGACGGGCCTCCGACCTCGAGCTCGCCCGGCACTGCGGACAGGGTGACCACCCCCCCTTCCTCGGTGAACTTCACGGCATTGTCGGCGAGATTGAGCAAGATTTGTCGCAAGCGAACCGGATCGCCCCAGATCTTCGGCGCGTTTCGCGAAACCCGGATGTCGAGCGTGACGTTTCGCTTGTTGGCAGCCGGAACGATCGTGGAGCCGACCGCCGAGAGCAACGCCCGTGGGTCGACGGCTTCGCAATGGAGCTCGAGGTCCTTTGCCTCGAGCCTTCCCAAGTCGAGCAGGCTGCCGATCAAACCGAGCAGCTCGTCGGCCTTGCCGCGAATCGTCTGAAGGAACTCCGTCTGGCCGTCGTTCAATGCGCCGGCGGCCCCGCTCTCGAGCATCTCCGTGTAGCCGATGATCGACGTGAGCGGCGTGCGCAGCTCGTGGCTGACCGTGGCGAGGAACGTGGACTTCAACTTGTCCAGCTGTTTGAGCTCTTCGTATGATTCCTTCAGTGCGTGATTCTTCTCGGCGAGCTCGCGGTAATTCTCACGAACGCTTGCGACTTGCATCGTCGATGCGAGCTGCGCTCGATGTCCCGAGAACACGAGGAGCTCGATTACGCCTCGGAGGTGATCGGACAGTTGCTCGGCGATGTCTTCCCGGACCCGTGGCATGCGGTCGTAGTGCCCGCGCGCAGTGTTTGGATCGAGGGCGCCATCGACCGACGTCAGCGACGCCGGCGGCCCATTGGCTTCAGACGGCACGTAGGGTCCGACGATGAATCGACCGATCGGGCGGCCTTGATACGCGAGCGGTACGATTCGATACACCGCCCCGGTGAAACAGGGATGGACGATGGTTTCGCCGTTCGGCTCGACGTCGCGGACGGCCGACACCGTCGCGGCGCACTGTTCGGCACCGCTCGTCAGCGTGTTGAGGTAGTTGCAAAGTGGCTGGTCGCGATGCACGTCGGCAAGCAAGTCCCCTTCGTGGGAAATCACCCGCACCGGCAGGCCAAAGAGCGTGAAAAACGACTTCGAAACGGCGGTCACGGAGTCGCGGCTGAGAACGTCTTCGAGGCGAACGACGTCGCCCATCAGGATGTCGCCGGCGTGGGTATCGTCCTGCATCATCGCTCTTGCCCTCGCGATTGGTGCCTGAGCTGGCCTTCGAGCTCCGCCATCAGCCGAACCGGGTTGATACCGAACTTCTCCTCGAGGCCGTGGTCCTGCTCGAGCCGGCCCCACGTCTCGCGGATCAGCCCGAGGAGAGTTTGCATGACGCCGTAGCCCCGCGTTGCGACCGCCTTGTAGATCGGCTCGCGACTCTGCTGCGCGATCGATGCAAGCTCTTCGTCGGTCCGAATGTCGTCCAGGTCTCGCTTGTTGAACTGAATGATGATGGGCATCCGCTCCGGATCGATCCCGTTGTCCTCGAGGTTCTTCTTGAGGTTCAGGAAGGACTCGCGGTTCGCGTCCGCTTCGCTTCGCTGCGAGTCGGCGATGAACGCCACTCCGTCGGCAGCCTGAAGCACGAGGCGACGCGTGGCGTCGTGCATGACCTGTCCCGGCACCGTGAAGAGCTTGAGCCGGATCTTGAGCCCGCTCTTCGAGTCCATCGAAATTGGGAGCATGTCGAAGAACAGCGTGCGATCGTTTTGCGTCTCGAGGGTCATCAGGTCGCCGCGCGAGCTCGCCGTACCGAGCCAATGGATCGCGCGTAGGTTGGTGGTCTTGCCGCTGAGCGCGGGCCCATAGTAGACCAGCTTGACGGTCAGCTCCTTGGCGGCGAAATCGACTTGCATACCCTGTCGGGGAAGGGCCCGCCGTCGCGGGCTAGCCCCGCAGGAGGAGCCACGCCCCCGCTCCCATCAACACCAACATGATAAAGAATGCCGCCCATGTCAGCGTCCTTTTGTGCTGGGTGGTAGAAGGGACGGCTCGCGTGTCCTGGAGCTGCTGGGTTGCAAGGACGATCAGACCGTCGATTCGCTTTGCGGCCTCCTCGCGGCGGGCCGGGTCGTTTTCCCGCACGTGGCGATAGCGCCTCCCCGCATCCGGCAGACGCTCGAGCGCCACGCAGATCCCGATGAAGCGCCGGTGCGCCTCCTCATCCCCCCAGTCCGCTTCGACCCTGGCCCAGGCTTCCTCGATCGGATCCACCGTGCGCGAGCTTAGCATGGAGGTCGAATGACAGGTTTGGCTGATCCAAGATTCAAACACGCCATAATTGCCCTTCGATACGCGCCCGGGAAGAATGGGCAGTCACCCCGTCGTTGAGGAAGAGGGGCAGGTGGCGGCACCGCCGCTTTCCCACTTCTCGCCGACACCCACATGAGTCGAAAAACCCTTTTTAATTCTATCACTTGCGCTACAGAAAGAAGTTGACATCCGGAGACCTCCGGCCGTAGGTTCCTGCGAGTGGGAAGCAGTGGGATCAAGTGCCAAACCACGCTCCACTAGCACGAGAGGGTTAGGTTGTTCCGCGGACGGTACGAGCACAGCATCGACGCCAAAGGCCGCACGTCGGTGCCTTCGCGATTCCGCGAGGTGATGGTCGCGCAGGGCGATTCCAGGCTGGTGCTGACGACGGGGCTCGATACCTGTCTGGTCGCCTATCCGATGACCGAGTGGCTGGGCTTCGAGAAGCGTCTCTCCGAGTTGCCGCAGTTCGACGCCGACGTCGTGATGCTCAAGCGCATCTACGTCTCTGGCGCCATCGAATGCGAGTTCGACAAGGTGGGCCGCATCTTGATCCCGTCCGCGCTTCGCAAGCACGCCGGGTTCGGCCGCGATGCCCTTTGGGCGGGCATGGGCAGCTACATCGAGCTCTGGGCAAAGGAAGCGTTCGAGGGGCTTCGGCGCGACGTGCTCAGCGACGAGGATCGCCGTTTGGGGATCGCCAAACGGCTAGCGGAGCTGGGACTGTGACTGGCTTCGATCACGTTCCGGTGTTGCTCGACGAGGTGCTGGAATGCCTCTCGCCCGCCTCGAGCGGCGTCTATGCGGATGTCACCCTCGGCGGGGGAGGACACGCGCGCGGAATCCTCGCGAAAAGCGCGCCGAACGGAAAGCTGATCGGCACGGATCGCGATCCAGCCGCACTCGAGGCGTCATCGGAGGCTCTGGCCGAGTTCGGAGCGCGCGCAACGCTGCGCAAGGCGCGGATGCATGAGCTTCGCGACGTCCTCGACGATCTCGACGTTTCTCGGGTCGACGGAGTCGTGGCGGATCTCGGCGTCAGCTCCGCACAGCTCGACCAGGACGAGCGAGGCTTTTCCCTGTCGAAAGACGGTCCGATCGACATGCGAATGGACCCGACGGAGGGAGAGACCGCGCTCGAGCTCATCGGACGCAGCACGGAGGAGGAGCTCGCCAACGTGATCTACCGCTACGGCGAGGAGCGCCGATCGCGCCGCATCGCCCGGTCGGTGAAGCGCGCGTACGACGAGGGTGCGCTCGACACGACGGCCGATCTCAAACGTGCCGTTCATCGGGCTACGGGGCCGAAGCGCGGTCGCATCGATCCCTCGACGAGGACGTTTCAGGCGCTTCGTATCGCGGTCAACGAGGAGCTCGCCGACCTCGAGGCGTTTCTCGGCCAGCTGCCAGACGTGCTCGCGACCGGAGGAGTCGTCGCCGTCATCAGCTTTCACTCGCTCGAAGACCGGATGGTCAAACACACGTTTCGCGGCAGCCGGGACCTCGATCCGATCACGAAGAAACCCATCGTTGCATCCGACGAGGAGCGTGAGCGTAATCCGCGATCGCGAAGCGCAAAGCTCCGAGCAGCGCGCAGGGTGGAGCAGATGCCATGAAGGGTCGCTTTCTTCCGCTTTGGTGCGTTGCCGTTTTGGCGACGGCCGCTGCATTCGTCGTGCACCTCGCGATTCGGTTCGAGACGGTTCGCCTCGGCTACGAAGTCAGCGAGGAGCGCCAGCGGCAGCGCGACCTGCTTCAGGACAAGAGGCTCCTGTCGATCGAGGCGGCCACGCTTCGCCAAAGCGGACGCATCGAGACCATCGCACGCGGCACGCTCGGCATGGAGGTCCCGAAGCCGACGCGGATCGTGACCATTAAGGAAGCTGAAAAACCCAGGGCCACCGGGAGAGTTCGGTGAGGGCTCGCTCGAATCGGCGCGAGCGGTGGTTTCGCGCGCGCGTCGCGTTTCTCGGGGTGTGCCTCATGGGAATGGCCGCGCTCGTCGTTCTCCGCGCCTTTCATCTACAGGTGGCGACGGGTGACCGCCTTCGGGAGATGGCCGAAGATCAGCATCTGCGGCGGCTTCGCGTATCGCCCCGCCGTGGCGCGATTTACGACCGCCACGGCGCGGAGCTCGCGGTGAGCGCGGACGTCGACAGCGTCTACGCGAATCCACGTCGCCTGAAGGCGATGGAGCAGAGCCCGAAGATCGTCGCGCGCAGGTTGGCCAACATCCTCGATGTCGACGCGCCGCGGCTTGCAGAGCGACTCGCTTCCGACCGGTACTTCGTCTGGATCAAGCGCCGCGTCACTCCGCACGAAGCGACCCGCGTGCGCGGCTTAGAAATCCCGGGCGTGGAGCTCACCACCGAGTCCCGCCGATACTACCCGAATCGACACCTTGCCGCGCACCTGATCGGCTTTGCCGACATCGACGGTCGAGGCATCGAGGGCATCGAGCTGGCGTACGAAGACCTTCTTCGAGGCTCTGACCGCCGCGTGGATGCGATTCGAGACCGGCGCGGTCACGTCGTGTTCGCAGACGACATGAAAGACGACCGCTCCATGCAAGGACAGAACGTCGTGCTGACGATCGACAAGGCAATCCAGCACGTCGCCGAAAGAGAGCTTGCTCTCGGGGTCCGCACCTTCGAGGCGCGGGGCGGAAGCGTCGTCGTGATGGATCCCTCGACCGGCGAGATCCTGGCTCTCGCAAATTACCCGCCCTTCAATCCGAACGAGCCGTCGAAGCATCCAACCGCACATCGCCGGAACCGGGCGCTCGTCGACCGCTTCGAGCCTGGGTCTACGGTGAAGCCCTTCACCATGGCAGCGGCGCTCGCGGCCGGCGCCGTCAAGTCGAACCAATCGATCAACTGCGAAAACGGGGTGGCGCGGATCGGCGGCCGACGCCTGCACGATGCGCATCCCTATGAATGGCTGACGCCGACGCAAATCCTCGCGCATTCGAGCAACATCGGGACGGCGAAAATCGCGCTCGAGCTCGGAAAGAAGAAGCTCTACCGTGCGTTCCGGCGCTTCGGCTTCGGCGAGCCCACGGGTATCGGCGTTCCCGGTGAAACGGCCGGTATCCTGCGTCACTACCGCCGCTGGTACGACGTCGACGCAGCAGCCGTTTCGTTCGGTCAAGGGATGAGCGTCACCAACGTGCAGCTCGCCGCGGCGATGAGCGCGCTCGCGAATGGCGGCAAGCTCATGCAACCGATGCTCGTGCGCCAGCTGACCGACGGCCACGGCGCGACGATCGAGGAGCGCAAACCACGCGTGCGCCGCCAAGTGGTCCCGCGCCGTATCGCGAAGCTCGTCGGCCAGATGCTGACCGCAGTGACGGAGCCCGGCGGGACGGCCGTCGAAGCGGGGGTCGACGGATACCTCGTTGCCGGCAAGACCGGGACCGCGCAGAAAGCGGACTACATCAAGGGTGGATACGCCAAGGACAAGTGGCTCGCGTCCTTCATCGGCTTTCTGCCCGCCGAGCGGCCTGCTGTCGTCATCTCGGTCGTGATCGACGAGCCGGTGATCGCACACTACGGGGGGACCGTTGCAGGACCCGTTTTCCGCAGGATCGCCGAGGTGACGTTGCGACATCTCGGGATTGCGCCCGAGGGTCGGCGAGCGGTGCTCAAAAAGAAGCAGGAGCAGCAAAAAGCCGTGGCGGCCGCCGACCCCGCTCCGACCCGTGAAGAGGTGGAGAAGGGACAAAGCTCGGTGCCGGACGTTCGCTCCCTGCCGCTCCGCCAAGCCGTCATGGCGTTGCACGCGAAGTCACTCGTCGCCGAAGTCCGGGGCTCCGGGCTGGTGGTGTCTCAGGATCCCGCTCCCGGAAAAGCGGTTTCGCACGGTGCCGTCGTTCGAATCGAGCTTCGGAAGCGGCGGTTCGATGCGGAAGGCGCGGCGCTGGATACCGGTGGCAAGAGCTTGGCGTCGACCACGTCGGGGAGGTCGAATGTGCCCTGACGGCGGAGACGGCATGACCCTTCGGGAGCTCCACCGCGCTGGCGTAGACGGCCGGATTACCGGGCGCGCCGAGCAGAAGGTGACGGGTGTCCAGCACGACTCTCGAAGCGTGGCCTTCGGCGATCTCTTCGTCGCCATTCCGGGCCAAACTCACGATGGCATCCGTTTCGTCGGGGATGCGCTCGACCGTGGCGCCGCGGCCGTCATCGCCGAACAGCGCGTGCCGCACGACGTCCCGCAGATCACCGTATCGAGCGCGCGTGTCGCGCTGAGCCACGCGGCCGAGCTGGTGTATGGGTCGCCGTCGAAGGCGCTGCGAACGGTCGGTATCACCGGAACCAACGGAAAGACGACGACCGCGCATCTTCTGAAGCAGGCAATCGAGGGATCGTCCGGAAGGGTTGCGATGGTCGGAACGACCGGCCTCATTGCCGATGGCGCCGAGCGCCCCTCCCTTCACACCACGCCCGAGGCCGATGACATCTCGCGGTTTGCGCGGGGCTCGCTCCGCAACGGCGCGACTCATCTGGTGCTCGAGGTTTCGAGCCACGGTCTCGCGCTGCACCGAGTCGATGCGCTTCGGTTTTCGGTCGCGGCCTTCACGAATCTGTCTCGAGACCATCTCGATTTCCACGGGAGTCTCGAGGCGTACGGCGAGTCGAAGGCCCGGCTCTTCACGGAGCTCGCTCCGAGCTGCGCCGTGATCCACGTCGACGATCCGTTCGGGCGCTCGCTTGCGGTCCGGGTCTCCTGTCCGGTGATCCGATGTAGTCGCCAACCGGAAGAAGACGCAGAGATCCGAGCGATTCGATGGTCTGCGAGCAGGACCGGGATCACCGCCACCGTGGAGACTCCGGCAGGGCAGGTCGAGCTCGTGAGCCCGCTTCTCGGAGAGCACAACCTCGAAAACCTCTTGGTTGCGCTCGGTTGCGCCCATGCGCTTCGGCTGGATTTGCCTGACGTCGCGGCTGCGTGGAGGACGGCCGAGGGCACGCCGGGCCGGCTCGAGCGAATCCCGCACCCTGGGGACGTCGCCGTCCTGGTCGACTACGCGCACACGCCCGAGGCGCTCGAACGCGTTCTCGACACCATGCGGTCACTCACGCCGAAACGCCTGCTCGTCGTTTTCGGGGCGGGCGGCGACCGGGATAAAGGGAAGCGTCCGCTGATGGGGCGGGTTGGAGTCGAGCACGCGGACCTTTGCGTGCTGACGAGCGACAATCCACGAAGCGAGGATCCTGGCGACATCCTCGATGAGGTTCTTGCCGGTGCA
>JAHELW010000212.1 GCA_024643985.1 Myxococcales bacterium | reverse complement strand
TGCCCGCTCGCTACGCTCGCCCCCACTCGCTGTGCTGGGCATCCCGACCGATTCTCCTCCGCATACGTCCTACCGCTGCGTACGGAATCCAGGTTTTCGCGGTGTGGGTTGCAACACCTTGGGTTGACAGCCTTCCGAGAGGGGGAGAATGTGCCCCTGTTGATGCATCGTGCGCTGCGCTTCGGCTTGGCGGCGCATGCGCGCCGGGCTTCGCCCTTCGGGCTCGCGCTTCCGCCTGCTTCCCGCCCGCCTATTCTCCAGTACAGCGCTTGCCTAGGGGCTCGGAAAAAACGCGACGTGGGTCGGAGCGGACGTGCCAAGTGACAATCGCCACAACAGCAACCACCGGCGATTGGCGCGCAGCCCGAGGGAGCGCGTGCGTGGCCTACACCTCCAGTCTTACGGGCCACATTTGCAGGCGCTCCCGCTCCGCGCAGGCCCGCGTCGTGTTTTTTCCGTGCCCCGTATGGAGGGGCCAAGCTCACCGTGCCGCGATCTTCTCCCTCAAAACCCAATAACCCCTCGCCGCCTGCGGGTCGTCTCTGAACATTGGGGGCACCCTGCCGTTGGCTTCCGGAGCCGTCTTGCCCTGAGCTGGTTCTTCGCCTTTGGAGCTCGCGGCGAGGTGCCCTTCGAGCTCTTCCTCGCGGATTGGGTCGGGATCTCCGTCGAGCCGGGGCCGCTCGGCGAGCAAATCGGGGCGGATTCCTTGTGCTTGGATCGAGCGCCCCGACGGAGTGAAGTAGCGCGAGATAGTCAGCTTGAGCGCGCTGCCCCCAGGAAGGTCGAAGATCGTCTGCACGCTCCCTTTGCCGAACGACCGCACGCCGACCACAGTCGCCCGGCCGTGGTCCTGAAGCGCCCCGGCAACGATCTCCGACGCGCTCGCGGTGTTCTCGTTGATCAACACGACCGCCGGCCATTTGGGGCGGGTACCGGCCCGCCGCGCGCCGTATTGTTTGATGATCTCGCCATCGCGTCCCCGCGTGCTCACGATGATGCCGTTCGCCAGGAGCTCGTCGCTCACACGCACGGCCTCGTCCAACAAGCCGCCGCCGTTGTCGCGAAGATCGATCAGAAGGCCTCGAACTCCACCGCGCCGCTTCAGCCGAACCACAGCCTCGTCGAGCGCATCGCGGAGCGCGGCTGCCGTACCGTCTTGGAATGCGCGAATGCGGACATAGACGATACCGTCTTTCAGCACGTCGAGCTCGACGGGATCGAGCTCGATGAAAGCCCGGCGGATGCTGCGCTCGAGCGCCTGTGCGCGCCCCTCCCGCCGAATCGTGACGTTCACGACCGTGCCTGGTTCTCCACGAATTCGGCGCACGGCATCGTAGAGGCGAAGATCGCGCGCCTCCTCACCTTCGATCGCAAGAAAGCGATCCCCCGGCTGCAGCCCGGCTCGATGCGCCGGCCCATCGTCGAACACCGAAAGAATCGTCAACCAGCCGTCACGGGTAGACACCTCGACGCCAATACCGGCGAAGCGCCCCTCCGCGTCGCTCTTGAAAATCGCGTACTCCTCCGGATCGAGGAACACGGTGTGAGGGTCGAGCGAGTCCGCAAGCCCGCGGATCGCGCCGTGCACGAGGCTTTCCTGGTCGACCGGCTCGACGTACGCGAGCTCGATGTACGCCAGCGCGCGCGCGAAGATCGACAAGGGCTCGAAGGGGCTACGGCGGGCCGGCGCCTTCGAGGCCATGACCGCGACCAGCGCCAAGGCAACGACGCTCACGACGACGAGCCGGAGTGATTTGCGGCTTGATTTCTGACCGAACATGCTGCTCAGACCTTTATAATTGACACTGCATCTATGTGTGAGTAGGACATTTCGATACACGGAGGATCCTTCACGATGTCAACGACCGATAAGCGCAAGCAAAGCCTCTACTTTCCAGAGTCGATGCTACACGACATCAAGCACGAGTCGGCAAGGTTGGATCGCTCGCTCTCGTGGATCGTCCAGCGCTGCGTGAAGATCGCCCTTCCCGAGATTCGTAAGCTTCCCTCGGTCAACGACATCCCGGATACCCCGGAAGACGCTGCGAAGAAGTAGCCCCGCGCGGAGCCATGTACGAGCGAGACGGCTTCGTCGAAGCTGAAGACGGCACGCGGTTGTTCGTCGAAGGGCTCGGACGGGGCGAGCCGCCGATAGTCCTGACTGACGGCATTGGTTGCGACGGGTTCGCCTGGCGCTACTTGGCGCCCCGCTTGGCGGAGAGGCATCGCGTCGTCCACTGGCACTTCCGCGGGCACGGCCGCAGCGGTCCACCCCACGACAGGGAACGGCTCTCGATCGAGGATCTCGCACGCGACCTGCGCGTGGTCTGCAAACACTGGAACGTCGAGCGGCCCGTCATCGTGGCGCACTCCATGGGCGTGCAGGTGGCGCTCGAGTATTACCACCAGAACCCCGGAGGCGTCGCTGCTCTCGTTCTGATGTGCGGTACGTTTGGACGCATTACCACCACGTTCCATGGTACGGACCTCCTCGACCAGATGCTCCCCGGCCTGATCCGCGGCGCCCAGATGTTCCCGGGCGTCGCTCGCGCGGTGTGGGGTCGGGTTCCTGCTGCCCTCGCGTTTCGCGTCGCATGCGCCGGACGGGAGCTCGACCGCGACCGCATTCAGGAAGAAGACTTCCAGCGCTATTGGGAGCACGCCGCTCTCATGGACCCGGACGTGTTTCTTCGCATGCTCCGGCGCGCGGGCGAGCACGACGCGCGTGGGTTTCTCACGACGGTCGACGTTCCTACCCTCGTCGTCGCGGCCGAGCACGACACGTTCACGCCGATGGCGCTTGCCGACGAGATGGCCAACGCGATCCCGCATGCCGAAATCGAGGTCATCGATGAAGCCAGCCATGCTGCCCCGGTGGAGCAGCCCGACCGAATCGCCGAACGCTTGGAGGACTTCCTGGCTTCCCGGCTCGGCGTGACGGCCGCGACGGCCTAATAGTCGGCCCGAAAGAGCTGCTGCCCCATCAACACGAACGTCCCCTTCGGGACGAAGGATTCGTTGGAAACGCGCACGAACGTGCCGTTCGAGCTTCCAACGTCCGTGAGGAACACGTGACCGACCTCGGAGTGGATGCGGCAGTGCAGACCCGAAACGTAGCCGTCCTCGGGAAAGAGAACGTCGCCACGCTCGCGTCCGAGATGGATTCCATGAGGAGGAATGGGAAAGCTGTTCCCGGTGGCAGCGCGTCCGATGACGAGCGAGATGCGACCGACGAACCCATGATGCGGGCTTCCAGCATGCTGCGTTCCATCCGGGGCAGGATCAGGCGCGACCGGCGCCTCGAAGCGAAGGATCTCTTGGCCAATGCGGAATACGCTGCCGTCGAACAGCTCGATTGGGACCTCGGGGTCGACGCGTATGTAGACGCCGTTCAGGCTCTCCATGTCCCTCACGACGAGCTGGTCGTCTTCGAATCGAAACTCGGCATGCTCAGGCGAGAGATACGCATCGTTAGAGAAGATGCCCCCGGTCCCCCGTCCGATGAGGGTGCGCCCGCCCGACAGGGAGAACGCCTCCCCCTCGGACCCATCAGGCTGGATGAGAATGAGGCGGGCGCGGAGGTCCGCACGAGCTGGCGCGTCGGCAACCGCGGGAGCCGACGTACGCTCCTCGGGCGTGGCGCCGGCATCCGCCGAGCGCGTACCCGCAGCGTGAAGGTCGTGCCCGCAGACGTGACAAAAGCGGAAGTTCTCCGGGACCTGCGCGCCGCAGTGCGAACACGGCGCCGTTTCGTCGTTCAAGGGCGCGAGCTCGGGCGGAAGAGGATCGGCAACGGCGACCGGCTCCGGCCGGGGCGACCCTTCGGACGCGGGCTCGATCTCGAGCTTCGGCGCCGACGCGAGCGCACCCGAGGCCGCGGCTCTCGCGGGAGGCGCATTCGTCGTACGTCCCTCCTTTTGCCCTCCGCCCCCGGCCGATACGGACCTCGGCTTTGCGGACTGACGCGGAAGCTCGGCGCCACACCCCAGGCAGAACTTGTAGTGATCCTGGTTTTCCTTACTGCATCGGGAACAGACGATCACGCGGTCACCTCCACTCGGAGCAGGTTTCGGCCGAGAAACAGGTAGTCGCCGTGACCCAGCTCTCGCTCGCCACGAATGCGGACGAATGTGCCATTTTGTGAGTTTCCATCGAGCAGCTTCAAGCTCTCGCCGGTCATTTCGACCTTGGCATGCCGTGGGGACATGTATTGGTCATCGGGAAAGTTGATGTCGCAGTCCTCGCGGCCGATTTCCACGGTTTGCTCGTGAGCACAGCAGACGATGCCGTCCATACCGCCCTCGAGAATCTGCGTGACTCGAAATGCGCTAGGACGTCGCGGCGAGCTGTAGAAATAAGTCTGGTCCGCCTCCGGCGCCGAGCTGTCCTTGGGCGTGGCGTCGACGCGGAAGAACTGCTGGCCGCACATGAACTGGTCGCCGATCTGGAGGGGCGCGGACCCGCGAATGCGCACGTAGACCCCGTTTAGGCTGCCCTCGTCCCGAACGACCAGCTTTTCGCCGCGATAGAGGAAGTTTGCGTGCCTCGGGCTGAGCCACCGATCGCTCGGAAACGGGATCTGCTCGGCATCGCGCCCGGCTACGTGCTCCGTCGCCTGAAGCAGGTAGCTCAATCCCTCACCCATCGCTTCGTCTCCCTTGACGACGATCAGCCGCGCTTTGCCGGGCATCTGCATCGCCCCGAAGTACTTGGTCTCGAGCGTCTGCGCCTCGGCAGGCACCGGCGCGCCGCAGGCACCGCAGAACTTGTGCCCCGACGGAACCGCGCTTGCGCACTCCGTGCAGACGTAATTGCGAGCGTGCTCCATGCCCTATCCCATCTTGCCCAAATTCATGGGTGGCAAAGCTATCGGGAGTAATAGGCCGTCGGATCACCC
>JAHELW010000211.1 GCA_024643985.1 Myxococcales bacterium | reverse complement strand
GGCTCGACCTGCTCGACGATGAATGCCTGCCCGAGCGTCAGCGAAATGCCCATCCAATCGAGGTCTCCGTCCTGGTCGTGATCCTGCATTTCGAAATCGCCCGGAAGACGAATGTCGCGGTAGATCGAGTGAAGCGTCCAGGAGTCGCTGGAGCGGTTGCCGGGGTTTTTGTGCCAGACGCCGCGATGCGCGGTGTGGTCCGCGCTCACGACGTCCATGAGGCCGTCTCGGTCCATGTCGGCGAGCCAGAAGTCGCTCGGTGAGGTCAGACCCGAGATGATCACCTCGTGCTGCCAGGCGTCGGTGATGTCCGCTCCGGGATGCCAGTAGCGGGTCACGGTCGAGTCGAAGATCTGATTGGCGATCAGGTCGGGGTTGCCGTCCGAGTCGAAGTCGTGAAACCACATGTCCGCCGATGCCCAGTTGTCGTCATCGATGACGACCTTGGGCCAGCGCTGACCCCAACCGGTGGGGCCGGGGTTCACGGCAAGCCAGATCTCACCGCGAAACTGCGGCGGGTCGCTGTTCGCGACGTCGAACATCGCGTTGTAGACGATCTCCGGATAGTCATCGCCGTTGAGGTCGGTGCACTTGTACCCGAGCGTGCCCCGGATGAAGGGGTCCGTGTCGGGCGCCTGCTCTGTGAGGTGCGGCATCCAAGGATTGCCTAGGTCGCCGGTGTTCTCCATCCAGCTCCCGACTGCGGAAGACCCGTACGCCCCGCTGAGCGCAACGTCGTCGTCGCCGTCGTTGTCGACGTCGCAGATCACTACGATCATCGCGTTGTAGTTGATCTCGGTTGGGTTTGGATTTGCTCGCACGAAATCGCGCACCCACTCGTCTCCTTCCTTGCGATACGAGAGCACGGCGCCGGTGCCCTCCTCGAGCGGGGCAAGGCCTGGAATGTTCGTGCCGACGATGATCATGGGCGCGCCGCTGTGTTGGACGACCCGCACGCCCCACGGGCTGTAGAAGGTCTGGTCCGTCTCAGACCAAGAGTCGATCACCTCGGTCTCGCGGAGCGTGAGGTCTCGATTGAGGTAGTAGACCCCGAGCTTCAGAACGGTGAGCGGGAGCTCCGGCTCCTCGAAGTGCGGCTCTCCGACCGTGATCAAATCGTCGATGCCGTCGCCGTCGAGGTCCGCCATCTCCATGTAGATCGCACCTGGAACGAAGTCCTCTTCTCCAATGAGGTGCTCCTGCCAGAAGAACGAGCCGGTGAGGCAGTTTGGATTGAAGGGGTTGAGATCGCAGACGTCACCAGCGGGTAGCGCGAGGTCGATGGTTCCATAATCCATGGCGACCGCCGGATCGTAGGTCAACGTGGAGTCGGAGAAGCCTCGCGCGTCGTTCGGGGACACGATGAACGTGGACGCGACGCCGGTGGCGATGGCAAGCCCGAGTCGCGTGCCCTCGGGTAGCTCACCGGAAAACGCAAAGATGTTTTCCGCCATGGGGATGCGAATCCGAATCGGCCAGCTGTCGGGTACCGCAGGCGATTCCTGCACCACGGCCGTAGGCGTCGGCAGGGTCCTAAACTTTTGCGGCCAGTCGTCCTCGGTCGTTTCATAGAGGATCAGACGGAGCTCTTCCCCGGTGGTCTGCTCGGCCGTGACCGTTGCGCAGATTTCACCCGGCAAGCAGAGGTCCTTCGGAGCAGTGCTCTCGTCGCTGCCGGTAGAGCAAGCCGCCGCAAGCACCATCGCGCCGCCCAACAGGGCCAGGCGAAAGACAAGTCGGTTCATGCGCCATGCTTACTACACCCGCCGAGAGCCTTTCAAGCGGCGGCCCCACGTGTCCATGCGGTGTCCAGAAGCTGGGCCCGGTTGTGAGATGGGCTACCAAGCACTAGAGAGGAAGGACGATGGCAAAGCTCACGGCTGCAGAAATCTCCGAGCACATGAAGGCGCTCCCCAAATGGGAGCGCGGCGAAGATCGCATCAAGCGCACCTTCAAGTTCAAAGACTTCGTCGAAGCCTTCGGCTGGATGAGCAGCGTGGCGCTGGTCGCCGAGCGCATGAACCACCACCCCGAGTGGAAGAACGTGTGGGCGACTGTCGAAGTCGAGCTGAGCACGCATGACGCCGGTGGCCTGACCGAGCTCGACATGAAGCTCGCCGCTGCCATGGACGTGCTCGCGGGCTAGCGCCCTTAGTCGCCGAGAGGCGTCCAGGGACACCGTGTATCGATCTCGCGGCTGAGCGCGACGACCCACGGGTCATCGCCGCTCTCCGGGTGAGATGCGAGCCATCGCACGTGCCCTCGAGCGCGCGTGCGCGCCTCCGCCTCGCCCATGCGTAGCGCAAGCTCGGTGCCCACCAAGGTGGTTTCCCGGGTCTCACGGGCATACTTCGCGCGCGCCAGTGCTTGCTCGGCCTCCGGCCGATCGCAGGCGGCGGATGCAGCCATCGCTCGATAGAGCTCGATTGCGGTGAAACCCGGATACACGGCCGCGGCGGACGAAAGCGAGCGATAGGCCTCGCGCGCTGCCTCGCGCTCCGAATCGTCGCGCGCCAACCGGACGCCGGCGCGATCGGAGTTGCGGGCAAGCATGCGGAGGCTCCGAATTCCGGCGATCCAGCTCTGGATGGCCGAAGAGCTCTGATGGTGACCGACCCGCTCGACCTCGAGCCCGATCTCCTCTTCGCTGACCTCGGGATCGAGCAGCCTTCCCACCCGGTAACCGGGACCGAGGACCTCGAACGGCCGAAGCGAAGGCGCCGCGCCCTCCCGCACGAACATCGACTGGCGGTCTTGAACTTGGCCGAGGCCCCAGGCAACCGAATGACGGAGGTACTCGACCGCCGCCGTCTGGCCCGCGTCGGTGTGATCGACGACGACCACGTTGACGTCGTACTGCTTGAGCAGCGCATCGAAAGCCACGCCGTCGCTGAAGCTGTTGGTGACCATGCGTATGAACTGCGGGCCGTAGAACGGAACGCGGCCGTCGACGAGAACGCGACCGTCGGGAACCGCAAACATGAGCGGCCAGCTTTCCTGAATGGATGCGAGGATACGGGGCTCGCCAACGTGATCGTCGATGACTTTAGCCACCGCGAACGGGTGACCCAGGCGAGGCTCGGAAAAGCCGTACGGAACGAAGGGCTCGAGACGCGGCGCAAGCGACAGAGAAGCGGCGATCGCAATCGCGAGGACCCAGGGAACCGCGCGTTCGGCGGCACGCACCCAACGAAGCTGCGCCAGGCCGGCTCCGATGAAAGGAACCGTGAAGAGCATTTGGTGGGCGACGAAGCGGAGCGACCGAAATGCCATCACGGTGACGACCACGCAGAATACGCCGTAGGCGAGACCGTACCTGCCCGACCGGGTGACCGGCCGCATCGCGGCAAGCATGAGAAGCGCCGCCACCACGGGGCCGATCAAGAGGTAGAGGGGGCGACCGGGCGTCCAAGGCCCCCACTCGATGACGACGCTGCGATACATCGGGTCGAAGACGTGTGCGAGGGCGTCAGTGACGATGCCGATGCCAAAGGGCGTGCACGCCGTCCCGAGCAGTTGCGCCAAAAGCAGGAGGGCCATCGACTTGAAGGCATGCGTGCGAACCGAGAAGGCCAGGAACAGCAGCGTGATGAGCAGCCCGAGGAGGTGGGAGCCGTGCATGTTGACCCACGCGACGTGCATGAGCCCGAGCGAGAGGACGAGCCATCGCCGGGTTCGCTTTGGCGTTTCTCTCTCGTAGAGAGCGTGGATGCCGAGCAGCAAGACCGCCGGCAGAACCAGCCCAACGATCTGCGGCCGCACCGTGAAACGAATCCGCGCCATCGGTGCGGCCGACACCAGCAACGTTGCGGCAACGGGAGCCGCGAGTGGCGCGCCCTTCGCCAGTCGGTCGGCGAGCACGACCAGGGCGAAGCCCAGCGCGGCAAGCGCGACGCATTTGAGGACAATCAGGGCAGTTGCACCGAGGTGGTCGTAGACGAGCCACGTCATGAGGTCGTAGGCCCACTCGTAGTTGCTCCACGGCTGAGGCTCGGGCTGCCAAAAAGAAAATGGATCCAGCCGTGGGACCCCGCCGGCTTCGGCGATCTGGCGGCCTTGCGCGAGATGCCCATAGGCGTCGAGGCTGTGCAGGGGAAAAGCCCCAATCGCGAAGAAAGCGGCTGCGCAGCCCCATGCGCTCCAAGAGACGGCCCTCCCCGGAAGCCTCATTGCGGCTCCGCATCCTCCATCCGTGACGTGTAGTCCCACGAGCCGAGCCACACCGGGCGGAGACGCACGACCAGCTCCTCGTCGGCGCGGCCGAGCAGGAAGCTCCCGAGGCTCGAGTCCGTGGTGCCGAGGTAGCGCACGAGAAGTCTCTCGAGCAAGAGACCGGCCCCGTCGGCCTCGAGATGGGCGTTGGCCTGACCGCGGACCCCGCGATACGGAGGATCGTTCGGTGCGATCTCGAAGGCGCAGCGCGCATCTTCACGCAGGCGCGTTACGACACGCGCGTCGCGGTGAACCGCAGCGAGCAGCTCGTCACCTTCGGCAAGGAACCACAGCGACAGGACGACCGGGAACCCGGAGGACGTATTGACGGCGAGGCGCATGGGAATGCACGCATCCCCCAAGAAATCTCGAACCTCGGACTCGGACCAAGGGCCGCTACGCCGGATCTCCGTCATGCGCAGCAGAGAGTGCCACAGCTAACGCTCGAGCTGCCACTCCCCGGTCGTCGGTCCAAAGCTGCTCGCCAGCCGACCGAGCGATTCGACCGCCACCCAGGTCGTGCCCTCGATCTGGTAGGGGATGCGAAGCTCTGGAATCCGGCCTTCTTTGATGCGGTCGATCTCCCCACGAGCGTACTGACGAATCAAGCCGACCATCTGCGTGGGATCCAACCCCAGCCGGACCACCATCTTGAGCCGTTCGTTTGGTGGAACGGTTCGAATGCGCAGGTCGGAGAGCTTGCGCTCGCCGAGTGCCGTTGCG
>JAHELW010000039.1 GCA_024643985.1 Myxococcales bacterium | reverse complement strand
TGACCGGAGCAAAAGAGATCCAGACACGGTTCTGGGGCCGCAAGGCGGGCGCGGACGTCTACCTTTCGAAGGAGGACATGGACGAGAAGCTTCGCCCGGAAATCGACAAGCTGATGGCGGGGCGCGTGCCACGCGAAAGCCGTTGCCCCGAGCTCACGGGAACGCCGCTCGCGCGCGTCAGCGCCGTGCTCGACCACCACTTGTTCGACGTGGTCGTTCAGTCCGAGGTCAGGCGTCTCATGGACTACGTCAACGACCGGCAAGAGTTTGCCGAACGGGTTCTCGCGCTCGCTGCAGAAGTCATCGGCTGCCCGTATCTAGTTCTCGAGCTTCTCGGCCCGGGCGGGCCCACTTACTCCATTCGCGCGAGAGGGCCGTGGCCCGAGGAGAACGCTCTTCCGGGGCTGGCAGCGCTCGGCATTCCGGAAAAGAGCCTCGGCGCCACCAGCACTACGATCGAGCGCGACCCGAAGTTCGGTGACGGGACCGACGTGATTGCGGGTGGCACACGGAGCTGCCAAATCCGCGTTGCCGAAGAAGTCCTCGGCTCTCTGCAGGTGTTTGGCGGCGGAGGCACGTGCGGCGACGCCGATCTTCGGAGCGCCAAGCTGATCGCCGAGGCACTCGGCGTCGTAGTGAAATCTCTGTTTCTCATCGAGGAGACGCAGCTGCTGGCCCTGACGGACGGCCTCACGGGTCTTTACAACAGGCGTCACGCAACCAAGCGGCTCGAAGAGGAAATTGCGCGCTCCCGCCGCAACAACAAAGGGCTCTGCGTTGCGATGTGCGACGTCGACCACTTCAAGGCGATCAACGACGAGTTCGGTCACGGCGCAGGCGACCGCGTGCTCCAACAGATCGCCAAGTCCCTCACCGAATACGTACGCCGCAACGACATCGTCTCGCGATGGGGCGGCGAGGAATTCCTCGTCATCTTCTCCGAGATCAAGCTCACGGCTGCGCGCATCGTCGCGGAACGCCTGCGCGGAAGGCTCGCCAACATGCCCAAGGTGGAGGGCGGCCCCGACCAGATCAGCGTGAGCATCGGACTCTCGATGCTGCGGGCCGGAATCGACGCAGACACGCTCATCGAAGAGGCCGACCAGGCGCTCTACCGCGCCAAGGCGCGCGGCCGCAATCGGGTGGAAGTGGCAGGCGAGGAGCGACGCAGCAATCCCTCGACCATCATGGTGCGCGAACGCGGCGAGCAAGCCTCAGACGACGACCACCGCCAGGTCGACGGCAGCTGAGCCGCACGCGCGTCAGCGAGCGAGGTCGGGGTGGGCCTCGACGAGACCGCACGCATCTTCGACGACCTGCGCCGAGCTGCAGAGGATGTCTTCCTCGAAGGGCGGCGCCACGATCTGGAGGCCGATGGGAAGACCCTCCGAGGAACGGCCGCACGGCGTGCTGATTGCAGCGAGCCCGGCCAAGCTCGGAGGCAGCGTGAAGATGTCCGCTAGATACATCTGCAGTGGGTCGCTCGTCTTCTCGCCCAGCGCGAACGCCGAGGTCGGCGTCGTCGGAGTGCAGACGACGTCGCAGTGCTCGAACGCAGCGTCGTAGTCACGCCGAATCAGCGTTCTCACCCGCTGTGCCTTCAAATAGAACGCGTCGTAATAGCCGGCGGAAAGCGCGTACGTGCCGAGCATGATGCGGCGTCTCACCTCGGGCCCGAAGCCCTGTGCGCGGGTCTTCGTGTAGGTGTCGGTGAGGTCGTCACCGGAAACGCGAAGCCCGTAACGAATGCCGTCGAATCGCGCGAGGTTGCTGGAGGCTTCGGCCGTCGCGATCAGATAATAGACGGACACCGCGTGCTTGGCGTGCGGCAGGGAGACGTCGACCAGCGTCGCTCCCTTCGTCTCGAGGGCGGACAGCGCGGCTTCGACGTTGGTTCGCACGTCGGCATCCTGAAGCCCATCGATCAGGTCGCGCACGACTCCTACCCGCAGGCCCTTTGCGCCCCGGTCACAGGCCTCGAGATAGCTGCCGGTCGGCCTCTCGGCCGAAGTCGCGTCCCTAGGGTCGTGTCCGGCAACGACCTCGAGGAGCGACGCCGCTTCACGCACCGAGCGCGCCATCGGGCCGACCTGGTCGAGCGACGATGCGAACGCGACGAGGCCGTAGCGCGACACGCGCCCGTAGGTCGGCTTGATCGCGGTCACGCCGCAGAACGCGGCGGGCTGCCGGACCGAGCCACCGGTGTCGCTTCCGAGCGCCAGCGGGGCGAGCCCAGCCGCGGTCGCGCATGCCGAGCCACCGGAAGAGCCTCCCGGCGCGCGGTCGAGCGCCCAAGGGTTCGCGACGTCGCCAAACGCCGAGTTCTCGTTCGAAGACCCCATCGCAAACTCGTCGAGATTGGTCTTTCCGAGAATCACCGCTCCCGAGCGCCGCAGCGCCTCGATGACGTGGGCGTCGTACGGAGGAATGTAGTGCTCGAGGATCTTGGATGCGCACGTCGTGCGAAGCCCTCGAGTGCAGAGGTTGTCTTTTACGGCAACGGGGACACCCGCGAGCGGGCCGAGAGATTCCCCAGCCTCGCGCGCGCGGTCGACCTGCGCGGCTGCGGCAAGGGCGCCTTCATGATCGATCGTCAGAAAACACGCGAGCTCGGGGTTCATCGTCTCGGCGCGATCGAGGTACGCGCGTGCCACGTCGACGGCCGTCGTCGCGCCGCTCTGCACTTGCTCTCGAATCTCGAACGCGCTTTGCCAGGGAAAGCTCACGAGTCGACCTCGAGCACCAGCGGCACCGCGAACCCGCCAGACTCGCTTTGTGGCGCCTCGGCCAAGGTCTCCGCACGGTCGCTGCAGCGCTCGACGACGTCCTGCCGGAGCGGCGCGTCCATCGGAATCGAATGGAAGGTCGGCGGTACGTCGGAAACGTCGAGCTCGTCGAGACCTTCCATGTATTCGAGGATGGCGTCGAGCTGGGCCTGCATCTGGCGCGCCTCGTCATCCGATAGCGACAGCCTGGCGAGCTTCGCGACGTGCAACACCTGCTCGAGGGTGATCTTCGCGTCCGCCATCGGGCGGCGAAGTTAGCAGATCCCGACTTCGAGGCGAGGTCTGCGCATTCCCTCACCAAAACCTGCCTTTGGATTGACGGGAGGCTCCCAAACCGCGTACATTTTGCTTGAAACGGACGTTTGCGGTGTCATTAGAACTAATTCGTTGGCTAGCTCACGAGCTTCGGCTCGCGCTCCTCGTCGAAGAGGAGGACGGCGGGGTGAGCGGCAACGTGGAAGCGCTCGACCGTCTCGGCGGCCATGCGCCCGACGACGTCTTCACGGGCGCGCGTGCGCTGCTCGGCGACGACGACCCAGCCGGCCTCATCGGCATCGTCGAGGAGGCGCGAGCAGGCAAGGAGGGCGCGATCACGCCTCGGGCCGGCGTTCGGGTCCTCGCAGTGCCTGCGGGGCCGGGCTGCGCGGCGCTTTTGATCGCCTCGCACGACAGCGCGCTTGCGGAAAGCGTGCAGGCGAAGGCGGCGGCTGCGGACCTGGCCGCGGGCGTTTCTCACGAGGTCGCAAACGCGCTGAGCGCCATCGCAGGATGGGCCCAGGTTGCACGAGAACGGCCCGACAAGGCGCCACCCGAAGAGGCTCTGTCCCTGATCGAGAAGAGCGCACAGGTCGCGCGCGACGCGACGCAGGACCTGCTCCGAATGGTGCGGCACACGAATCACGAGCGTACGCGCACCGATCTTTCGGTCGTCATTCGAGACGTCGTCCGGCTGCTGAGGCCGGAGGCGCAAAGCAAGCGCGTCCAAGTCCGGGCTGAGGTCGACGAGCCGAACTGGGTCGAAGGGAAGCGCTCCCAGCTGTTTTCCATCGTCTGGAACCTCGCACACAACGCGGTGCAGATGGTGCCGGCCGGCGGCGAGGTATCGATTCACGTGCGGCCGAGGGGCACGCTCGTAGAGCTCGAGGTTCGTGACGACGGCCCGGGCATGTCGGAGTCGCAGAAGAAGCGAGCGTTCGAGCCCTACTTCACCACCCGGAACGAGGGCACGGGCCTCGGCTTGGCGATCGTCCGGGGCACGGTGGAGTCCCTCGGCGGCAAGATCCGGCTCGACACTTCGCCAGGCGAAGGCGCGAAGTTTCGCATTCAGCTTCCCGAGGCGGGCGTGAAGCGCGAGTCCGAGCTGGTTCCGAGGCGCGTGCGGATCAGCCGGGTCATCGAACCCGAGCAGGCGAAGCGCGCGAACGTGCTGGTCGTCGAGGATGACGAGGGAGTGCGCGGTCTAATCGCGACCACACTCGCGCTGAGCGGGGTCTCTTCGACATGCGTGGCCACCGCGTCCGAGGCGATGACGGCCAAAGGACCGTTTTCGGCCGCGCTGATCGACCTCACGCTTCCAGACGAACGCGGCGACATCCTGCTCGGAAAGCTCCGCAAGGCGGGGACCGTGACACGGGCGGCGATCATGAGCGGCGCCCCGCCGCCTGAGGACGCCGATGCGGACGGCCGACCGGAGCGCTGGCTTCGAAAACCGTTCGACCCGTCGGATCTCATGCTGATCATTCGAGAGCTCGTCGAATCGGACGAGACGGCGCTGAGCGCCTCCTAACCGAACCGGGTTCGGAGCGCAGCAATGTGAAGCGGGCTCGTGCCGCAGCAGCCGCCGACCACGCTCGCACCTGCACCGACCCACGACTCCGCGAGGTTCGCGTACGCCTCGGCGGCCCGGACGTCCGTTGCTTCCCAGCCGAGGCCTTCCTCTTTTCCCCCCGCGTTCGCGTAGACGCCAAACGGCAGCGCGAGATCCGCGATGGCCTCGACGTACGGCTGCGCCCGACTTGCCGCCACGCAGTTCACCAAGATGCGCCCGATGCCGGTGCTCGACGCGCGCCCCGCGATTCGTGCAAGCTCAGGCGGCGACAGCAGGTCTCCGAACGGCCCCGGCGTGAGCGACAGCCACGCGGGGCGGCCGGTGCGAACGGCCTCCTCGGCAGCCACGAGCGCCTCGGCCTCGTGGGCGAACGTCTCGCACAGGATTGCGTCGCATCCCGCCTCCGCGAGCGCGGTTGCAATCTGGCGGTGCTCCGCCCGCGCACCTTCACCGGGGCTTCGGTCGGGGCGGTAGCAATCCTCGACGGGGGCCATGCTCCCGAGAACCGTGCAGGCCGAGGGAAGCGCCTGGCGCGGGACACGAACGGCCGAGACGAGCAACTCGCGCCAACCCGCACCAAACGCGCGAGGTTGGGTGCGAAACGTGTTCGCCGTGTGCAGGGTCGCCCCCGCCTTCGCGTAGTCTCGGTGGACCTCCGCGAGAAGCTCGGGCGCGCGCTCGATCGCATGCGCGCTCCACTGCGCTCCGTCGAGCGACAAGCCTCGAGCGATGAGCTCGGTCCCAATCGCACCGTCGAGGATCTGCACCTTCGCCACGCGGACGAGTCTAGCAACTGACCGAATCGGGGGGAGCTGATACGCTTCTCGCCGTGGATGCGCGGACACAAACCTCGTTCATCGCTGCCCTACTCTGCTTCGCGCTGGCGGCGAGCGTCCTTCTCCGGACGCACCGGCAGCGGGAGCGCTGGCTATTTGGCATCCTCGCGACCAACACGGGCCTCTGGTACGTCAGCACGTTCATGCTCGGAGTCGTCGGACCGCTCCCGTTCTGGGAGCGCTTCAGCCTGATCTGCGGCGTGCTGCTTCCTCTCTCCGCAGTCCGATTCTTCAGCGTCCTTCTTCCCGACGAGACCGGGAGGACACGCTTCGTGCGTCGCGCCTCGCTCGCGGCCGCCGTGGTGCTGCTGGGCGCCATGCTCACCCCGTACTACGACCACGCGGTCGTCGTCGGCGGGCTCTTGCTCTACGTGACGGTCTTTCTCGCGCTCGCCCTCGCGTATCTATACAAGCGCGGCTTCGAAACCGACTCGCGCCTCGAAGGAGCCCGGCTTCGCTACATCGCGCTCGTCGGCGGATTCGGAGGCCTCTTCACCGTCATCGAGTACCTCCCCTACGCCGGCGTCGACATTCCACCGGTCGGCACGATCCTCATCCTGGTCTTCCTCTACGCGCTCTCGCAATCGATCACGCACTACCGCCTCATCGACCTCTACGAGCTCGCGGGCCGGTTGGGCGTGCTGACGGCCCTGGCCTTCGTGCTGGCTTTCATGCTCTGGCTCATGCGGCTGGTGTCCGGCGAGCAGCTCTTCCTGCACGTCGTCGTATCGGCTTTCGTGGTGCTGATCCTCTTCGACCCGGTTCGGACCCAGGTTCAGCAGTGGATCTCCCAGGTCTTTTTTCACGAACGCTTCGAGCTCGAGCGGACGATTCTCGCGCTTCGACGGTCGGTCGCCCACATTCTCGACATCCACGAGCTCACGGAGGCGCTGATGGACGGACTAGACGCGTCGCCTCGGTTTACCCAGGGTGCGCTCTACTTGCTCTCCCCGGATGCACGATTCTTCGTGCTGATGGACTACTTCGGTCCGAAGCCCCCCGAGCGAGTCGAGATGGCGCCCGCGCGGCCCCTGTTGGATCGGCTCTCGCGGACGGGAACGGCCGTTCTCGAAAACGCCGAACGTGAGCTCGAAGAGCAGCGGTTGCTTGGCAACGACCGTGAGGCGGAAACGGCGCACGACATCGCGGTGACCATGCGGGCGCTTCAATCGTCGGTCTGCCTGGGGCTCCGCGGCGAGTCGAACGACCTCTACGGATTCATGACCGTGCACGACGACCGTGTCCGAGATGCCTTTTCCAAGGAGGAGGTACAGCTTCTCGTCGGCCTTGCCACGCAGGTCGCCGTGACCGTCGAAAACTCGCAGCTCTATCAGCAGATGAAGGAAAAGGACCGGCTCGCCGCCCTCGGCGAGATGGCCGCGGGCCTGGCGCACGAAATCCGAAACCCGCTCGGCTCGATCAAGGCGAGCGCGCAGTTCCTGTCTGAAACCGCTGAGCAGGCCGAAGAACGCGCTGAGTTCCTAGACATCATCGTCGACGAAGTCGACCGCTTGAACCGAGTCGTCGGCTCATTCCTCGACTACGCGCGCCCAGGCCACACCAATCCGGAGCCGATCTTCGTGAACTCGGCCGTGCAGCTCACCCTCCAGTTCCTCAGACCCGAGTGCGACGCGGCGAACGTCGCCCTCCACGTCACGATGGACCCAGACCTCCCGAAAGTGCGGATCGACATCGAGCACCTTCGGCAGGTGCTCATCAACCTCGTCCAGAACGCCGTGCAGGCGATGCCCGAGGGAGGCGACATCTACGTCGAGACCCGTACCCAGGACGGCTTTCGTCCGGGAGGCGAGTCGAAACGCTGGGTGCACATCAGCGTTCGCGATACCGGGCCGGGCATCGCACCCGCTCTCTTGCCCAATCTGTTCGTTCCGTTCGTGACGACGAAGCAGCAGGGAACCGGCCTCGGACTCGCCATCTCGCACCGAATCGTGTCCGAGGCGGGCGGACGCATCGACGTGCGAAGCCAGGAGGGCTTCGGAACCACGTTCGTCGTCCTGCTCCCCGCGGCGCCGGAGTCGCCGATCGAGACCTTCGAGGCCGAGCGAGAGCCCGAGCGTTCCGCCGAGCCCGAGGGGCCGCCGGTTCATCTCGAGCCGGTCGAACCCTGATCGACGGACACGGTCTGCATTCGCATCCGGTAGAGTCGGAGGTCGCGTCTTTCAAAGCTGTCCTCGGGCAGACCGTTGTCGCGGAACAGCCTTCGATACGCCTCGGTGGGCGACTCGGCGTTGTGCGTGGCGCGCGGCAGAAGGTAGCGCCACCGTGACGGCTGCTCGTACGCCACGCCGTGGCCGGGCTTCACCAATGCATCGATCAACGAGACCGCATCTTCGTCGAAGGTGCCGTCGTCGAACAAGAACGCGACGTGGACGTCGAGCTCTTCGAGACGCTCGCCGAGCGGTCCGCCCATGGTCTCCGTCCTCTCCTTCCAGCGCTCGCGCGCGGCGAGCGAGGCCGTCACGACGCCGTCTGCAATCGATTGAGAACGAGCAGAGCGCCAAAGCTTCGGCCCACGAGAGCCGGTCAGCATGACGAGGACCTCGACCGGCTGCGTGCGTACGAGCTCGGCCGGAAAAGCGTCCAGCGGCGGCGGCGCGCTTCCTTCGAGGATGCCCCGCGCGACTCGCGCGAGGACCCGATCGGCAAGGGCTGCCGGCCACGCGGTGTCGTCGATCGCGTAGAGCAGCCCGGACGCGGTCAGCGCCTCGCCGCGAAAGCCGCGCACGATCTCGCCTGCGCCGAAGCGTTTGCTCAAGGGCCGATCGGAGTCGGGGGTCCTGCTCGGCGCGACCGCGGCCCACACGCCTCGAAGCCCGGCCTGCTTCATCGCCTCGCGAAGCGCATCCGGGTCGGTCCCGTCCGCGGCTGCCGCGACGGCTGGACGCGCCTCTCGCGTCACCCAGTCGAGTCCTCGAGGCGGCGGCGAGAGCGCGATGACCTCGGTCCATTGGGAGAGCGCAAGCGACGGTCTCGGACGGCTCTGGTGCCAGACGACGACGATCCCGACGAGCCCGAGAGCCAACAACAACCACGCCCGCTTTGCCACGATCCTTCCCTCTATCGTAAGAACCCTCATGCCCCAAGGCCCAAAGCTCCGCGCCCACCCGTTGGCCCGCCCCTTTCACGTGGTCTTGGTCGAGCCCGAGATTCCGCCGAACACCGGAGCCGTCGCCCGTACCTGTGGCGCCACCCGGTCGCCGCTGCACCTGGTCGGCCCGCTCGGATTCTCCATCGACGAGCACGCGGTGCGGCGCGCGGGGCTCGACTACTGGGATCTGGTCGACATCCATCGTCACGAATCGTTCGAAGCCTTCGAAGAATCCGACCCAGGGCGCGGAATTCATTTGTTTTCTGCCTCAGCCTCGAAATCCTACCTCGAGGCGCCGTTTCAGCCGGGCGACGCGCTGGTGTTCGGCCGTGAATCGGTCGGTCTTCCACCGGAGCTCCTCCAGGACCGGCAGAACGTCTGGGCGATCCCGACCCTCGGGGCCGTCCGCAGCCTGAATTTGAGCAACGCCGTCGCGATCGTCCTCTATGAGGCCCTTCGCCAAAATCACGCCCTGGATTCGACGTTTGTGGGGTGATCGGGCCCCTACCGATCGGCGTGAATAGACCCCCCGAGGCCCCCGTCCGAGGGACATGGCCAACTTACGAGCGATATCCCTCCTTCCTGCGGTGCTCCTCCTTGCCGGCTGTCCCGTGTACGGCTCGGGCCCCGTGACACGGGAAGTCCAGGTCTCCTGCGTCAGCGACCTCGACTGCCCCACCGACACCTTCTGCGACCCCGACACGAATGCATGCGTCGCCTACGACTTCGGGATCTGTCTCACGGACGGGGACTGCCCGGTCGGGAGCTACTGCGAGCGCGCGGACGGTGGCTGCTACATCCCGGCGGTTCCCGACTGCGGTTCGGACCTCGACTGCGGCTCGGGCTTCGAGTGCGATTTTCGAGACACATGCCGCCCGGAGACATTCGGCGAGTGCCTCATCGACGGAGACTGCAACACCGGCAACCTCTGCGTCGAGAACGTGTGCACGCCGCTCGCGGAGACGTGCCAGTTCGACTTTCAGTGCGCCGCCGGGTTCACCTGCGCGAACAACCGGTGCCGCCTGCTCTGTGGGCCCGAAACCCAGTGCCCCACGGGCACGAGCTGTCAAGACAGCCTGTGTCTGCCGAACGTGGGTGAGTGCATCGACAGCAGCGAGTGTCCGGACCTCACGACCAACTGCGTGGAAGGGACGTGTCTCCGACGCTGCGAAGCGGGCTGCATCGATGAGATCGAGGTGTGTGACGACCAGGGCTTTTGCCGTCCGCGCACGAGCCCCGACCCCAACGCGCCCGCGCCGTTCTGCCGCACGGATGCGGACTGCGACGGAACCGTTTGCGTCGAGGGTGTGTGCCGTACCCAATGTGACATCACCGCTCCCGCGCCCGACGACATCTGCGCTTCGTTCGACGGACAGGTGCCGCTCTGCGGCCCCGACAACCTCTGCTACGCAGAAAGCGAGCTCGTGAGCGACTGCCGTGAGCAGACGGACTGCGCCGAAGGCCAGGGCTGCATCGACGGCAAGTGCCGCTAGGCTACCTGATAGCGTAGCCGGCGGACGTCCTTGAGGACCCGTTCGATCGAATGCGCGGGCTCGTACCCCAACTCGGTACGGGCCCGTGAGTCGTCGACCATGCAGACGTAGCGCAGATGGTCGAGCTCCTCCGAGGGAAACGTGCTGAGGCGGAGCCGCCAGAGCTGGTCGAGCGCGAGCTTGGCAAGCGGAGCCGGCACGACGCGGGGGCGCCCTCCTGCTCTTCGAACGAGGTGGGAAAGCGGCATCTCGCCGGGGCCGCGAATGTTGAAGATGCCGCGGACCCCCGGCCGTAGGGCGAGCTCGATTGCCCGGACGACGTCCTTTTCGTGAACGAGCTGCATCATGGGGTCGAAGCCCATGACCATGATCGGGCGCTCGAGGCGGAGATAGTTGCTCGCTGCGTTGTGCACGCGGCCGACGATGTGACACGGGCGGAGGATCACGGTCTCGGTATCGGGGTGCTTCCAGAAGAAGCTCTGCGCGAGCATGTCGAGCTCGATCAGGTCGCGGAGGCCGCCGAAGTGCTGGGCGCCTAGAAGGGGTGCGTCTTCGGTGAGGAACTGCGGGTTGTTCGGCTGCGGGCCGTAGACGTTGGCTCCCGACAGGACGACGAGCTTCGGCACCTCGTACTGCGACATGTAGTCGAGCAGCTTTTGAAATGCGACGATGTTCCACGCATGCCGCTCTCGCTCGCTTCGGCGGGGGTCGTGGAGTACGCCGAGATGCACCACCGCTCGAATGTCGCGGCTGCGAAAGATGTCCTTCATCTTCTTGCGCCGCATGTCGAGCTCGTGATGGACGATGTCTTTCGGACGATCCGGAAACGGGCGCCTGTCGACGCCGACCACCGGCTCCGCGCGGTGGAGCTGGCGCGCGAGCAGCTTGCCGAGACGGCCGCAGATGCCGGTGACGAGCACCGCGCCCTCCGCTGCGGACTTGACGCGGACGGCGGTGGTCAGCTCGGGTTCCGGCCGAGAGGAAGGCGGTTTTGACGTGGCGACCGTGGGCCCGAACACCCCGCGCGCAACCGGCGCCCTCGCGGCGGGACGGCCTTCGTCCGGTTCGCGTCCGCGGCGCGCGCTCGGCTTCGAGACGTTCACAGGAAGATCCCCTTACGCTCGCGCAGACCGCGGTTGACCATGCTTTGAATCGTGCTCTTCACGAGCCAGACCTTTTCTTCGATGACGGTGTCATCGTCGTCGGGGTCGCCGCTGAAACGAAACGGCTCTCCGAAGTAGAGGCGGTACTTCGTCGGGAGGGGCGCGACCATTCCAAAGAAGACCTGGGGCATGACCGGGAAAGCCGGCATCCGAAGCAGCCGTGCGAGAGGCTTGAAGTCGGCAATCGACGGGTATTGCTCCTCGCCTCCGATGACGGCCACCGGCAGGATCGGCGTGCCGGTTTCGAGCGCGAGGCGGACGAACCCGAGTCCGAAGTCGGTGAGCTGATAGCGCTGGTCGAACGTCTTGCTGATTCCGCGTGCGCCCTCCGGAAAGACGATCAGGCTTTCTTCCTGCCGCAGCAGTCGGCGGGCGTTTTCGGGCGAGCCGACGACCTGGCCGAGCCGTGGGTAGAGCGTCGAAATGAAGGGCAGCTCGGCGGTCCAGGTCTCGACCATACTTCGCGGAAAACGCGGAGGATTGGCGTCCAGCATCAGCGCGCAGGCGATCATCACGGCGTCGATCGGGAGCTGCCCCGAGTGATTCGCGACGATGAGCACCCTGCCCTCCGGCACGCGCTCGATGCCGTAGACCTGAGTGCGGAAGTAGCGACGATGAAGAAGCGCGGCGACGGCCAGCGCATAGCGGCTGGTTTCGGGGTCGAAGCCAAACGGATCGTGTCCGACCTCGTTTGGATAGGTTTTGATGCCCGCGATGCGCGCGTCGATGTCCTGGCCGACGACCTCCTCCGCGAGGCGGACGACGCGGTCGCCGATGGAGCGGGCCACCTGCCTGAGGGGGGACTCCCCCAGCAGCCGTGTCCGCCGCCATCCGGCGAAAGGCACGATCGACCCCCGTGCGACCATGAGAAGAATGGTGGAGACAGAAGGTGCGGACGTCAATCGGAAACGGCGAAACGTCCCCGCATCGCGGGCGCCTTCCCGACGACCCAAAGGCGGGTCATGCTCCCGGCATGAGCACCGGATTCGACATCCGTCGCATCGGCGGAGAGAGTGGGCTTCGAGCGTTGCAGGAGATCGTCCGGCGCGCAGGCGACGCCGCATTGAAGCATTTTCAACAGGGGGTCGTCCCGGAGAAGAAACCCGATCGAAGTCCGGTGACCGTCGCCGATCGCCAGGCGGAGGAGATCATTCGCGACCACGTGCTCAGCGTACACCCCGATGCCGGCTTTCTCGGCGAGGAAACCGGCGAGCACGGCGATCGGGGAGGTGTCCGTTTCATCGTCGATCCCATCGACGGCACGCGCGCCTTCGTTCGGGGTTGGTCGACGTGGTCGGTGCTCGTCGGCGTCGAGGCAGACGGGATTCCGTCGGTAGGTCTGGCATACATGCCGGCCGCGGGCGATTTCTTCGTCGCCGTGCGAGGAAGCGGCGCGACCCACAACGGTCAGCCGGTTGAGGTCTCCAAGGTGGGACCTTTGGCGGACGCAACGGTCACCCACGGGGGGCTTCAGCAGTTCACGATGACCGGAGTCGGGGACACGCTGGTCCCACTTGCGGATGCGTGCGACATCGCGCGCGGGTGTCCGGACTTCGATGGCTACCGGCAGGTGCTGCTCGGACGCTCGGACGCCATGGTGGACCCCGGCGTCCAGCCCTACGACATCTGTGCGCCGGCCGTGTTGATCCGCGAAGCGGGCGGAAGGCTGACGTCCTTTCAGGGCGACGACACGATCTACGCCGGCGGCGCCGTCGCGAGCAACGGCATCATTCACGACGAGCTCGTCGCGGTGCTGACCGCAACTCCTTACAAATAGACGACAAACCGGGCGCCCGACGTAACGGCTTGCTTTCGGGCGCGTCTTGCGGAAGGTTCTCCCGCCCGAACCTCAGGAGAGAAGTATGACGAAACCAGTACGGCGAGCAGGTGTGATCGGAGCGGGGGTCATGGGCAGCGGCATCATGGCCCACTTTGCCAACGCCGGGATCGACGTGGTGATGCTCGACATCGTGCCCCCAGGGCTGAGCGAGGAAGAAAAGAAGAACCCCGCGAAGCGCAACGGCTTTGCAGCGGGTGGCTTCAAGGGCGCCCTGAAGGCAAGGCCCGCGGCCTTTTTTCATCCCGTCTACGCGAAGCGCGTCACGATTGGAAACCTCGACGACGACATCGCGCTTTTGAAAGGCTGCGACCTCGTGATCGAGGCGATCATCGAGAACGTCGACATCAAGCGCAGCCTCTTCGATAAGCTCGAAAACACCCTCGATGAAGGCACGGTCGTCGCCTCGAACACCTCGGGCCTACGCATCGCCGACATGCTTCAGGGGCGGGGGGACGCATTCCGGAAGAACTTTCTCGTGATGCACTTCTTCAACCCCGTCCGCTACATGAAGCTGCTCGAGCTCGTCTCGGGCGAAGAGACCGACCCGGACGTCATGGCGCGGATGAAGAAGTTCGGCGAAGATCAGCTCGGCAAGGGCATCGTCATCGGTAAGGACACGCCGAACTTCGTGGGAAACCGAATCGGGTGTTACTCGATGTCGCTCACGATGAATCAAATGCTCGAGGACGGGCTGACGCCGGAGGACGTGGACGCGATCACCGGGCCGCCCATGGGCCATCCGAAGAGCGCGAGCTACCGCACCGCCGACATGGTGGGCCTCGATACGTTCAAGCACGTATCGGACAACTGTTACGCCGCGCTCCCCGACGACCCCGAGCGCGACGTGTTCAAGCTGCCCGAGTTCATGAGCGTCATGGTCGAAAAGAAGCTGCTCGGGAACAAGACCCGCGGCGGCTTCTACAAGAAGACCAAAGAAGGGATTCAGACCTTCGACCCCGTGAAGCTCGAGTACCGTCCGAAGGCCGGCGACCAAGACATCAAGAACTTCTGTAAGAGCCTGAAGGGCTCGCCCGCGGAGCGCGTCAAGGCGCTCGTCGAAAACGACGGGCCGGCAGGCAAGTTCGCGTGGACGGTGCTGTCGCGCACCCTCGCCTATTCCGCGAGCAAGGTGCCGGAGATCACGGATCGCGTCGAAGACGTCGATAACGCGATGAAGTGGGGCTACAACTGGGACCTCGGCCCGTTCGAGACCTGGGATGCGATCGGCTTCAAGGCCGGATATGACCGCATGAAGGCGGACGGGCTCGCGATTCCGGAGTCGATCGACGAGATGGCGGCCTCGGGCGCGGAGAGCTTCTACACCGACGACGGGCGTGTGTACGATCTCGTCACCGGTGAGTACGCCGCCCGGGACATCGATCCGCGGAACGCCACGCTCACGATCATGCGACAGGGTGACGCGCCGGTCTTCGAGAATCGTGGCGCAGCGGCGTGGGACCTCGGCGACGGCATTCTGGGGCTCACGTTCACGACCAAGGCCAACAGCATCGACGACACCGTCATTGCAGGCCTCAGCGAGGCGACCGAGATCGCCGAGCGGGACTTCCGTGGCATGGTCATCTACAACGAAGGCGATCACTTCTGCGTGGGCGCGAACCTGTTCGCGGTCGTCATGGCGGCACAGCAGAAGGCTTGGGATCAGCTTCGCGATACCATCAGCGGTCTGCAGAACGCGCTTCAACGGACGAAGTACTCGAGCATCCCGGTCGTGGCGGCCCCGTTCGGAATGACCGTCGGTGGCGGCTTCGAGGTGTGCATGGGCGCGGACGCCGTGCAGGCGGCGTCGGAGACCTACGTCGGGCTGGTCGAGGTCGGCGTCGGCCTTCTGCCGGGCGGCGCGGGCAACATGAACATGCTCTGGCGCGCGCTCGAGGGGATTCCCGACGGCACGGAAGTCGACACCCTTCCATTCGTCTCGCGCGCTTTCCAAAACATCGCGATGGCGCGCGTTGCAACCGGGGCCGGCGAGGCGCGGGAGTTCGGTTACTTCCGCAAGAGCGATGGCATTTCGTTCGACAGAGCGCGGCTTCTGACCGAGGCCAAGGCCCGGGCGGTCGGCCTGGCCGAGGGCGGCTATCAGCCGCCGCCCCGCCGTGCCTATCGGCTTCCGGGCGAAAGCGGCATCGCTACGCTGGAGATGATGATCGGCTCGCTGGTCGCCGGTGGATACGCGAGCGAGCACGACGCGTTGATCGCACGCAAGGTCGCGAACGTTCTGTGCGGCGGCCCGTCGGGACATGCGCACGAAGTCACCGAAGAGCAGATGCTCGAGCTCGAGCGGGAGGCCTTCGTCAGCCTTTGTGGCGAGCCGAAGAGCCAGGAGCGCATGCAGCACATGCTCACCACCAACAAGCCTTTGAGAAACTAGGCCGAACCGGAACCCACGAGCAAACGAGGAATCAGGAGTAGAAACATGGGTAAAGTTGTCGTCGTAGATGCGGTTCGAAGCGCGGTCGGCCGCGCGAAGAAAGGGTCGCTCGCCAATCGCCGCCCGGACGAGCTCGCAGGAGAGGTCGTTCGCGGCCTGCTCGCGCGAAACCCGAATGTGGATCCCAACACGGTCGAGGACTTGGTTCTCGGGTGCGCCTTTCCGGAAGGCGAGCAGGGCATGAACGTCGCCCGCATGGTGGGCCGGCTCGGGGGTCTTTCCGAGGAAAGCTCCGGGGTCACGATCAACCGGTTCTGCTCGAGCGGGCTCCAGTCGATCGCGATGGCCGCGGCTTCGGTGAAATCGGGTTACGACGACGTCGTGATCGCGGGCGGGATGGAGTCGATGACCATGGTCCCGATGACCGGCAACAAGCCGAGCATGTCGCCGGAGGTGATGGACCAGTACCCCGAGACCTACACGCCGATGGGGATCACCGCGGAGAACGTCGCCAACCGGTTCGAGATCAGCCGCACGCAGCAGGACGAGTTCGCCGCTTGGAGCCACGAGAAGGCGCTTGCCGCCATCGAGCGAGGCGCGTTCGAGAACGAAATCGTGCCCGTACACGGCGTGCGCTTCGACGAAAACGGCGAGCGCCAGATGTTCGAGTTCAAGGTCGACGAGATGCCGCGACCCGGTACGACCGTCGAGGCGCTTGCCAAGCTGCGGCCCGCGTTTTCCGCGAAGGGCAGCGTGACCGCCGGGAATTCGTCGCCGCTTTCCGACGGCGCTGCGGCCGCCATCGTGATGAAGAAGAAGCGGGCCCAGGAGCTCGGCATCGAGCCGATGGCGATCTTCAAGTCGTTCGTGACGGTCGGGGTCGACCCCTCGATCATGGGCATCGGTCCCCTACCCGCAGTTCAAAAGCTCCTTCGCAAGAACGACCTCACGGTCGACGACATCGACGTGTTCGAGGTCAACGAGGCATTCGCCAGCCAAGCCGTGTACGTCCAAAAGGAGCTCGGCATCCCGAACGACAAGCTCAACGTCAACGGCGGCGCAATCGCGCTCGGTCACCCGCTCGGCTGCACGGGCGCCAAGCTCACGGCCACCGCGTTGAACGAGCTCAAGCGCCGAGGCGGCAAATACGCCGTCGTGACGATGTGCATCGGCGGAGGCATGGGCGCCGCCGGCCTCTTCGAGTCCCTCGACTAGGGGGACATTCTCCCCCTACTCTGCGGCTTCTAGGAGGGGGGGTGCGGAGCGGCGGGCTTGGCGGGCCGTCGTCGTTCGTAGGAATCGGCCTGGGCCCTTCGTCTTGCCGACGTCCGGGAGGACCTCTCCGTGCTCGGCCACCAGGGTGCCGTTGACCATCACAGCGGGGACGGCTTCGGGATTGCGGCGAACCAAACGAACGTAGTTGCCGAGCTCGGGGATGGCCTCCTCGTGCATCTCGTCGACGCGGTAATCGAGGTGCTCGGGGTCGACGATGACGAGGTCGGCGCGGCTCCCCTCTTCGAGCGTGCCGGCGTCGACCTCGAACCACTCCCCGATTTCCCCGGTGAGCTTGTGGACGGCCTTTTCGAGCGGCATCACCGGCTCGCCTCGGTCGGCTGCATCCTTGACGAACTTCAGCATGCGCAGCGCGAAGTTGTAGAACGCCATGTTCCTGAGGTGCGCACCCGCGTCCGAAAATCCGAGGAGGCTCGACTCGCTGTTCATGAGCTTGGCGAGCGGCTTTGGCCGGTCGTTGCCGGTCACCGTGTACCAGCGAAGCTCGTTGCCGTACTCGATCAGCAGATCCAAGAAGGCATCGACCTCGCTCTTGCCCTGCATCTTACCAATCTCTCGAAAGGTCTTGCCGATGAGCGAGTTGTCCGGACACTTCATGACCGTCGCCATCCCGAAGTTTCGGTGAAACACCTTCGGGATGAGCGGGTTGTTCCACTGCCGATTGAACTTGCGACGGTAGCCCTGATCTTTGAACAGCCTTCGGCGCTCCGCCATCGTCTCGAGGTGAAGTCCCATGGCGCCTGCGCCGAACTCCTCGAAGACGACGTTCTCGAAGCCGTCCGCCCAGAGGTCGAACATGACGGGGAGGAACTGGTAGCGGAACTTGCCGCGGAACACCTTGTTGACCGCCCAGCCGAGCCCGTTCAACACACGCCAAATCAGGCGGTTCGACCGGATATCCATGATGGAGACGATGCTGGTCTTCAGCGCGTCACGCAGAAACAGGCCCGCGCTGAAGGCCATGTAGATGAAGATTTGATACTTCGTCGAGATGTTCGGGATCGCTTGAAGATTCAGCCCGCGCTTTCGTACGCCGCGGACCATGCGGCGAAGCTCTTTCCAAGAGGCATACGTCGACGGGAGGCATTTGCTGCGAAAACGGTCGCCCCCCATCTTGTCCCAGTAGAGCCCATTGATCGATAGCCCCAAGTAGCCTGCGTCGTAGCCTTCTTCGATGATGCGCTCCATCTCTTGGAGCTCTTCTTCGGTCGGCTCGGCCTTCGCGTCGAGTGCACGTTCGAGCCCCATGACCTTCGCGCGCACTGCCGAGTACCCCACGAACGACGAGACGTTCGGTCCAAGCGGGAGGCTCTCGAGATGCTCCGCGTATTCCTCGTGGGTCTCCCACGTCTTCTTCTTCTTCATGAGCGGCAGAAGATGCTCGTACGGGATCGCCTCGACCCGAGTGAACATGTCGGCAATGTCGGTGGCGTCGCCGACCGCAGTGCTCAACGAGCAGCTCCCCATGAACACCGTCGTCACCCCGTGCCGAAGCGACTCGTGCAGCGACGGAATCGCCTCGACTTCGGCGTCGTAGTGCGTGTGGATGTCGATGAAGCCGGGCATCACCCACTTCCCGTTGGCGTCGATCACCCGGGTGTCCGCCGTCACCGGGATCTCCGCGTCGGAAACCGTGTCCACGAGGCCGTCCCGCACGAGGATGTTTTTCTTCGCGGCCTTCGCGCCCGTGCCGTCGAAGAAGAGTCCGTTCTTGATCAGAGTGCTCTCGCCCATGGTCCGAACGATGCCACTATCGGTCCCGTGACACTTGACTTCAGACGACAAACTTTTATCATTTCACGACAAGCGCGCTAGATGGAGAGGAGAGCGGCATGTCGATGGTTCGGGCCTCCGGCCTGAGCGGATACCGAGAGCTGGTGGCCGAGCTCGGCGGCGACGCGAACGCGTTCCTCGAGCAACACCGCATTTCGCCGTCCGTCATCGACGAGCCGCAGGCATTCGTCTCCTACTGGTCGCTCATTCGGCTGCTCGAGTGGACCGCCAAAGAGCTTCACTGCTCCGACTTCGGTCTCCGTCTCTCCACCCGACAAGACCTCGGCATCCTCGGCCCCCTCGGCGTCGCGGTGCGCAACTGCGAGAACCTCGGCGAAGCGATGCAAACGGCGTCGCGGTACATGTTCGTCCACAGCCCTGCGATCTCGTTCACGCCGCACCTCCTGCACGAGGAGCAGCGCGTGCGACTGGTATTCGAGATTCTGATCGATCGAATCGGTCCGGCAGTCCAGGTCACCGAGCTCAGCGTCGGCCTCGCAGCACGGACGGTGGCACTACTCGCCAACCAGCCAGGGATTTTGGCAGGTGTCCGGTTCAGCCACCGGCGAGTCGCAGCTCGGAGCGTATACGAGGCGCACTTTCGAGCGCCCGTCGAGTTTGGATGCAGCGAATCCGCCATCGAGCTTCGCGCGGCGGACCTCGTGCTGCCAATCCAGGACGCAAGCCTTCAGCTCCGCGAGCTCGCCGAGAACTATCTTCAGCTGCATCACGATGCCCCGGGGACTCCCCTCGCGGCGCGAGTCCGCATGGTGATTCAACGGTCGCTTGGCACGGGCTCGACATCCTACAGCGACATCGCCGCCGCGTTCGCGCTCCACCCTCGCACGCTCCAGCGTTTGCTCCGAGACGAGGGAACGACGTTCGAGCAGATCAAGGATGACGTGCGCGCCGAGCTCGCGCGCGGCTATCTCGCGAACGAAGATCTACCGATGGCCCAAATCGCCGCGTTGCTCGACTACAGCGAGCAGTCTGCGCTGAGCCGCAGCTGCCGAAGGTGGTTTGGAAAGCCCCCGCGCGCGCTGAGGCAGGAAAGCGGGTGACCCGCATACGGGGCACGGAAAAAATACGACGCGGGCCTGCGCGGAGCGGGAGGGCCTGCAAATGTCGCCCGCAAGGCCGGAGACTCGGTCGCGACGCCCGTGCTCGCGAGTGGGGGGAGCGGAGCGACCGGGTCCCACTCGCTGTGCTGGGCATCCCGACCGATTCTCCTCCGCATACGTCCTACCGCTGCGTACTGAATCCAGGTTTTCGCGGTGTGGGTTGCAACACGTTGAAATGACAGCCTTCCGAGAGCGGGAGCATGTCCCCCCGCCTGTTTAGAGGCAATACTTCTGCCTAGGGGCTCGGAAAAAACGCGACGGGGGTCGGAGCGGACGTGCGAAGTGACAATCGCCACGACAGTTACCACCGCGATTGGCGCGCCGCCCGAGGGAGGGCGTGCGCGGCCCTACT
>JAHELW010000210.1 GCA_024643985.1 Myxococcales bacterium | reverse complement strand
AGTGGCACGAGCGGCATGCGAGTGTGTCGCTAAAGTGGAACCGGACGAGTCGGGCGCAAAGCCCTCCTGGGGGCGGCGAACAGGGGCGGCAATCGTGGCAGCGCTGGGATGGCTCCTTTCACCCATGTCCTGGTGGAACGACTTGGTGGTGAACGTGCCGCTGGCGTATCTGTTCTCGGTTCCCTTCTCGCTGATCGACGACCGGCTGTACGTACCGGCCTTTGCACTCGGATATTGGCTGACCAACGTGCTGGGCTTCGTGCTCCTTCACAAGGGCGTCGCGGGCATGCTCAGCAAGAGAAGAGTGTCTCTTCGCCATGACCTGCTCGTCGCGACGGCCTACACAGTCGTCGTCGTCGTCGTCGCGTCGCTCGGCTGGCTTCCCTCCCCCGCAGCACTGCTCGAAGAGTGGCGAGGCTCGTGAGCAGCCCAATCAGGCCTTGAAGGCATCGAGCTTCTCCTGCGTGGGGAAGCGAAGGAGCATCAAGAGCCACGTCACCACGAAGAAGGGCAACACGACCATGGCCGGAGCGCCGAGAAAGCCGACCACCAAGCCCAAGATGCAGACGCTTTCGGCGAGGGCCAGCGATAGGATCAGAGAGACCACGTAGGTGTTCTGTTGCGCCGAGGGAGCGCCGCCGGGCTTCCTTCGAACGAAGCGCGGGGCGAGGAGGCTGCCGCCGGCGGCCATCAAGCCTCCGAGCGCAAAAACCGGAAGGAGGCTCTGCCAATCGGATTGAGGCTCAATCGACACCACTTCGAGAACCGCGATGTAGACGATCGTCGAGGCAAACAGCGCGGCCCAGAGTACGCGCGGCACGGTCAACGGCCCAGCCATGAGGCCATCATGCCAGAGCAGGCGGTCGATGTCGTCCGTCGGCGCCTTGCGAGCTGCGGTCCACGGGGTACGAGGACTGCATGGAGGCGGTTGCTCACGACGCCCTGGTGCTGTCCACGCTCATGTGTCTCGGTCTCGGAGCGGGGTGCGCCGCATCCCAGGCGGAGTCGAGCTGCCCGGACTCGGTGTCGAAGGAAGCCGAGTTTCCTCCAGGGGAAACACAGCTCGCCGCGCGCGTAGGCCGGATCGGATGGGGCGCGTGCCCCGCGGGCCTCCCGGCAGGGTGCGAGATGGCCGTGCTCGAGGGTGACCCTCGACGGGAAATGCTATTCACCGTGCGCTTTCGGACGCGCGGCGACTTCGTGCTGAAGCCTCACTGGCATCCCGGCAACGAGCGAGTGACCGTGCTCGAGGGTCGAATCGGCGTGGGCTTCGGCACCGAGGTCGACCGGGAGGTGGTGACGTGGTTCGAGGCCGGCGACTACTACGTCAACGCAAAAGAGGTCGTCCACTTCGTGCTCACGGACGGCCCGACGGTCGTGCAGATCACGGGCATCGGCCCGTGGAAGGCAAATCTCATCGAGCCCCGGCCGGAGGGCGCGAAGAGGGAAGCGCCGGAATCACGCCGGTGACCTCCACGAGGAGGTCGCGGAGCCAACGGTGCGGTGCGTCCTCGGTGAAGCGTGGGTGCCAGAGCATGGTCACGGCATGCTTGGGCAGCGGCAGGGGCGGAGCATGTGAAGACAGCGCCGACGCGGAAACGTGCTGTTCGAGGCTCGCCGGTGCGGTGAGCACGAGATCGCTCTCGGCGACGATTGCCAGCGCCGCCGAGAAGCTCGGAACTCGTAGCGCGATGCGCCGCTCGAGACCTCGAGCCTCGAGCAAACGGTCGACGACGCCCGATCCCCTGCCGCTCGGGGAGACGAGAATGTGCCGAAGCTTCGTGTACACTCGAAGCGAAAGCTTTCGTCCTTCCTGCTGCAGCGCGTGATCGTGGCGAACGAAACATCGCAGCGAATCTCGGAACAGGGTTCGCGCCTTGAGGTGCGGATCGACCGTTGTGCCTAGCTCGAAGGGTTGCGGGTCGAGCAGCACGGGATGGATGGCGAGGTCGATCTCCCCCGTCTCGAGACCGTCGCTCAGGCTCGACGGCATCGGGACGACGGCCAGATCGATTCCTGGCGCTTCTGCGCCGACACGTCGAAGGAGGTCCGGGAGCACGAGCACGTCGAAGAGGTCGGGTGACACGATACGAAATGCGCGACGTGCGTTCCGGGGATCGAAGGGATCGGGCTGTGCAACCGCACGGGCGAGGCTCGTCAGCCCACCTCGCAGGGGAACGGCAAGCGCCTCGGCACGAGGGGTGAGCACCATGCCCCCGCGTCCGCGGACCAAGAGCGGATCGTCGAAGAGCTCTCGTAGGCGGCGAAGGGTGTGGCTCATGGCGGACTGAGTGACACCCGCCTGCTCGGCGGCTCGCGTAACGCTGCGCTCGCGCGTTAGGAGGTCGAGCGCAACCAGCAGATTCACGTCGATGTGCCGGAGGCTTCGGCCACTTTCATGAATGCTGCTCATGTATATATGGAACTTAATCATTAGATTCATGTCAACTCCCGCGGCACGTTCGAGGGGTCCCAGGAGGGACCTCACGAAAGGAAAGAGACATGACTACCGAGAAAGACACCGAAAAGACCCAGAAAATCCTCGTCGTCGGCGCGACGGGCGGCACCGGGCGCGCCACGATCGAAGCCCTGGTCCGCGAGGGGCACCGGGTGACCGCGTTTTCGCGCAACGCGGACGCGCTCGCCGAGACCTCTGTGCTCGTCACGGCGTTCAACGGCGACGCGACGAATTCCGCCGACGTCGACCGAGCCGTGGCCGGGCACGACGCGGTGATCGTGACGCTCGGCATCGCGGAGAACCCCCTTCGCGTCCGACTGTTCGGAACGGCGCGCACGCCGCTCGACGTTCGCTCGGCCGGCACCCGCAACGTGATCGCGGCGATGCAAAAGCACGGCGTAGGCCGGTTGGTCGTGCAGAGCTCGTTTGGTGTGGGCGAAACCAGAGACAAGCTCCGGTGGCTCGATAGCTTGTTCTTCAACCTGCTCCTGAAGCCGCAGATCGCGGACACCGAGGTCCAGGAGATCGAAGTGCGCGAGAGCGGGACGGACTGGGTGCTCGCTCAACCGGTTCACCTCACCGACGACGAGACGGAAGAGATGCCTTTCGCATCCGCGGAGGGAGAAGTGCGCGAGTGGAAGATCTCGCGAAAAGGCGTTGCTCACTTCCTCGCACAGGCCGCCCAAACGCGGGACTACGTCGGCCGGTCCGTCGCATTGTCCGGAGGAGGTGCGTGATGACCACCTGGCTGTTCGTGCTCAGGGCCGCGTAGCACCGGAGAGGACGATGCGCCGAAACTCGCGAATCACGGGGATTTGGTTCAGCCATGCCGATGCATCTGCGCGATCGCTGTCTCGCTCGGACGGCTCGCCCGCGAATCCCTCGGGAATCTGGCTGAAGTGCTCGGACTCGTCCGCGTCGTCGTCGAAGTAGTGGTACTCGTATCCCGGTACGAAGAGATCCTCATCGGCGACGACGTCGACGGTTCGGACGCCATAGGTCGAGAGCTCCGTCGTCGTGGCCTGCGGTGGAATGATCCAGACGTGTTCCGGCCCTGCCATGAAGAGGTACTGCACGGTGCGGTTGCGCGAGAGGATGCGAAAACGAAGGAGCCTTCCGCCATACATGGCGCTCCGTCCCTCGCTGGTCTCGACGATGCCTTTCCGAAAGTCCGGCTCGAAGCCTGGGACGATTCTGAGCGAGGTCGGGTCGTTCTTTCGAGTAAACCGAGCGATGCTCTTGCCACCATGAATGAGATTGCGGCGGTCCATGCCGGCTCTTCTCCGAGGCTCCGTGAAGTCTCGATAGGGCTCGGTGCGCGAGCCTGGCGCATTTCGCAGAACGAGAAACAGCGCCTCCTTGTTGTTTCTAGGCGGTGCCTTCCGGTTGATCGCTTCGAGCGCGGTTTGCATTTCGAGGGGCAAGTCGGTCGTCGATTCGACGCACTCCGTGATCTCGTAGCCGTCCCGCACGAAAGTCTGCACATCCCCTTTGCCGATCCAGAAATCGCCGTCGTTTGCGATCATGTGAGATGCGCACCGCCAGACCAGAGACAAGTCTTTGTAGAAGATTCGGGGATGGATCTCGGTGTGGCCCGTCGATGGTCTACCCTGCACGACGTATGCGACGAAGAAACGTAGCGCCGGGTTGTGCAGGGCGTTCGTCAAGTAGAAGCGCGTGTCGAACAGCGAGATCGCGTGCTTCGGAGTGTAGCCGCGACTCAGGAGCGACTCTGGGTCGTGCTTTGCCTCGCCAACGGCGCGGAGCTTGGCGCCCGAGTCGATGAGCTGTCGAAGCTCTTGGGCAACCTGTCGAGGCGTCAGGTCTGCCGGCTGAACGCTCGGCACGACGCGCGTCGGAATCGGGGGGCGCATGGGTGCCTGGGGTTAGCCCATTCCGAGCGGTGCAACCAGTCCCTTTACGCCCTCTTCATCTGCTACCGCACTCGCACTCGCACTCGTGTCCCCCGCCGATCTGCGGAGCACACATCGAGTCGATGACGAGCACCTGCCCGCCGGCACACGGGAGCTTGTCACAGTAGAGGAAACAGTTCGCCTCGGAAAACGCCGGTTCCCGCGCCGTTGAAATTGCCGCAAGAGCACAGGCACATGCCTTCACCGCCTCCGATGCTTTGACACCGCGAGCTCTCCGTGAAGTTCTCCTCGGCTGCACAGTCGTTTGCGTCGCAGTAGCCTAAGCAGTCGTCCCCCATGATGGGGTCTGGATCACACGAGATAGACCCCACGTTGCTGCCGGACTGCGAGCTTTCGCCGCCACACGCCGCAACGAAACAAATCGAGACGAGCACTGCCGAAATGGACCTCACGACGACACAGTACCTCGGGGACGTCGAAGCGATCAACGGGGCGCTGGCGTCTCGAAGATATGCTTCAAATATCGAGGCGACGCGATTAGTCTCCCGAGTGTGATCGGGCGAGGCACTCCGCGTTTCACCATCGTGGTCGGGCTCATGTTGGCCGCGACTGCCATAGCGTCCGGATGCGGCGGCGAGGGAGGGGATC
>JAHELW010000209.1 GCA_024643985.1 Myxococcales bacterium | reverse complement strand
CGGCTGAAGACCGATGACGGGAGGGGCATGTCCGGGTCGACGTAGAGCTTGAACTCGACCTCGGTGCGAGTGCCGTCGCCGACCGGCGTGAGACGCCACGTCGCGCTGAACGCATCGATGTTGCCGTCGAGGAGGCGCGCTTCGATCACGCGGGTGGCTCCGTCGCTCGAGGCTTCCGCGAGCTTGAGCTGGCCCCACAGCGTGTGCGTCCCCGACGCGACGCTCACCTCCATGTAGACCATGGCGCGGTTGCCGCGGCGGGCGAGCACCTTCGACTTCGTGAAGTTCGGCATGAAGTGCACGTAGTTTCCGTAGTCGACGACAATCGGAAGAACGTCGTCGATTGGTTTGTCGATGACGCCCACCGCGCGCCCCGAAGAGATCGATGAGCCGTCCTCTGCGATTTGGGTCGTGAAGACGTCGGCTTCGCCTGCCGCGAGCGTGGGTAGCGCCGTCACGACGAAAGCCAGGGAAAAGGTACGAAGTAAAGTCATGCTGCGAGCCATCTGCGAAGTCTGCCTAGGGTCGATGAAGGGATCCATTTCGTGCCCTTCGAGGGCCGAGCGGCCTCCACCCATGCCATACCGCTAAGACCGCGGCTTGCGGCCGACTATTCAATGTCTGAACAAATTACACCCGTGTCGGACGGGCACCCGTCCGGAAACGTGATCCCAGCAGAATCAGCCCGAGCTGTGGAATCACTCGACGCTGAGCGTGACCAGGCACTCGGGAGGAACGTTTCCAGCAGCTGCTCCGGCGCCGCCGCTTCCACCGCTGCCGGCGCTTCCGCCGCTTCCGCCAGCGCCACTGCTGCCGCCGCTTCCACCCGCACCGCCGCTTCCACCCGCGCCGCCGCTTCCGCCAGAGCCACCGCTTCCGCCGGTGCCGCCGTTTCCACCGGTGCCGCCAATGCCACCAGCACCGCCGGTGCCACCCATGCCGCCGGTTCCGCCGATGCCGCCGGTGCCACCCGTGCCACCGCCGGAGCCACCGTTGCCGCCGCTTCCAGCGCTTCCGCCGCTTCCAGCGCTTCCGCCGCTTCCAGCGCTTCCGCCGGTTCCACCGTTGCCGCCACTTCCAGCGCTTCCGCCAGAGCCGCCAGCACCGCCGCTTCCAGCGCTTCCGCCAGAGCCGCCTGCGCCGTCATCGTCCACGCAGCTCACGGGAACGGTCCACGCGTCCATGCAGTACTCGAAGCCGTCATCCGAGACTTCGACGGTGAGCTCTTCTTCGGCCACGTCGTCGCAGTTGAAAATCGTCTGTCCGGCATCCGGATCGTCGAACGAGCCACCGGTTGCGCTCCAGCGAAACGCGACGTCATCACCCTCTTCGTCGCTGCCGAGCGCGCTCACGTCGAGCGCATACCCGTCCGCGGTCTGAAGCGGCGCCACCACGACTTTTTCGAGCTCGGCACAGATGTTGAGCTTGCCGTTGACTCGCACGCCGCCGAAACGCTCCGTACCCTTGCAGTTCAGAATCACGTCCACGTCCGTGGTGAGACCCGTGGCCACGTCGAACGTGGCAGAGCCGCCGCACATGAGCATGCCGTCGGCCGACGTCGCGATCATGGTCACGAGATAGCCGTCCCCCGGCGGAATCCCGAACTGCTCCACCGAGGCCGTCGCGCCGGGCGCGCTCGTGTCGATCGTGCCGCCCATCGGCGCCATTCCGTTGCCGGTGATTTCGTATTGGACTTCGTCGATGACGGTTCCGTCGGCCACTTCGAGATTCAACCGAAGCGCCGTCAGACACTCGACGCTGCCGTCGGCATCGCTGCTGCTGCCGCAACCTCCGGCGAAAAGGGCAAGGACAAGGGACCAGGCAAAGGCCTGGGGCAAGCTCCAGTGGGTCATGTTTTCCTCGGTACGATGCCCGGTGGGATGAGATGGGGGAACCACCGGGCTACACTGCGGGCGCAGAGCAGCCAGTCTACCCTCAAAAGGGGTGTTCCCGTCAACGGCCAGATCGCCCAGCACGCCAAAATTGTTCGGATAAATGCACTTCCGTGATTCGTTTTGTGAGCTTGTTCACACGCCGGACACCGGCTACCCAGAGGCCGGTGATGACTGACCGTCGACCCCTCGATGGGGAGCGCTGCCTGGTGACCGGAGGCGCCGGTTTTCTCGGGCGTCATTTGGTGGAAGCGCTTCTTGCCAAGGGCTGCTCCGTCCACGTGCTCGACACCGCACCCGAGCCGGCGCCGCGTGATGGCGTACGTTGGTTTCGGGGCGACGTGCGCAAACGTGACGATGTGTCGCGCGCATGCGAAGGGGTCGACACGGTCTTTCACACGGTTGCCGTGATCGAAGCGCTGACCCACGCCCGTCCGTCGATTGCCCAAAGCGTCGAGTCGATCAACGTAGGCGGAACGAACAACGTGATTCGGGCCGCGCAGGAACACGGCGTTCGAAGATTGGTGCACACGAGCTCGATCGTGGCTTCGTTTTGCGCGGGAGCAGCGGGTCAGGACGAGAGCGCGCCCTACAGCACGTCGAAGGACCTCTATACCGTGACGAAAGTCAAAGGGGAACGCGCAGTGCTCGCCGCGAACGGTGAGCGCAGCTTGCTGACGTGCGCGATCCGTCCCGGCGGCATCTACGGCCCGGGGGAGCGCCTGACGTACGGCCGGCTCGTGCGTGCACTCAAGAAGGGGGCGCCCATGGTCGTCTTCGGCGACGGGCGCGCCAAGCTCGACTACGTGTACATCGACAGCCTCGTCGAAGGCGAGATTCGAGCGGCGGAGCGGTTGGTCGACGGGTCTCCGGTCTGCGGTCAGGCGTATTTTCTGAGCGACGAAACGCCGATCAACGCGGGGCAGTTCAGCATCGAGCTCGCGAAGAACATGGGGCTCGACGTCAGGCTCGTCCGGGTTCCGGACCCGGTCGCGAGAGCCGTCGGCGCGGTGTGGGAGCGGCTCTACCAGCTCTTCGGCGCTCCGAAGCCGATGTTCACGGTCGCCAACGTCAAGCTCTGCGACATCGATCACTACTTCCGCATCGACCGCGCCAAGCGCGACTTCGGATATGCGCCGCTCGTCGACACGAACGAAGGGCTTCGGCGAATGGCCGTCGAGGCGCGCAAATACTACGACAGCCTCTGAGCGCTGGCGCTGCGCGCGCGCCTGTTCTATCCCGCGGAAGCGATGGTGTTGACCGAGCAACAGGAGCTCATCCGGGAATCCGCCTCACGTTTTGCCGAGCAGCGGCTCGCCCCCAACAGTCGCAAGTGGGAAGCGGCAGGTGCGGTCGAGCCCGAGGTGCTCCGCGAGATGGGAGAGCTCGGCTTCATGGGCATGACGGTGCCGGAAGAATACGGCGGGGCCGGCCTAGACTACGTGTCCTACGCGCTCGCCCTGATCGAGATTGCGGTCGGCGACGGCGCCGTGTCGACGATCATGAGCGTCAACAACGCGCCGGTGTGCGCCATCTTGCAGTCGGTTGGAAGCGAGACCCTGAAGCAGCGCTACCTCCGGCCCCTCGCCGCCGGCGAGACGATCGGAGCGTTTGCGCTCACCGAGCCGCAGGCGGGCTCCGACGCTGCGAACGTGCAGACTCGGGCCGTTCGCACGGAGACCGGCTACGAGATCACCGGGACCAAGCAGTTCATCACGTCGGGCAAGATCGCGAGCGCCGTCATCGTCTTCGCGGTCACGGACCCGGCCGCCGGCAAGCGAGGCATGTCCGCGTTCCTCGTGCCCGCGGGCACGCCCGGGATGTCGGTGTCCTCTCTCGAGCACAAGATGGGCCAAGAAGCATCCGACACGGCACAGCTCAGCTTCGACCGCGCCCACGTCCCCGCCGACCACCTAATCGGAGCCGAAGGGGACGGGTATCGGATCGCGCTGGCGAACCTCGAGGCGGGCAGAATCGGAATCGCCGCGCAGTGTGTCGGCATGGCGAGAGCCGCGTTGGGCCACGCGCTCGCTTACTCGAAGGAGCGGACGGCGTTCGGTCGAGCGCTTGCCGACCATCAGGCCGTAGCGTTTCGACTCGCGGACATGGCGACTCAGCTTCACGCAGCCGAGACGATGGTGCTCGACGCGGCGGCGCTTCGGGACGCAGGGCGGCCGTGCCTCAAAGAAGCATGCATGGCGAAGCTGTTCGCTTCCGAGGCAGCCGAACGGATCTGCTCGAACGCCATTCAGATCTTCGGCGGATATGGCTACTCCCGCGAGCTTCCCGTCGAGAAGATCTACCGGGACGTCCGCGTCGCCCAAATCTACGAGGGCACGTCGGACGTCCAGCGCATCATCATCAGCAGGCAGCTCCTCGGCGGCGCTCGACCTGCTTGACGGCGCGACGACGGGGCGTAGAACGAGCCCATGTTTCGCCGTTTCGTCATCCGTGACGTGACGATCCTCCTCGGCACCGTCGCCGCTTGGTGGCTGAGCCTGACGGTCGACCCGGGCACGGGGCTCGCTTCGGGGCTTTCGATCGCGGCGGGCGTTGGTGCGGCGATTTGCGCGTACAACCTGCACGAGTGGGGGCACCTCGTCGGCGCCCGCCTCACCCATAGCGTCTACGTGCCTGCGAAGCGCATCTTCTCACCCTTCCTCTTCAGCTACGACGATCAGCAGAACACCCGCGAACAGTTCCTCCTCATGTCGCTCGCTGGCTTCGCGGCAACGGCCCTATTCGTCGTGGCCTTCGTGGTGTGGATGCCACAGGACCAGCAGGCGGGCCGAATCGCGCTTCGAGGCGCGCTGGTCCTGGCAGGCCTCACCGTCATCATCGAGTTTCCGATCTTCTTCCGTGCGCTACTCGGCAACAAAGTGCCGCGCACGGGGATGTTCAAGGGGCCGACGGTCGGCGGACGCGACTGACCCCTGCACAAGGGCAGGCGCGCTCGGCAAGGACTCTCGGTGGTTGCCGCTGGCGTCGGCGCGTCGGGCGGTGCATTCTCGGCGGCGATGGCGACAACGAGTCACGCGTTCGTCTCCGGAGGGACGGGCCTGATCGGTCGCGCCGTGGTCGAACGGTTGCTGCGGCGCGGGATCCACGTGACGCTGATGCTTCGAAGGGGATCCGAA
>JAHELW010000208.1 GCA_024643985.1 Myxococcales bacterium | reverse complement strand
AACATCAGACGCCGGCCTTAGCATGGAAGCTCGCCCTAGTCCTCCTCACCCTGTGCTACATCGGCGCTGCGTGACGGCCTTCGTTCGGCTTTTTCCCCTTTGGGTCACCCTCGGAGGTGTCGTCGCGCTGCTCCATCCACCGACGTTCACTTGGTTTCTCGACTACGGTCTGATCACCCCCGGCCTCCAGATCATCATGCTCGGGATGGGTCTGACGCTCGAGCTCGCCGATTTTTCGCGCGTATTCCGGAGGCCGGCGTCGATCGGTATGGGCGTGCTGCTGCAGTACACGGTCATGCCCCTGCTTGGATGGGGCGTGGGGTACGCGTTTTCTCTCTCGACCCCGTTTGCGGTGGGCCTGGTTCTCGTCTGCTGCTGTCCGGGTGGAACGGCGTCCAACGTCATCGCATATCTCGCCAAGGCCGACGTCGCGCTCTCCGTCTCGATGACGGCGTTCTCGACCATCTTGGCCGCTCTCTGCACGCCTCTTCTCACGACCTGGATCGTCGGCAGTCGCGTCGACGTCGATGCGTGGGGCCTATTCGCGAGCACCGCGAAGGTCGTCCTCCTTCCCGTGGCGCTCGGCCTCTTCATGCGGCGCTATCTCCCTCGGTTCACCGAGAGGCTCCTGCCGTTCGCGCCGGCGGCCGCCGTCTCGATGATCGTGGCCATCGTGGCCGCCATCCTCGGCGCTCGGAGAGACGCGGTGCTCCACTCGGGACTGTCTCTAGTCGGGGCGGTCGTGGTCACCCATGCGCTCGGGTTCATCGTCGGCTACCTACTCGCCGGCTGGCGTTCCGGGTTTGGAACCGTGGCCCGCACGACGGCGATCGAGGTCGGCATGCAGAACTCGGGGCTGGGCGCCGTGCTGGCGCAAGGACACTTCACGAACCCGCTGACTGTGATTCCGAGCGCGATTTCGGCGATCACCCACTGCATCATCGGCAGCGCATTGGCCGCGTGGTGGTCACGCCGCGCGCCGGCAGTCGCTTACCCGACTTCGAACGACTGACCGCAGCCGCAGTCGCCGACCGCATTCGGGTTTTCCCACTTGAACCCGTAGCTCATCAGGCCTTGCTCCCAGTCGAGCACGGCCCCCTTGAGGAACTCGAGGCTGCGATTGTCGACGACGACCGTAAGGCCATCGAAATCGAAGACGAGGTCTCGATTGGGCCGGATCTTCTTGGCGAAATCGTAGACGTAGTAGTACCCGGAGCATCCGCCGCCCTTGATCCCGAGGCGCAGGCCCGCGACCGGCTCGCCTGCATCCGCGACCTTTTGCTTGCCCATCTCGATCGCCGTTGGCGTGAGGGTGATGCCGTCGGTTTCGCTCATCAGAACCAACTTAAGGCGGCTGAGCACGTTTGGCCAGCCCCGCGGCAACGCGCGCTACCAGTCGATGGTTTGGCCGGTCACCTTGGCCTTCCAGAGAGGCGAATGCTCGCGCAGCGCTTGAACGACTTCAATCGTGCGTGCCGCGACACGGTCGATCTCTTCGTTCGTCGTGTGCCGACCGACACCGAAACGAACCGATGCGGCGGCCCAGTCCTTTTCGACGCCCATCGCCTCGAGCACGTAGCTCGGCCCCGCCTCGGCCGCGCTACACGCCGCACCGCTCGAAACCGATGCGACCTTGCAGAGCTCGATGAGCAGTGCGGCGCCATCGACGTACCCAAAGGAGACGTTGAGGTTTCCAGGGTGGCGGGGCTCCTCGGCGCCGTTGAGGCGGACTTCCTCGAGCCCATCGAACAGCTGCTGCTTCAGCCGATCCCGGAGCGCGCGAAGGCGCCGTGCCTCCTCCGCGCCTTCAGCCGCCATGATCGATGCGGCGCGGCCAAAGCCCACGATGCCCGCAACGTTGAGCGTGCCGGATCGAAACCCCTGCTCGTGGCCGCCGCCGTGCATCTGCGGCGCGGGAATACCCCGCGTCTGAAGCGCGCGCGAGATGTAGATCGCGCCCACTCCCTTCGGACCGTACATCTTGTGTGCGGATAGGCTTGCGAGATCGACGCCCATCTCTTCGACCGAAAACGGAAGGTAGCCGAGTCCCTGGGCTGCGTCGCAGTGGAACGTGATGCCGCGTGCCCGAGTGATGGCGCCGATCGCGGCGAGGTCCTGTGCGACGCCGACCTCGTTGTTGGCCAGCATCACGCTCACCAAGACCGTCTCGTCGGAGAGTGCCGCCTCGAGCGCGTCCAAGGAGACCAGCCCGCGGTCGTCGACGCCGAGCCTCGTGACGCGGCACCCTTCTCGCTCGAGCGCCGTGCACGCGTCGAGCACGGCCTTGTGCTCGGTCTCGACGGTGAGGATGTGCTTGCCGTCGGCCGCGCGTGCCCGGACCGTGCCCAGAATGGCGAGGTTGTCGCTCTCGGTTGCACCCGAGGTGAACACCAGCTCGTCCGACGCAGCTCCGACTAGCCGCGCCACCTCCTGGCGCGCGGCTTCGACGGCGTCCCGCGCGGCTTTTCCGTGGGCGTGCACACGGCTCGCCGCGTTCCCGAATCGCTCGGAAAAGTAAGGCCACATTGCCTCCCGCACCCGCGGGTCGACCGGGGTCGTGGCGTGGTGGTCCAGATAAACAGGGGTTTCGTCCATTCTCGGTTCTGATCCTAGCGCTGACTATGTGCGCCTCCAACGCCTTGATCTATGCTTTGCGCATGGCAGGAGCGAGCATTCTTTGTGGAACGGATTTGACCTCGGCGGGGCCTCGAACGGTCGACCTCGCGATTGCGGCCGCCAAAGCTTTCGGAGTTCGCATCGACCTGGTTCACGTCCTCGACGACGCGGATTCTTGGTGGCCCGAGTCTCCCGACCTCCAGGCGGCCGCGGAGGCGGCCAAAGAAGACGCCAGCCGCTACGAGGCCGCGCTCGAGGCCGAGCTTCAAAAGGAGCAGGCGCGCTGCGAAGCGGCTGGGGTCGAGTGCGAAGCGTTCGTCATTCGAGGACGTCCGTGGAGGCTCATTCCCGAGCTCGCAGACCAGCGCGGCTCGTTCCTCATCGCGATTGGGCCCTACGGGTCGAGCGGTCCGCGCTCGGTCGACAGCCAGGGGGTGACGGAGGCGGTGGTCGGCTCGACCGCAGAGCGGGTGATCCGTGCAGCGCACGTCCCGGTCTTCATCGCGACGGGCGACCAACCGATTCCCGACGCGCTCCAGGGCACGAAGTGGTTCGTCGGAACCGACTTTTCGGAATCGGCGCTTGCCGCCGTCTCTTGGGCGAAACGCGCATCTTCGCGCGTCGGCGGCGATCTCCACATCGCCAACGTCGTCATCCCGGCCGGCGGGGAAGACAAACCCGATGAGGAGCGCACCTGGCGGCAGATCTTGCGCGATCAGAGCAAGCTGGAGGCGGGGAAGAAGCTGGCGGAGTACATCCAAGAGCACGCCCCCGGCGCGCAGATTCATCAGGTGGTCTCCGCGGACTATGCGGCACACGCCCTCTGCAAGGCGGCTCGAGAGATCCCAGCCGACATCATGGTGGTCGGCACGCACCGGCAAACCGTGCTCGGGCGTCTTCTCATCGGGAGCACGGCCGCTCGGTGCCTTCGCATCGCACCGATGCCGGTCCTAATGGTTCCGGAGTCCGCTCGGTAGGCCGTCGAGGCTCGTCGCGTTGTTCTTGCGTTGGTACTCGGCGACGCCGTCTTCACCTTTGCTGTGCGCCCAGCGCTGGAGCTGGTCTCGCTCTCCTTCGTAGGCGTAGAGCGGGACGCCGTAGCCACAGGAATCGCTGATGCGCGTAGCCTTCACCCGGATGATCGAGCGTACGGCGGGGTACGCGTCGAAGTGTGCGGCGAGCTTTGGGAACTCTTCATCGTCCGGCTCGACGACGTCCCCCGTGCCGTGGATTCGAACGATTCGGGGGGCGCCTTCGAACGCGCAAAACATCAAGCAGATGCGGCCGTTTTCCCGAAGATGGGCGATGGTCTCGACGCCGCTTCCGGTGAGGTCGAGATAGGCGATCGTGAGGTCGTCGAGGAGCGCCAGCGTCCCCGCGAGCCCCTTCGGAGAGAGGTTTACGTGGCCTTCCGCTCCGAGCGGCGCGGTCGCCGCGAAAAAGACTTTCTGCCGCTCGATGAAGTCGCGGAGCTTGGGAGCGATCGCCTCGTAGGTCTTGCCCATGGGCCAACCTTGACACCCCCGCGCCGGTACTCTAGATCCTCATATAGGACTGAAACGGTCCTGAATATAAGTAACTGGAAATGCTGCGTATTTCGAAAATGACGGACTATGCTGTCGTGTTGGCCACCCAGCTGGCCGCCGCGGAGGGCCCGCATGCGGCCCGTGACCTCGCCGTCCATACGCAGATTCCGGAACCGACCGCAAGCAAGGTCCTGAAGAAGCTCGCCCGGGCCGGTGTCGTGATTTCGCAGCGTGGAGCCAAAGGGGGCTACGCGCTGGCGCGGCCTCCGCAGCGCATCGGGGTGCACGAAGTGATCGAAGCAATCGAAGGTCCAATCGCGGTGACCGAGTGCTCCGACGAGACCAGCGACTCGTTTTGCGAGTACGAAACGAACTGCGGTGTTCGCGCGAATTGGCAGCGAATCAATCTCGCGGTTCAAAGCGCACTTTCCAAAATCACCTTGGCCGACATGGCGGTCTCAGGCGCCGCGAGCCTGATTTCGCTGTCGTTGTCGAGCAACGAAGCCAATCGTGTCCGGGCCGGTGTGGAGTAACGCATGTCGTCAGCAACGCAATCCATCGATGAGATCCTCAAGAAGTCGTACGACGCCGGGTTCGTCACGGACATCGAGCAGGAGTACGCTCCGCCCGGGCTCAACGAAGACATCGTCACATTCATCTCGCGAAAGAAGAACGAGCCCGAGTGGCTACTGGAATGGCGTCTCAAGGCATACCGCAGGTGGCTCGAAATGACCGAGCCCCGCTGGGCGAAGGTCACCTACCCCGAAATCGACTACCAGGACATCTGCTACTACGCGGCCCCGAAGAGCAAGGACGACGCGCCCAAGAGCCTCGATGAAGTCGATCCGGAGCTGCTCGAGACGTACGACAAGCTCGGCATTCCACTTCACGAGC
>JAHELW010000207.1 GCA_024643985.1 Myxococcales bacterium | reverse complement strand
CGAGTTCCAGGTTTCGTTGAACCAGTCCATCCCCCACAGCGCGAGCCCCGCAAAAACGACGCTGTAGTTCTTCCGCCCGATCTGGTCGTGATAGATGTAGAGGACGATCACGAGCAGCGGGATGACGTACCATTGGAAGTGCGCGGGATCGCGAAGTTGCGAGAGCGCCTGCTGTGCAGATTCGGTAGGCATGGCCGGTGGTGTAACACCAGCCCGATGTGCGGTCCTAACGCAGAAATTGCGCTGCTTTTGCGAGGTGGGTCCGATCTTTTGAAACCCTCGAAAGTAGCGCTATCCTCGGGCTCGCAGCGCGGGGCTGAACGCTGTGCTCGTTACCACGTAGTATGTTGCGCTTGCTCGCAAATCGATGGACTTTTTTCGCTTCGGCGACGGTGCTCGTCGGCGTCGGCGTCGGGACAGGGGCTCTCGGCGAACGGTCGTCGAGCCAGGGCCAACCGAGGGTCGACGTCGTCGATGGACAGCAGGTTCTGCGAGCGCCCAGCCTCGATGGCTGGAACGACCGCCAGAGCAGCCCGAGCAACAATCCCGGCCGTGCGGAGATCTTCGGCGCGGCCTTTCACTATGACGCGTTCGTCTACGACGAGACCGCGAGCCGCCCCAAGGTCGCGGGTGTCGTTCGCCGTGGTACCGCGCTTCGCCTGGGCAACAAGGTCGTCGGTCCAGGCTGCAAGGACGGCACGTGGTACGAAGCCGTCCCGTTTGGCTACGTCTGTACATCCCTCGGCTTTCACCTGAGCGAAAGCCCGGCCGTGAAGACGTATGGGGTGCCGCGCGCTCGGGTGACCAACCACCTCCCCTATCAGTACGCTCGCGTGACGACCCAGCGCGCTCCGCGTTACTACCGAATCCCGACCGTCCAAGAAGAGAAGCAAGCGCGTCGCGCGATGGAGAAGAAGGGTCCCACTCCCGAAGTCGTTTCGTCCCTGATGGAAGGCGACTACTTCTTGGCCTTGGCGGACAAGGAAGCAAGAAAAGCCGATGGCGCTGAGTTCTACCGAACCGTGAGGGGGCGCTACGTGCGTCCAAGCGACGTCGAGCTCCGGAACCCCGACCCCGTCCGAGGGGAGGTGCTAGGCCAATCGGGCTGGCAGCTCCCGATTGCTTTCGTCTGGGGCGAGGATCGCCAGCTGTTCAACCTGGATGGCGACCAGACGCGCGCAGTCGGCAACGCGGAAAAGCATGCACGTTTCGTCGTCAGGGAGGAGCTCCAGAGGGACGGGCTCACGTACGTCGCCGGTGATGCAGGAGCGGTGCGGCGCGGCGACGTGCGGGTCGCACGCAAGGTGAAGGCGCCGAGTGGAGTGCCGACCAACGCGAAGTGGGTCCACGTCGCTCTATCCGAGCAGACGCTGGTCGCGTACGAAGGTACCCAGCCCGTGTACGCGACCGTGATTTCGAGTGGCAAGGAAGGCTACGAGCCGCCGACCGGACTCTTTCAAGTTCAGCAGAAATACATCTCGACGACGATGAACGCGACCGATCCCATCGACGGATTCTACGAAGTCGAGGAAGTTCCCTGGACGCTCTACTACCACGGCGGGTACGCCCTCCACGGGGCATACTGGCACACGGACTTCGGCAAGGTTCGGAGTCATGGCTGCACGAACATCGCGCCGGTCGACGCCCGCTGGATCTACTACTGGAGTGACCCCGAGGTCCCTCCCGCCTGGCACGCCGTTCGCTTCCAGCCCGACACGACCTGGGTCTACTTCACCAATTGAAGCCGCCGCGGACGAGCAGAAGCGCTGCCGCCGCACCCGCCACGATGACGATGGCATTTCTGAGCCGCGGCCCGTCCACCCGTGGAATCAGGAAGCGGCTCGCACGCAAACCGAGCCAGACCGCGGGCAGCAGCGCCGCCCCGATCAGGACTTCGTCCCAGCTCATTTCGCCCGCCGCGGCGCGAACCGTGATGGTGATCGTCAGCCCGATCGCGAAGACCAGGCCGAGATTGGCGCGCACGGTGGGACCTTCGTCGTTGCGGTAAAGGAGCGCAATGGGCGGCCCGCCGATCGCCGACACCATCGCCATCGTCCCGGAAGCGACTCCCGCGATCACCTCGCGGGACGAGGTGCGGCGAAAGCTACCTCGGCTCACGACGAGCGCGACGCCGATCATGACCATCAGCGACATCAACACGTCGAGCTCCGCCGTGCTCAACCATTTCAGGAGCACGACGCCGATGACGGCGCCGGGAACTCGTCCGGCAAGGATCCAAAGCGTGCTTCGAACCTCGACCGCATGTCGCTCGCGAAGGACGATCGCGATCGTGAGCGGCCATACGACGAGGAGCTGAGGTACCGGTGCAAAGAGCGGATTCAGCAGCGCCAGAACGGGGACGCTCAGCAGTGAGAACCCGAAGCCCACGGTGCTGTGAAGCGCGGCGGCCACGAAGCTGACACCGAAGGCAATCGCGAACTCGGGGCTCGCGATGTGTGCTAGGGCTTCCATGGGCGATGCTAGGGTAGTCGCCTCGGATCATGCGGCCAACCAAGACGACAAACCGGGATCTCTTCAAGCAGCCGGCGAGCCGCGCGCTGGGGCTCGCGGCGAACGTGCTCGACTCGGCGGTTCGGAGTCTCGATGATGCGCGACGAATCGCGAACTTCGTCCGGGGTCGATTGGAGTTCCGGGCGCGCCCGAGCGACGTGTTCATCTCGAGCTACCCACGATCGGGAACGACCCTCACGCAGTGGATTCTCTACCTCTTGACGCACGAGCAGCAGCCCGACCCGGACCATCTCACCAGGGTGTCTCCTTGGTTCGAGCGCTCGATGGCGATTGGAGAGCTGACCGCCGACGACCTCGCGCAATTTCCGTCGCCTCGGGTGTTCAAGAGTCATCTCCCGCGGGAATGGCTGCCCGACGGCGCCCGCTACCTCTACGTCGAGCGGGACGTTCAGGACGTGCTCGTCTCTTATTTTCACTTCCATCGCGCCTACCTCGGGTTCACCGGATCGCTGGACGAATTTCATCGCCGTTTCATGCGCGGTCGCCTGCAATACGGTTCCTGGTTCGATCACGTTTCGGGTTGGCGGTCCCACGCGTATGACCCCGATGTTTTGATTCTCCGCTACGAAGATCTGGTTGGCGACAGAAAGAACGCCATCCTCCAAATCGTCGACTTCCTGGGCTGGGAGCGGGACGAACGCTGGATCGATCGCGCGGTGATCGAAAGCAGCTTCGACGCCATGAAGCGTCGCGAATCCGTCTTCGACCATGCAACCGCACTTCTTCTAGAACGCGGTGTGCGGCCGAAATCGTTCTTGCGCTCGGGCACGAGCGGAGAAGGCACGGAGGCGCTCAGCGACGATCAGATGCGCGAGCTCAGGGAGCAAAGCTCGACGGGGCGCCCGCTCGCGATTCGCGGGCTCGCTGCTTTCTTGCAGTAGAAGTGCTTGCCGAGGCGTCGACGACGAACTGGAGGAAGCTCTCGGGCGTGCCGGGATCCTCACCGGTGAGGTGGTGGTAGGCGCGCGCCAACTTGGCGACCAGACGACGATAGCCTCGCATCGCGGGCGAGCTCTGATCGCTGTAGAGCTTGCGCACCGCATTCTCGCGCGTACCCAAAAGAAGGCGATCTTTCGGCTCCCGGCAAAGGTACGGGCAAGCGCGCGGGCGCTGAGGGTTCAGCGTCCGACCGCCGATCGTATAGATGAACGTAACCTCGTCACCGAACCGATCGCGATACAGCCTGTCGAAATACGTTTCGTCATAAGTGCACGCAGAGAGCGCCCAACCAACCTTCACCGCCGCGCCGCGCTCCCGCATGATCTCGGTTTGCACGAGCTGCTGCGCGACGTAGCCGTTGTCGATCTCGAGTGCTTCCTGCTTTCGCTCTACTTCGGCAGCGGGGGCGAGCGACGAAGAACGTCGAATGTCGACCGGAAAACCGAATCGTTCGATCAGCGTCTCGAGGGGCGCCTGGGCGAGCGAGGCAGCCCGATGCACGTCGAGTCGCGGCACGCCGGCATTGCACGCATTGCTGTCGGCGATGAGGATCGAGCTCTTCGAGAGGCCGAGCTTCCTCCGGACCATCTCCTGTGCAAACACGAGAATCAGCACGTCGACGGGAAGCCCGCAGCTCGCATCATCCGCGGCAACGCCGACGCCGAACCAGGCAGACGTCGTTGCTTCGAGCGCACTCGGCGAGATGACGGGCTCGTACTGACGCCGGGCAAAAAGCTCCTGGCAGTTGGCAAGCGATGCGAGGCGTTCCCCCAAAATTCCCGTCCCTCTCTGGCTACTCATCGGTCGTCGTGCCGGCCGGCTTGAACGGCACCCTAGCGGACATGGCGCGAGGCCGCAAAACCTTTGAAGACTCGAAATAATCCAGACACTTACGTCACAAAGTTGGAGAGCGGGTTTGGTCGCGGCATTCTGATAGCTCCGGAGAACCACTTGAGAATCGCAGCCCGTCTCTTAACCCTTGGCTTCGTTCTGAGTCTGGTCGCTGCGCTCCAGCCGACTCACGCACAAGAAGCACCGTGGAACCGTCGGCTTCGAAAAGGGGTCATCCTGAACGACTCTGCAGGGGTCGCGCCGCGACGGCCGAAAGCCCCGCTCACCGCCGACGAGATGAGGCGACTCGGCCTGCGACCGCGCGGGGGCGGCCTCCTCGACTTGTCCGAGTGGCCGGAGGAGCCACCCTCGCCAGCGGACGTTTCCCCGTCGGAGCTGGCGCGCGCAATGCAGGCGCTCTGCCCAAAGGACACGTCGCCACGCGACCTGCAGCGATACGCCGAGGCAATCGTTCGCTATGGCCGGGAGTTCACCGTCGACCCGTGGCTGCTTGCAGCCCTCGTCTACACGCAGGGGAGCTGCTCGAGCGACATCGACAACAGCTACGGAACCGGTCTCACCTTGATCAACTGGGGAATGCACGCACGCCACGCGCAGGGTGGCGTCTACCAGTTCGGTGTTTGGACCCGCGAGGGCTGGGAGCGACAGGAGCTCGACGTGAGCGCGTTTCCGTTCGAGCGCGAGGCGCTACGCCACCCCGAGCCCAATCTGTACTTCGCAGC
>JAHELW010000206.1 GCA_024643985.1 Myxococcales bacterium | reverse complement strand
CGGGCGGCCACTCGTTTGCCGTGAACTCCGCTACTGCGGCTTTCACCGCCTGGGCCTTGACGGCGCCAAGACCCGATTTGATCGCAAACCGGTCGGTGTCCTCCTCGCCGGCAATCGCGGTCACCGACGTGTATCCGCTCTGCTCGAGTTGGTCAGCGGTGCGCGCGTTGACGTTGCGCAGGAGCAACAGCTTGTCGCGCTCGGTCGGCGCTTCCGTGCGGTCGGCCATCGCGGCAAGCGCTTCCTGCCGAACCTCTTCCATCGCTCGCCCGGCGTCCTCGCGAAGCTTCGCAACGTCTTCCTCGGCGATGCCGGGCACCGAAGCGAGCTCTCCCTCGCTCGCCTCCACGACCTCGTCGAGGCTTCGAAAACCCATGCGGTAAAGCGAGCGGGAGACCTCTTCGTCGGCGCTCAGGCGCGACAGAGCCGCCATCGCCTCTTCCTCGATTTGCTTGAACCGAGACTCGCTGACGATGTCGAGACGCCAGCCCGTTAGCTGCGACGCGAGGCGCACATTCTGGCCGCGTCGCCCAATCGCGAGTGAAAGCTTCGGGTCGGGGACGACGAGCTCCATGTTCGAGTTCGCCTCGTCGATGACGACGCGCACCACCTCGGCCGGTGCAATCGCGTTGCACACGAACCGCGCCGGATCCCGGTCCCAGGGCACGATGTCGATTTTTTCGCCACGGAGCTCCTGCACGACGGCCTGGACGCGAGAGCCCTTCATGCCGACGCACGCGCCGACCGGATCGACGTCCGAGTCGCGGCTGCTGACGGCGATTTTGGAGCGTGCGCCGGGCTCGCGCGCCGCGGCTACGATCCGCACGATGCCTTCGTAGATCTCGGGAACCTCCATCTCGAAGAGCTTCACCAGCAGCCCGACGTCGGTGCGCGAGAGGATGATCTGCGGTCCGCGTGCCTCTCGATCGATGTCCTTGAGGAACGCCACGATGCGGTCCCCAGGGCGGTAGCTCTCGCGAGGCGTTTGCTCTCTTGGCGGCAGCACCGCTTCGACGCCGCGTCCGAGGTCGACGATGATGTTCGAGCCGCGCTCGAAGCGCCGCACGACTCCGGTGATGATCTCTCCCTTGCGGTTCTTGTACTCGGTGTAGACGCGCTCGCGCTCCGCATCGCGAACGCGTTGAATGATCACCTGCTTGGCCGTCTGCGCGGCGATTCGGCCAAAACGATTGCGGCTCTGCTCGAGCGCGAGAAGATCCCCGAACTGCTTGTCCTGCTCCCGGGCCTTTTCGCGGTCCTCGGGAAGATAGAAGATTTGAAAGCCGAGCTCCTCGCCGACCTCGGCTTCGAGACCGTACTCCTGCGCGTCTTCGACCGAGATCTCCTGTTCCATGTTCTCGACGGCCTCGACCACCGTCATGTATTGAAACAAGTCGACGGCGCCGGTCTCGTTGTTGAACCTGGCTTCGAGCTCTCGATCGGGCCCAAACGTCTTCTTGGCCGCCGTGAGAATCGCCTGCTCGGTGGCCTCGACGAGGATCTTGGCGTCGATGCCCTTTTCCTGGCTCACCTGTTCAATCACGTGCTGAAGGGAAAGCGCGCTTACCTGCTGCATGATCAACTACCCACCTAGTTCGAGAATCGATACACGAGGTTCGCCTTTGCGATGTCCTCGTGTGGAATTGACAAGACCTGCCCGTCTTGGTTTAGCTCGACGTTTGGGCCTTCGACGCCGAGCAGCGTGCCGTGAAATCGTCTTTGCTTACCGATCGGGGTTCGGGTGCGCAGCTTGACCTCTCTGCCCGAAAAGCGGTCGAAGTCCGAGAGCTTGACGAGCGGGCGCTCGAGCCCGGGCGAGCTCACCTCGAGCCGATACCCCGCGGCGGGAAGAATGTCTTCGTGAACGTCCAAAGCGGTCGACACGTCCCGGCTCACGCCCGTGCAATCCTCGAGGGACACGCCGCTGCCGACCTCCAGCCCCGGAACGTCTCGATCGATGATGACGCGAATCACGGCGCCTTTCGGCTCGCGCACATAGCGCACGTCGACCAGCTCCACGCCGTGGGCGCGGCAAATTGGGTCGATGAGCTGCTCGAGAGAGGCCTCGAGCCGTTGTTGAGCCTGGGTCAATTCCGCTTGGGGTCCCGAAACAAAAAATGGGCGGGCCGCGGCGGCCCACCCATCGAGGTAAACCAAATTTTCAGGCAGGGGCGTACCACAAGCCCGAGACCGTCGCAAGCAAACCGCCCCGATGGCGCTTTGCAGCATTGACAGCGTGAAAGGCAACTTGGTATGCCCCGCCAGTAGCCCCGCCAGATCGGCGCGGAGGCAGGAGGAAAGCATGATGCGTTCGTTGAAGTTCGGGCACTGGGTTGCCCTGTTGTGCATGGCTGTCGTCGTGGCCGGTTGCGGTGAGACCCGGGAGTCCGCTTGGGACACCACCCAGGCTGGAGCGCTCGATGAAGCGTCGAAGGCTCAGGTCGCCGAGTTTCTGAACCAAGCCAACATCGCGTGGGACGGGCGTTCGGACATGGGTCAGGCCAAGGCCGCGGTCGACGCGCTCGAGGCGGCGACCAACATCGATCCCGGCAACGCGGAAGCACTCGCGAACCTGTCGCACGCGATTTACTTCTACGCCGATTGCCATCTGCGGTTCGATGAAGACAACCCCGACCTCTATAAGGACACGCACGAGGAAGGTACCCGAGCCGCAGAGCGAGCCCTCGCCGCGATGTCGCCCGCCTTCGCAGAGAAGATGAACGCCGGCACGCTCATCGAAGACGCCATCGACGTGCTAGACGCGAGCGCCGTGCCGGCGCTTTACTGGCGCTCTTCGAACCTCGGCCGCTGGGCGACGCTCGAGAGCTTCGCCACGCTGCTCGCCTACAAGGACGAGATTCGCGCCATCATGGAGTTCTGTCTCGCAAACGACCCGACCTACTGGTACCAGGCGCCGGACCGCTACTTCGGTGTCTTCTATGCCAAGGCGCCGAGCTTTGCCGGCGGCGACATGAAGAAGGCTGCCAGGCACTTCCAGGTCTCGATGGACGCGCACCCGGACTACTGGGGCACGCGTATCCTGATGGCGGAGGAGTGGGCGATCAAAGAGGACAACAAAGAGCTGTACCTCGAGCTGATCGACTACGTGCTCGCTGGCGACCCCAACGTCGTCCCGTACATCAAGCCGGAGAACACGTGCGAGCAGCGTAAAGCGACGATCCTCAAAGAGGACATCGACGAGTACTTCTAGTCTGAATAGGCAACACCATTCCGTCGTCTAGTGGGCTAGCCCGAGGAGAATCAATGCGTAATTTCCTAGTCTTTGCCGTGGCGCTCGTCGCCTCATCCCTCCTGTTTGCTTCGCCTGCCCCGGCAGAGGAACCGGAATTCGTGTTGGAGATGGGGACGGTCGTCCCCGCGGGCAGCCCTTGGGCGCTCCAGCTCAAGCGGCTCAAGAAGTACGTCGAAGCAGAGACCGGCGGCCGCGTGAAGGTCAAGCTTCGCCTAGGCGGCTCGAACGAGCGGTCCCTCGCGCGTCGCGCGCAGATGGGCAGCAAGCAGGGCTTCGCGGGCTCGGTCGGCGGTCTCAGCTCGATCGTGCGTGAGGTGAACGTCCTCGAGGCGCCCTACGTGTTCAACACGGTCGAAGAAGCCGACAAGGCGCTCGACGACCCCGAAGTGCTCAAGCAAGTGCGCGCCATTCTAGAGAAGCAGAAGCTGGTCTTCGGCCTTTGGGGAGAAAACGGGTTCCGCTCTTACTTCAGCCGACGGCCGATCCGGAGCCCTGAAGACATGAAGGGGATCCGCTACCGCTCTCAGGAAGCCATCGCGCACGTCGAAGCGTACAAGGCCCTCGGCGCGAGCCCGGTCACCATCGACGTGGCGAACACGATGACGAGCCTTCAAACCGGTGTCGTCGACGGCTTCGACAACACCCCGCTCTTCGCGATGGCCACCACCTGGTATCAGGGGCTCAAAGACGACGAGCGCAACCTGATCCTTTCGAAGCACTCTTACCAGCCGGGCATCGTCGTCTACTCGAAGAAGTGGTTCGACACGCTTCCGCCGGACATTCAAAAGGTGCTGACCACCGTTCCGTACGACCTCACGACGTGGGGACGCGAACAGGTCCGTAAGATGGAGCCCGTCCTCCTCAAGAACCTCGTTCGCTACGGCTACGAAATCCACGACCCGAGCAAGGCCGAGCTCCAGAAGTTCAAGGACGCCGAAAAGGGCGTTCCCGAGGCCGTCGCCAAGCAGGTCGGCCCAGCGGGCCAAAAGCTCCTGAAAGCCGTCCGAGCCGCAATGGCGAAATAGGGGGACAGTCTCCCCCCTCGCGAACGCCCTTTTTTCAAACACTTACGACCCACACCGCGAAAACCGGAATTCGCCCTGCATACGGGGCACGGAAAAAACACGACGGGGGCGCTCCGCGGATCGGGAGGGCCTGCAGATGCGGCCCGTAAGATTGGTTAAGTAGGGCCGCGCACGCCCTCCCTCGGGCGGCGCGCCAATCGCGGTGGTAGCTGTCGTGGCGATTGTCACTTCGCACGTCCGCTCCGACCCCCATCGCGTTTTTTCCGAACCCCTAGGCCGACGTCTTGCCCCAAAACAGGCGAGCGCAAGAGGGGGACATGCTCCCCCTCTCGGAAGGCTGTCATTTCAAGGTGTTGCAACCCACACCGCGAAAACCTGAATTCCGTACGCAGCGGTAGGACGTATGCGGAGGAGAATCGGTCGGGATGCCCAGCACAGCGAGTGGGGGCGAGCGTAGCGAGCGGGCACCCGCTCGCGAGCACGGGCGTCGCGACCGATTCTCCGGCCTTGCGGGCAGGCCCTCCCGCTCCGCGCAGGCCCCCGTCGTGTTTTTTCCGTGCCCCGTATGCAGGGCGAAATTCGGGTTTTCGCGGTGTGGGTCGTAGGTGGTTGGAATCAGCGGGGTCTAGAGGGGGGAGAATGTCCCTGCTGCAATCGCAGGCTGAAGCGGTGGTTGAAGAGTAGAAATCGTCGAGCCGGGCGTCGAGTCCAAGCCAGGGCCCAATCGCTCGAGAATCATGGTCGCGAGGCTGCGGTCGGTGACGAACCACTCGACCGTCATCAGGG
>JAHELW010000205.1 GCA_024643985.1 Myxococcales bacterium | reverse complement strand
GACGCTCCTCGAGGACCTGGTCGAGCCGCTCGAGATAGGCCTGCGCGAGCCGGTCTTGATCGGTGTCGGAGGTCGACGCCTGAAGGAGCTCCTGCGCTGCGAGGACGGCAGCGGCGGTCGCTTCTTTCGTCAAGTCTTCGCGAAGCTGCTTGATCTGCTGCTCGATCAAAAAGCTCGCATCCCTGCGCATCCGAGCGGCCTTTTCTTCGGCCTGCCCAACGATTTGATCGCGCTCTTTTTCGCCGGCCTTGATCATCTCGGCGCGGATCTGAAGCATCTCCTGGTCGAGCTTCTCGAGGCGTAGCGCCGTCTCCCCGTGCCGCTTCTCGGCCTCGGCACGCAGGCGCTGAGCCTCCGCGAGCTCCTGCTCGACCTGCTCGCGACGCTCCGCGAGCGCCGGGTTGCCCTTCGTCCGGATCACCCAAGCAAGCAACAGGATGAGCACGGTGAAGTTCACGAGCGTGCCGAGGAACTCGGTGTTCTTGAACAGCCCTGAAAACGAAAGCGCGCCGTGACCGTCGTCGCCTGATTCGTGACCGGCCGCCTCGTGTGAATCCGTCCCGTGGGGAGCGCTCTCCGCCAGTGCAAGACTTGGAAGCGCTACGAGCGATGCGAAGAGCACGACCCTCAGCAGACGCATCATTGGACCTCCCGATCGAGGAGCTTCGTCGCGATCTGCCTGGCTATCATCGGCACGGAAACGTCGAGCTCGGAGCGCAGCTTGGCGGCCTCCTTGGCGAGCCGCGCGTCCGCCTCGGCGAGCTGCTTTTCCGTTTCCTCCCGCACCCGGTCGAGCACCGTCCGCTCGAGGCGGCGCCCCTCGGCCCGCAGCCGATCGCGCTCCTCACCGGCCTGAAGACGGAGACGGCGCATCTCGTCCTGGAACTCCTCGGTCTCCGCGGCGGCTTCGTCCTGAAGGCGGAGCGCTTCGAGCTTGGCGCCTTCGATGGCGTTTTCGCGCGCCTCGAAGAGCGCGACCATCGGGCGAAAGATCAAAGGACGGTAGAGCAGGAATGCAATCCCGAAGAGCCCGAGCTGGACCCAGATCGTCCCGTCGAGGTCGATGATCGAGCCCTCCGACAAAAGGGCTGTGAGTAGGACGTTCATCGCAGCGGTAATCCCGGTCGGCCCCGGATAAACTCCGAAGAGCGCTTGGGGCCGAATCGCAGCTACGGCAAGGACAAAACCCTAGCGGCGCGCGTTCGTAGCATGGGGCCGTACCCAGTCAAGGTCGGCGGAGCGCAGGACAAAGGAGTGCCTCAGGTGGAGCCGTGCCCGCCGCGAAAGACCCGGGAACGCAGCGCCCGAACCGTCCGTCCTGCGGCGCGCTCGTTCTCGCGGCTGAACACGGAGGAGGGCAGCGGGATGTCCGTGCCGCAGCCGGTGACGTTACGTCACCTCGGCCCGCCCCCTTTTCGCGCGGCGAACGCCGATCGATGCGAGAAATCCCGGTTTTCCCGCGTCCTTGCTACGTTGAGCAGGATGCGAGGGGCCTCGATACTCGCCGCGATTGCGACACTGATGGCGCCTTCACAGGGGCTGGCCGACGAGGAGACCTCCGTGGGGCAGGCCGGGCGGACCTACCAGGCGCCCGCGGAGGATGAAAGCTGGAAGCAGGACGTGCTGGTCGCGCTCATCGGTGGCGGCGCGCGCTTTCGGCGCATTCACCTCGACGTCGGCGACGGAACGGGCGAAACGGAAAACCGAAGCTTCAACACCGGAGCCTACTTCGATTTTGCCTGGCACCTGCTGATCCGCCCGCTCGGGCATCGATCCCCGCGCGCTTCGATTCGAGCGATCGTTCTCCAAGTCGACGGTGGGTCGGGCATTGGCCTCGCGGTCGAGCCCGCGGGAACGGGCATCCGGCTCAAGACCAACACTTGGCGGATGGTGGGCCAGTTTGGATACCTGCATCCGTTCGAGCGGTTTCAGGTGGGTGGCCTCGTCGGGATTGGCGGGGACGTGTTCAACATCGACTCGAACTTCGTTCTCCCATCGTCGCGAATCGTGTACGTGCGTTTTGGGCCGGGGGCCGTCTACTCGATCGTGCCGGAGCTCTTACGGATCCGCGGCGATTTCGGCCTGCGCTTCCCGTTTCACTTGGGAGCGCTCGAGAACGCATTCGGCAAGGACAGCTTCGTGTTCGGTCTCGATTCCACGTTGACGCTCGAAGGCCGGATCGAAGCGGGCTTCACCTATGCGCTGCGCGTCGTCTGGGAGTACTACACCATGCGGTTTTCAGGCCCGACGGACGACATCCCCTCGATGGGGGACGGCGGCCGGGGCCGCGACCATGCGATCAACGTTCAACTCCTGGTGGGCTGGTCCTTGTAGCCGTCCGGAGACGTGTCTTCCGCCGACCGGGCCGGACCCGTACGCTCGTCGAGCCCGAGGACCTCGCCCATGACGCAGCTTCCATCGAAGACGACGCCGCGATCCATGTAGAGCGCTTGCGTCCGGATGTCGCCCTTCACGTGCGCCGGCGCGTGCAGCTCGACGAGCTCGGTTGCATGGATGTCTGCCTCGACGCGACCTCCCCGCACGATGAGCGTGTGCACCCGGACGGCGCCTTTGACGGTGGCATCCGGGCCCACGACGAGGAGCCCTTCGCTTTGGATCTCTCCCTCGAAATCACCGTCGATTCGGATGCGCCCCTCGAAAAACAGCTTGCCCTGATACCGGGTGCCGGCTCCGAGAAGCGAATGGATGACGGCGTTCTCGGGATCCATCTTGGCCGTCAGGGTAGAAAGCCCCCAACGGGGGGTCAATCGAGCGGCTCTGGGCCTTGCCGGACGCAGTCGTGGACCCTATCCGGACAGGTGCTGGCGTCGTTGACCGCCCTGAGGGGCCGTGCTAGGTCGCGCTCGCTTTTTGCGGCGGAATGAGCCGCCCGCCGACACCCTTTCAAAACCGGAAAGCAGATGTCAGAGCATCAAAACGGACGTGTTACCCAAGTCATCGGTCCCGTCGTGGACGTCACCTTCCCACAGGGCGCGCTGCCGCCGATCCTGTCGGCGCTCCAGGTCAGCAACCCGGGCATCAGCGACAAGGAGTGGAACCTGACTCTCGAAGTTGCGCAGCACCTCGGCGAAAACATGGTGCGCGCCGTGGCGATGGACTCGACGGACGGCCTGGTCCGCGGCATGGCGGTGAAGAACACCGCCGCGCCGATTTCGATGCCCGTGGGCAAGGAGTGTCTCGGGAGGATTCTGAACGTCGTCGGCGACCCGGTGGACGAGCAGGGGCCCGTCGGCGCGACCAAGTTCTCTCCGATTCACAAGGACCCGCCGAGCTTCGTCGAGCAGAGCACCGAGGTCGAGATCTTCGAGACGGGAATCAAGGTCATCGATCTGTTGGCTCCGTACCGCAAGGGCGGCAAGATCGGGCTGTTTGGCGGCGCCGGCGTCGGTAAGACGGTTCTGATCATGGAGCTGATCAACAACGTCGCGAAAGCCCATGGCGGCGTGTCCTGCTTCGCGGGCGTCGGAGAGCGCACGCGCGAGGGCAACGACCTTCTTCTCGAAATGAGCGAGTCCAAGCTCGAAACCGGCGAGTCGGTTCTGTCGAAGACCGCTCTGATCTACGGCCAGATGAACGAGCCTCCCGGTGCGCGGGCGCGAGTCGCGCTGAGCGCGCTGACCGTGGCGGAATACTTCCGCGACGAAGAGGGACAGGACGTGTTGCTGTTCGTCGACAACATCTTCCGCTTCACGCAGGCGGGCTCCGAGGTCTCCGCGCTCCTTGGACGCATTCCCTCCGCGGTCGGCTATCAGCCGACGCTCTCCACCGAGATGGGTGCGCTTCAGGAGCGAATCACTTCGACGACGAAGGGCTCCATCACTTCGGTGCAGGCGATTTACGTCCCGGCTGACGACTTGACCGACCCCGCGCCGGCCACGACGTTTGCCCACTTGGACGCAACGACGGTGTTGTCGCGATCGATTGCGGAGCTCGGCATCTACCCGGCCGTCGATCCGCTCGACTCCAGCTCGACGATGCTCGATCCGGGCATCATCGGCGAGCGTCATTACAGGGTCGCGCGCGGCGTCATGGAGACTTTGCAGCGCTACAAAGACCTTCAGGACATCATCGCCATTCTCGGCATGGACGAGCTGAGCGAGGACGACCGGCAGGCCGTCGACCGTGCGCGAAAGATCCAGCGCTTTCTCTCGCAGCCGTTCTTCGTGGCGGAGCAGTTTACGGGGCTCAAGGGTGCGTACGTTCCGCTCGAGGAAAGCGTCTCGGGCTTCGAGGAAATCCTCGACGGGAAGCTCGACCACGTGCCCGAGCAGGACTTCTACCTCAAGGGCAACATCGACGAGGTCAAAGAAGCCTTCGCCAAGCGCTCCAAGGAGTAATCGCCATGGCCAACTCCGAGCACCTTCAACTCGACGTCGTCACACCGGCGGGCTCGGTGCTTTCCGTGCAGGTCGACTCGGTGCAGGCACCGAGCGTCGAAGGCGAGTTCGGCGTGCTGCCAAACCACCTTCCCTTGCTGGCAGCGTTGAAGTGCGGCCTCCTAGTGTGGGAGGTCGAAGGAAAGCGAAACATCGCGGCAATCGGTCCGGGGTTCGTCGAAGGCGGCCCGAACAAGGTGCTGCTCTTGACCGACCTCTTTGCATCACCGGGCGACATCAAGCCCGACGCCGTCCGGGACGAGCTCGCCAAAGCCGAAGAGGCGCTCAAGGCGTTCGACGAGCTCTACGAGGGCCCCGACTACAACGAGCTCCAGCGCGACGTCGACTGGGCGCACGCCCGCCTAGAAGCCTACGCAGCCGCCCGCGCCGTCTAGGGGACAGTCTCCCCCCTCGCGAGCGCAGTCTTTTCAACCACTTACGACCCACACCGCGAAAACCCGGATGCAAGGCAGCGCTACCGCGCATACGGGGCTCGGAAAAAACACGACGCGGGCCTGCGCGGAGCGGGAGCGCCTGCAAATGCGGCCCGTAAGATTGGGAATGTAGGCCGCGCACGCGCTCCCTCGGGCGGCGCGCCAATCGCCGGTGGTTGCTGTTGTGGCGATTGTCACTTGGCACGTCCGCTCCGACCCACGTCGCGTTTTTTCCGAGCCCCTAGGCA
>JAHELW010000204.1 GCA_024643985.1 Myxococcales bacterium | reverse complement strand
CCAACCGCACGTCAGGAAAGCGCCGATCGAGAGCGCGTCGACGTGACGAAGCGTCCAGTCTCCACCCCTGAAGGCGAGCACGGTAACCGTCGCGACCACGACGAGACAGCACGCCCTCAGGACCTGCAGCAGCGCAAAGCGGTCCGGAACGACGTAGTATTCGACCACCACGAACGAGAGCACGAGCAAGAACGCCACCACAGCGGCGACCAGAAGGCCCTGCAGATTGGTGCGCCGCCGCGCCTCGTCGAACGACTGGAAGCTCGCCGCGGCGTCGTCGGCCGCGTCAGGCGAGCTTTGGATAGGTCTGGACTGTCTGATCAGCACAGGCCAGCACTCCCGATCGTCGCGGCCTTGCTTCCGTAGGTCTTCTCGGGCGACGCAGGATCGCGGTCGTGGTACGAGGCGAGCGAAAGCCGCTGCGGAGGCAGCCGACGAAAGGCTCGTCGCCTGGCGAGCACGTTTTCCCAGAGGCGGGACGGGTTCGGAGCGTCCGGATACCAGCAGCCGATGCCGATGCCGGCGATGGCGCCGTCTTGGGGAAGCATGTCCGCTGTCACGACGCCCGAGCTCCTGCCGGACCCAAAGCGCACCTATAGCATTCGTCGCCGTCCGTCTCTTCTTCGCATCTCGATCCGCAACGCTTCGAAATCATGAAAACCCCAGCATCGACTTCCGTAGCTCGGGGCATCCGGCCACGGTCCTTGACCACCCAGTACCAACAAGACATTGCGTTCACGGCAGGCGGAACCGACCGCGGTTTGGACTCGACGAAGATAAGACGCGTCGCGACAGGCTTCGGACGCGGAAAGACCTACGAGTTGAACACGTCGATTCACTCGAGCTTGTTCGATGATTGCCCGGATCGGTGTTCTTGGACCAAGCCACAAGGACGCCCAGCCGAGCTCGCGCAAACAAACCTCCGCCAAAGACAGCCCAAGGGTGTGACCCTCGGGCTCGACGCAAGCCAGCAAGCAAGCAGGAGCACTTGGAAGGAGCGGGAGAGACTCCACGACACGCGCGAGCGCACGACTGAGCTTCTCGCTCATGATGTGCACTTCGGCGACGCTGAGCTCGCCCTCTTCCCAGCGACGCCCAACCTCGGTAAGCACGGGCTCGAGCTCCTGCGCGACCTCGCGCCACGAACTCAGCCGGCCGCGTGCACGCACCAGCGCGAGCTCCTGACTCATGTCCGAGCGAAGCACGTCGAGCCATCGATCGACCTCGTCGACGACGGGCTCCTCGTGTTGCTGCAGTCGAACGAAACGGTCGAGCGAGTCGCGCGTGAACCTGCGGTGTCCCCCTGCGGTCCGGACGCAGTCGAGCAGACCGTCATCGGCCCAACGCTTCACGCTCGTGGTTCCGACGCCGATGATACGGGCGGCCTCGGATGTGCTGAGCAGCTGGGTCATTACGTCCTAGCCTACGGACGAGTTGGTCGTTTTTCAATCTCTCGACTTACCTTATTTTTCACTCAAGAGCCCGAACCGACGAACGAATCCGAAAGAGCAAACCGACCGCTGCTGCTCACCCGAACCGTAGACGTGTTTCAATCGAACGAGCTCGCGCAACGTTTGCGCTTCGAATGGTCGATTTGAACCCGAGTCAACAGATGGCACGCCGCGCGGCACGCGTGCGCGATCCGACGAACTGGCTGCCAATGCCTCGTTGTGCGATGGTTTGCGCGGGGATGCGGCCGAGGCGCTGGATAACGATTTTCGCCTTATGGGCGAGCGCGTGGCCGCACCACGCCTTGGCTCAGGCCGGCTCTGCGGACGAGGCCGGAATCGGGGCGTTGCTCAAGTCGCTCGACGGCGGCTTCGGCCGCAACGTGGTCGGACCGATCGCCTCCGTACTCTTCTACGATCTCGCGTTTTGGGACAATGGGACCGAGGGCGAGATCAAGCTCCCCTTCATCGTCGTCTGGCTCATCGCCGGCGCGACCTTCTTCACGTTCCGCTTCGCCTTCATCAACCTTCGCGCCTTCAGGCATGCGTGGGTCGTCACGACCGGCCACTACGACAACCCCGACGATCCGGGCGAGGTCACGCACTTCCAGGCGCTCTCCTCGGCGCTCTCCGCGACGGTGGGCCTCGGCAACATCGCGGGCGTCGCAGTCGCGGTGGCGATGGGGGGCCCCGGCGCGGTCTTTTGGATGATCGTCGCCGGTTTTCTGGGAATGTCGTCCAAGTTCACCGAGTGCACGCTCGGGCAGATGTACCGCGAGGTCGGGGCAGACGGACACATCCTCGGGGGACCGATGCGCTACCTCCAGCAGGGGCTCCGTGAGCGGGGTCTTCCCGTGCTCGGTCGCGCGCTCGCGATTCTCTTTGCCGTGATGTGCATCGGAGGAAGCTTCGGCGGCGGCAACATGTTCCAAGCGAATCAAAGCTATGCGCAGGTGGCCGACGTGCTGCCCTTCTTCTCCGGGGGCTGGGGCTCTCTCGCCTACGGTGTCCTGCTCGCGTTTCTCGTCGGCGTCGTCATCATCGGGGGCATTCGGCGCATCGGACAGGTCGCCGGGTTCATCGTCCCGTTCATGTGCGGGATCTATCTCCTCGCGGGCCTCTTCATCATCCTCTCGAACCTCGACCAGGTGGGCCCGGCGTTCGGCAAGATCGTCGGCGAAGCGTTTACGCCTCGCGCCGGCTTCGGAGGCACCATCGGCGTGCTGATCACCGGATTTCGCCGAGCCGCGTTTTCGAACGAGGCGGGTGTCGGCTCGGCGTCGATCGCGCACTCGGCCGCCGCCACCGACGAGCCGGTGCGAGAAGGCATCGTCGCGCTGATCGAGCCCTTCATCGACACGATCGTGGTGTGCACGATGACCGGGCTCGTCGTCGTGATCACCGGCGCCTACGAGGGAGACGCCGAGGGCGGCGTGCTCATGACGTCGAACGCGTTTGCCACCGTGCTTCCTTGGTTTCCCAAGGTTCTGAGCCTCGCGGTGTTCCTGTTTGCGTTTTCGACGATGATCTCCTGGAGCTACTACGGCGAGCGCTGTTGGACCTTCCTCTTCGGCCCGGAGCTTTCCATCGTCTACAAGGTGATGTTCCTCGGCTTCGCCGTGCTCGGCTCCGTGCTCAAGCTCGGAAACGTGATCGACTTCTCCGACCTCATGATCCTCGGCATGTCGTTCCCCAACATCATGGGCGCCGTCCTCTTGAGCGGGAAAGTGAGCCGAGCGCTCGACGACTACTGGTCGCGCTACAAGAGCGGTCAGATGCAGCCGAGGAAGTAGCTGCTACGCTCGAGCCATGCCGGAGTTTGCCGCCCGCCGCAAAGAGCTTCTCGCGTCGATGGGCCCGGGCGTCGCGGTGTTTCCATCGGCCCCTCTCGCGCTTCGAAACCACGACGTCGAGCACCCGTACCGGCAGGAAAGCGACCTCTACTACCTGACGGGCTTCGCGGAGCCAGAAAGCGTGCTCGTCTTGACCAACCAGCACGAGAGCCAGGAAACGGTGCTTTTCGTGCGGCCTCGCAAGCGCGAGCGCGAGATTTGGGACGGGCCGCGGGCCGGCGTCGACGGCGCAGTCGAGAGCTTCGGCGCGGACGCAGCGTTCCCCATCGACGAGCTAGCGAAACGTCTCCCGGACTACCTCGGAAACGTCGAGCGCCTTCACTACCGCCTCGCGTCGAACGACGAGGCCGACGCCAAGGTCTTCGACTGCCTCAATCATCTCCGCCGGGGCGGTCGCCGCGGCGTATCCCCTCCGGATTCGGTCGTCGACCCGTCCGTTCATCTGCACGAGATGCGTCTTCGAAAGAGCTCGGACGAGCTTCGCACCATGCGCGAGGCCGCCGAGATCACGAAAGAGGCGCATCTCCGCGTCATGGAGCTCGCGCGCCCGGGTATGCGCGAATACGAAATCGACGCCGAGCTCCTTCACGTGTTTCGCAAACACGGCAGCGAGCGGCCGGCGTACGAAAGCATCGTCGGGTCGGGGCCGAACGCGACGATTCTCCACTACCGCGCCGGCAATCGAGTGATGAACGAAGGCGAGCTCGTGCTCGTCGATGCGGGCTGCGAGCACGACTACTACGCGAGCGACGTGACTCGTACGTTTCCCGTGAGCGGAAGGTTCACCACCGAGCAGCGGACCCTGTACGACCTGGTTCTTCGGGCCCAAGAAGCAGCCATCGGCATGGTCAGGCCGGGTGCGACGCTCGGACAAATCCACGACGAGGCCGTGCGCGTCATCACCGAGGGCCTCGTCGAGGTGGGTTTGCTTTCCGGCGACGTCGATCGGCTGATCGAGGAGAAGAAGCACGAGGCCTTCTACATGCACCGGACGTCGCACTGGCTCGGCATGGACGTGCACGACGTCGGCCGCTACTTCGTCGGTGGCAAACACCGCCCGCTCGAATCCGGCTTCGTACTGACCATCGAGCCGGGCATCTACGTCGCCGCCGACGCAGAGGACGTGGAAGAGCGGTGGCGCGGCATCGGCATCCGCATCGAGGACGACGTTGCCGTCACCGACGGGGGCTCTGATGTCTTGACCGAAGGCGTGCCGAAACAAGCATCCGACGTCGAAGCCGCCTGCGCGTAGCTCCACCGTGCCGGCGGCCCCGAGGCTGTGGTATGTCCGCTTCATGTCATTGGCAAAGACCATCGCTTTCGTCGGTGCGGGCAACATGGCCGGCGCGCTGATCCGAGGGCTCATCCGCACCGGGACGGTGCCCGCCGAGCGCATCGCGGCATCCGATCCGGACGGCCCGCGACGCGAAGCCCTTCGCGCCGAGCTCGGAGTTCGCGCGACCGAGGACAACGCAGAGGCGGTATCCGGTGCCGACGTCGTCCTCCTAGCCGTCAAACCGCAGGTCTTCGGCTCGGTTCTCCCAGGCGTCTCCGCTGCGCTTCCGGCCGACGCCCTGGTGATCTCGATCGCCGCCGGCGTTCCGACGAGCCTGATCGAGCGAGCGCTTCCCCTGGGCACACGCGTCGTGCGAACCATGCCCAACACGCCCGCGCTGGTCGGCGCAGGAGCGACGGCCATTGCAGGAGGTGCGGCCGCCACGGGTGACGACCTCGAGCTCGCAGAGACGCTTTTTCGAAGCGTCGGGATTTGCGTCCGCGTTCGCGAAGAGCAGCTCGACGCCGTGACGGGGCTCAGCGGGTCCGGCCCCGCGTATGTGTTTGCGATG
>JAHELW010000203.1 GCA_024643985.1 Myxococcales bacterium | reverse complement strand
CGACGAAAACGACGACTTCACTCAGTACTACGACCGCGAGACGTTTCAGGCGTTCAAGGCACTCAGCCCGCGCCCGTCGTGGGCCGCTCCGATCGACTGGGACGGCGCGCTCGCTCAGCGCGGGGAGGCTCTTTGGGAGCTCATTCTGCAGCCAAACACGTACGTCTACGTCGCGGGCCTCGAGAAAATGCGGGACGAGCTCGACGCCGCCTTTCGCGAGATCGCCGGCTCCGAGACGAAATGGGCGCGCCGAAGGGCCGAGCTCGTCGCAGGCGGCCGCTGGGTCGAGCTCCTCTACTAGCCCATGCCGACGGCTCTACTCACGGGCGCCGCCGGAAAGGTGGGTCGATACGTCATCGGGGCGCTCGGTCGGCGGGGGCTCGAGGTCGTCGCGACCGACATCCGGTCGGACGGAATCCCTCTCGACGCCCGCTTCGAGCACTGCGACCTCACCGATGCGACCGCGGTCACCAGGCTCGTGTCTCTCGTGAAGCCGGACGTGATCGTTCACTGCGCGGCAATCGTGGCGCCGATTTCGTACGCCGAGCCGGAGCTTTCGGAGGCGGTCAATCTGGGGGGTACCGAGCATCTGATCGAGGCGGCAAAGAAACACGCAAGCGATGCGTTTTTCGTGTTCGTCTCGAGCTATGCGGCGTTCGGTCCGTGCGGGCCCGCCGATCCGGTTCGGCGCGCGATGGACCCTTGCTACCCGGACGACAACTACGGGCTCCAAAAGCTCACCGCCGAGAGCTGGCTCCAGCAGTCGGGTCTTCGGCAGTGCTCGCTGCGGCTCGGCGCCGTCATGGATCTTCAGCACATGATGCCGGACCACCCTGCCTACCGGCCGTTCGTGTTCATGGTGTCTCTCGAACAGCCCGAACACGGGGTCGACGTGCGCGACGCTGCACGCGCCATCGGCTCGGCCGCCGTCGTTCAGCCGGACGGTCACGTCCTCTTGATAGGCGGGGACGACTCCTGGAAGCTCCCCGCGCGCCAGCTTCGCCGCGACGTCTTCGGAGCGATGGGGCTTTCGGCGCCACCCGAAAAGGCCTTCCGCCCCAATCCGGACCCGAACGGCAGCGACGGTTGGTTCTACGAGTGTTGGATGGATGCGGCCTCGAGCGAGCGGCTGCTGAGCTTTCAGCGCGTCACGCACGCCGGGTTCATGGACGAGCTCCGTAGGCGAAATCGGCGCCAACGCATCGCGCTTGCGCCTCTCCGTCCGTTTGCGTCGCGAGCGTTCGCGATCGCTTCTCCTTACACGGGTCGAAAGGCGATCGAGGCCGCGCCGACGATTTGGGAAGACATCTGCCGCGTCTACGACGTGCCGGATGACGTTGCGAAAAACCGGAGCAGCATCCCGCCTCCACCGTCTCCGTTCGAGCGCCCCTCAACGGCTGTCTGACTCCGCGCGGAGCCTGGCCAACACGGCGCCGGTGAACGCAGGACGTAGGTAAAAACCGCGCGGCATCGTCCACTGCACCGCGCCTTCCTCGTCGGGGGCGCGCCGTCGAGCCCGGCTGCTCGCTGCCTTCGGCCGCACTTGGAGCACTTGGCCGAGATGACCCGTGATCTGCTCGACGTCCCCCCGGCCGATCATGACGGCGAGCTGCTCCCAGTCCGCACGCAGTAGCTCCCATTCTTCGACGGTCGGCACCCAGAGGTAGGACCGACCGATGCGGCGGTCCCGGAGCGGCGTTTTCGAGGCGGCTTCGACCGGAACGAACAGCACTTTGGCGAGCTTCTTGTAGACGACGCTGTTTTCCCAGTCGGTGTCCGCCATGGCCGATAGCGATATCGACGCAACGAAGGTGGACTCCTTGGGTTTGCCCGAGGCGGCGAGCGGAATCGTCTTGAGCTCGATCGCGAGCGCCACGAAGTCGGGCTCGGCGCGCGAGGCTGCAGTGGCGCCGAGCACGCGCTCGAGGATGGTCCCGGCAACGCCTTTGCCGCGCACGCCTTCCTCGGGGACCTCGACTCCGACCCGCACGCCGAGCTCACCTAGAGTGAGACCTGCCACGCTCCAAGCGCGATGAAGGAGCTCTTGCTCGGACTTCGGCTCGGGCACCGCATGCGTCATGTCTCGGTTCCGCCCCGCCAGCAGCACCCTTCAGTGCAGCTCGCACACCTTCGCGCCGAAAAGACGTTCGAGGCCGATGAGAAGCGCATCGCTCGGGTCCACGAAAACACCGGTCTCCGCGAGGTCGACACGCCAATCACCCCCCGAGGTCAGCTCGAGCGACACGGGGCAGGGGCCGGGGAACTGCTCGAGCATCGACCGCAGCGAGTCGAGCTTGGTGCGGTCGATCGCTTCGACGGCGAGCCGGACCGTGATGGCTTTCGTCCGTTCGTAGAGGGCGTCGCTCAGCAGCGTCGCCTCCTCGAGCAGGATCTTCGCCTCCGGCGCGGCGCTTTCGTCGTTTCGGTCTTGCTCGTGCTTCACGCGCCCGGTCAGCAGGATGGGCTGGCCCGACTGCAGAGCCTCGCGGAGGCCTCCTTTTTCGAGCGGTTTCGGTCGCACGATCACTTCGACGCGCCCGAGCGCGTCCTCGATGTGGAAGAACGCCATCGTGTTCCCCATCTTCGTGCGGCGCTCTCGATATCCTTCGACCGTGCCGCCGACCGTGACCTGCCGGTGGTTATCGAGCGTCAAGATGCTCTCCGTCGTCGCATCGCAGAACCGCAACAGCTCGCTTCGATAGCGGTCGAGCGGATGGCCGGACACGTAGAAGCCGAGCGTGCCCTTTTCCCGCGAGAGCTGCTCCCGGGAATCCCACGGACCAAGCGGGGGAAAGCTCCCGCCGGGATGCTCGTATGACTGCGCCTCGTCGTCTTCGTCCATGAGACCGAAGAGGCTCTCCTGGCCGCTCGAGCGCTCGGCTTGGATGCGTTTGCCGCGCTCGATGGCCTGCTCGATGGCGACGAAGGCCTGCGAGCGGTGGACGCCAATCGCGCCGTGCACGGTGTCGAATGCCCCGCACTGCACCAACGCCTCGATCACGCTCTTGTTCACGCGCCGAAGATCGACCCGCGCGCAGAAATCGAACAAGTCCACGAAGGGCCGCTCGTGGATCTCACCCTCTTCGTCCTCCTGAGCTTGGCGGGCTTCGAGGATCGCTTCGACCGCCGCGGTGCCGACGCCTTTGATCGCACCGAGGCCGAATCGGATCTTCGGTCCCATCGGGTCGTGCACCTCCCCGTTGTAGCAAACCGGCTTGTGGCGGAGCCGCGCGACGTCCTGTGCATCATCGGGCGTATAAACGACGGTGAACTCGATCTCCGACTCGTTGACGTCAGGCGGAAGCACCGTGATTCCCATCGTGCGGGCCTCGCCGACGGTTCGAACGACCTTGTCGATCTTTTCCTTGTCGGCCGTGAGCGTCGCGCAGCTGAACTCGACCGGGTAGTGCGTCTTGAGGTAGGCCGTTTGATAGGTGATCAGCGCATACGCCGCCGAGTGGCTCTTGTTGAAACCGTACCCCGCGAAGTAGGCCATCAAGTCGAAGACCTCTTCGGCCTTTTCTTTCGTGTGCCCGCGCGCGACGGCGCCCTCGATGAACACCGCCTTTTGCTTGTTCATCTCGGAGGCCTTCTTCTTGCCCATCGCGCGTCGCAGTAGATCGGCGCCACCGAGCGAATAGCCGGCCATCTCCTGGGCGATCTGCATGACCTGCTCTTGATAGACGATGACGCCGCGGGTTTCCTCGAGGATTCCTTCGAGCGAAGGGTGCGGGTAGTCCACCTTTTGGCGTCCGTGCTTGCGGTGAACGAAGTCTTTGTCCATCTGCGCGCCCATCGGGCCCGGGCGGTAGAGCGCGACGGCGGCCACGATGTCGTCGAAACGGTCCGGCCTGAGCTGTTTGAACAAGCTCTGCATGCCGCTCGACTCGAGCTGAAAGACGTTCGTGGTCTCCCCGGACTGGAGTAGGGCGTACGTCGCGGGGTCGTCCATGGGAATCTGGTCGATCCGGAACGGATCGCCCTCACGGTCGGGCCGGCGATCGATGAGCTTCGTGGCGATGTCGATCACCGTCAGGGTCCGGAGGCCGAGAAAGTCGAACTTGACCAGCCCGGCGGCTTCGACGTCGTCCTTGTGGAACTGAGTGACGTAAACGTCCTGCTCGGGGCAGAAAACCGGCACGTGGTCCCAGATCGGTCCTTCACTGATGACGACGCCTGCGGCGTGCATGCCGGCGTGCCGGGTCAGGTTCTCGAGGGCCTGCGCCGTTTCGAGCAGCTCGCGTGCCTGTTCATCCTGCTCGTAGGCCGTCTTCAGGCGGGCCTCTTCTGCGAGCGCCGTGCCGATCGGCACGCTCTTTCCTTGAATCGGCTCGGGAATCATGGTGGCGATGAGGCCCGCTTCGCCCGGGGTCATGCCCATGACCCGCCCGACGTCGCGCACCACGCTCCGGCTCTTCAGCTGATGAAACGTCGCGATCTGACCGACGCTTTCCTGCCCGTATTTCTCGCGCACGTACTGAATCACCCGGTCCCGCTGGTCCATGCAGAAGTCGATGTCGAAGTCCGGCATCGAGACGCGCTCCGGATTCAAGAAGCGTTCGAAGAGAAGACCGTGAGTGATGGGATTCAGGTCGGTGATTCGAAGGGACCATGCGACGAGTGAGCCTGCGCCCGACCCTCGGCCCGGACCGACCGGGACCCCGTCGTCCTTGGCCCAGTTGATGAAGTCCTGAACGATGAGGAAGTACCCGGCGAACCCCATTTTCAGGATCACCTCGAGCTCGAGGTCGAGGCGGCTGTGATAGAGGTTCTCGTCGACCGCTTCGTCTCGTTCACGCATCTCCTGGATACGCCGCCCGAGACCCGCGACGGCGAGCGCTCGCAGGTAGTCTTCCTCGGTTGCGCCGCCCGGTACGGCAAAGCGAGGAAGCTTCGGCTTGGCGAGCGGGGTTGCCTGCCCCGCGCACATCTCTGCGATGAGAAGCGTGTTCTTCGCGGCCTCGGGAACCTGCGAGAACAGGTTCACCATCTGTTCGGGCGTCTTGAGGTAGAGCTCCGAGGAATGGTGGTGCATCGCCTCCATTTCGCGGACGCTTCGCCCCGCGCCGATGCATTGGAGCACGAGCTGCGCGTGAGCGGACTGACGCTCTAGGTAGTGGCAGTCGTTGGTGCCGACGAGCGGAAGCTCGAGCTCG
>JAHELW010000202.1 GCA_024643985.1 Myxococcales bacterium | reverse complement strand
CGAACGGATCTACTCGATTCCGCTATCGTGGTGGAACCCCGGCGTATTCGTCTTTGCGTTCGCGAGCACGGCTCTCGTGGTCGGCCTGGGCGCGCTCTACAAGACCGCGCAGCTTCGAGATGGCGGCTCGGCCGTGGCGCTCGGGCTCGGCGGCCGAAAGATCGACCCGGACACGAGCAAGCTCGACGAACGGCGGCTGCTCAACATCGTCGAAGAGATGGCGATCGCATCGGGCATCCCCGCGCCGGAGGTGTTCGTTCTCGATCGCGAGGCGGGAATCAACGCATTTGCGGCCGGAAAGACGACGAGCGACGCCGTCATCGGCGTGACGAGCGGCACGCTGCAGCTCCTTCGACGGCAGGAGCTTCAGGGCGTGGTCGCGCACGAATTCAGCCACATTCTCAACGGGGACTCCCGCATCAACCTGCGCGCGATCGGTCTTCTTCACGGCATCTTCCTGCTGGCGCTCATCGGCAGGTTCCTGCTCCGCGCCGCAAGCGGTAGCGGAAAGAAAGAAGGTGGAGCGCTTGCCCTCACGGGACTCGGCCTCCTTCTCATCGGCTCCATCGGGGTGTTCTTCGGCCGAATGCTGCAAAGCGCGATCTCCCGGCAGAGAGAGCTCCTGGCCGACGCCTCCGCGGTTCAGTTCACTCGGGACACGAACGGGCTCGTCGGTGCACTGAAAAAGATCGGCGGCGTCGCGCCGCGCTCGTACCTGGACACGCCGCGAGCAGACCAGGCGAGCCACATCTTCTTCTCCGAAGCGATTCGGCGGCTCCGGTTGTTTGCCGGTCTCTTTCGAACGCACCCGCCGCTCGCAGATCGGATTCGCAAGCTCGAGCCCGGTTGGGACGGCGCGTTCCCGGAGGTTGCGCTCCCCCACATCGCGGAGGGGATGAGCACGCCGCCCGAGCTCCCGCCCGAAGACGTCCTCGCGTTTGCGGAAGCCCCCACCGAAGAGGCGGTCAGCGAGGCCATCCAGCACATCGGCAGCCCCAGGCCCGAACAGATCGAGTTCGCGCGCTCCCTGCACGCCGCGCTTCCGGAAACCTGGCGGCATGCCATGCATCAGGCCCCCATGGCGCAGGCGGTGGTGTTTGGGCTCTTGTTGGCGCAGGACGAAGTCCTTCGGGGCACGGAGCTCGTCGGTCTTGCCGATCTCACCGATCCCCAGACGGCCGATCTGGCGCTTCGTTTTCACTCCGAGGCCGGAGACCTCTCGTCGGCGCAGAAGATCGCCATCATCGATGTGATGATGCCGACTCTTCGCGGGCTCTCGGTTCCCGAGTACGATCGCTTTCGGCGCGCGGTCGACGTGCTGATGCGAAGTGACCGCCGCATCGATTTGTTCGAGTACACGCTGAGTCGCATGATCCAGCGGCATCTAGCACGCCACTTCGAGGGCATCGGGCCGACCCCCGTCCGCTTTCGCGCTCTGAAGAAGCTCTTACCGGACGCCGAGGTCCTGCTGTCCACCTTGGCGCGCGTCGGAAGCCGAACCGAGGAAGAGGCGGCACGCGCGTTTCGCCACGGCGTGCAGACCCTTCAGGCGCGAGGCGCGGCGGGTCCGATCCTTTCGGAGGACCGGTGCAGCCTCGACGCCGTGGACCAGGCCCTCACTCGATACGACGCCGCGGCTCCCGCGCTCAAGAAGAGCCTGATGCTGGCCTGCGCCGGGACCGTGATGGCCGACGACAACGTGACCGATCGCGAGGCGGAGCTGATCCGCGCGATTGGGGACGGGCTCGATTGTCCTGTGCCCCCTTTTGTGCAATCGAGGTAGCACGATGGAGACACGAAACGTCTACGAAACCGACGACGAGGTCCAGGCGCTGGCCCTCCAGGAAGCGCTCGAGTCCGCCGGGATCGCGGCCGTTCTCGTCAATCACCGTGACACCGCCTATCCCGGGATCACCGATCGGATGCGGCACGGCACCGAGATTCGTGTCGAAGTCGATCAAATCGAGCAGGCCACTCGGATCATCGAGGAATTTCTCGCGGCCCAGCCCGTGGAGGGGCCCCCGATTGCCCCGCCCCCGGATACGGGCCCCTCTCCGAACGTCCGAGGGCCCGGGTGGCTCATCATCACGCTGATATTCCTCGCTTTGCTCGGGGTGGCCGCTTATTTACTAAATGCCAATTAAAACCTTGGCTCACCTTTCATTTCGCGCTATTAATTTACGGTTAGTAAAGGAAGCGCCTGATGGAAGTGATGCAGACCTATGAGCTCCGAGAGCTGGCGAAGCTTCTCAACTGGAACCCCGCCCACTGCAAGGTGATCGTCAAGCAGCTGGGCGCCGACCCGACGCAGCCGATCGATGAAGAGGTCGCGGCGCAGGTCGCCCGGAAGATTCGCCGCGCTTGGCCGCCACAGGCCGCTTAACCGCGGTCTCCTCGAATCCATGCGGCGGCGCGTTCGCCGATCATCATGCTGGGCGCATTGGTGTTGCCTCCGGGAACCGAAGGCATGATCGACGCGTCCGCCACGCGAAGCCCTTCCACACCGCGCACCTTCAGCCTCGGATCGACGACGGCCATGTCGTCGACGCCCATCCTGCACGTCCCGACCGGATGATAGACCGTCGTGGCGCGCAGCTTGATCTCCTCGGTGAGCTCCGCGTCCGATACGCGCTGCGCACCGGGGGTGAGCTCGTCACCGACATGCTCGGCGAGCGCGGGATGCGCGCAGATCTGTCGGCACTTTCGGATCGCCCGAAGAAAGAACTGCACGTCTTCCGGTTCCCTCAAGAAAGCCGGATCGATGTCGGGTGCGGCGTCCGGCTCGGCCGAGGTCAATCGAAGCTCGCCGCGGCTCTTCGGGTAAATCAGCGTCGCCATCACCGTGAAGCAGTGTCCCTTGTCCATGTCGGGCCTTTCCGGCCCGTCCTGGTTGGGCGTCGGATACGCCCACGGCAGCGTGTGGATCTGCACGTCGGGGATCGGCGCGGACTCGTGGCTCTTCACGAATGCGCCCGCCTCGAACACCGTCCGGCCGAACCACCTGCCGCCGAGGAGATACTCCTGCACCATGCCCCCGAAGAAGTGGAGCGCGGTGCCTCGGTGCAGCGCCGTCGGCGAGCGAAACGTGATCGGCACGAAGAGATGGTCGTGGAGGTTTTGTCCCACACCCGGCAAGTCGACCTGCACGTCGATGCCGTGGGCCCGCAGCCGATCCGCGGGCCCGACCCCCGAAAGCATGAGGATCTGCGGCGATCCGATCGTGCCGCCCGATAGGATGACCTCCCGGGTGGCTCTCGCCCTGTGGACGCCGTTTGGCTGGCTGTACTCGACGCCGACGGCGCGACCGTTCTCGATCAGGACGCGGTGGACCAGCGCTCGCATTTCGACGTGGAAACCGGGGCGCTCGAGCGCCGGATGGATGTAGCACTCGCCCACGCCGCTCCTCACGCCGTCGGCCGACGACATGTGAAACATCGCGGCGCACTCTTGATTGTCCGCGTTGAAGTCGTCGCCGATCGGGACGCTGCACACTTCGGATGCGGCGCGAAGAAACGCGTTGGAGACCGGGCTGATTTGTTCGGGGGGATGTCGCGTGACCCGAATCGGCCCGTCGCCGCCGTGGTAGCGGGTCTCTCCGTCTTCATGGCTTTCGAGCATCTTGAAGTAGGGCAGCACCTCCTCGTAGCTCCACCCCTCGCATCCCTCCGCCGCCCAACTGTCGTAGTTGTCCCTGTGCCCACGGAGATAGATCATCCCGTTGATCGAGCTCGAGCCCCCGATCACCTTGCCCCGGGTGTAGGGGAGCCGCCGGCCGTTCATGTAGCGCTGCGGAACCGTGGTGAACCCCCAATCCACGTTCTTCTTCAGCTGCTTCACCTGGTGCACCAAGCTGATCATGCCGGGCTTGCGAACGAGCGTGGTTCGATCGCTCCCGCCCGCTTCGAGGAGAAGCACGCGAACGGCCGGGTCCTCCGACAGCCGGCTGGCGATGATGCCGCCCGCAGAGCCCGAGCCCACCACGATGTAGTCGTACTCATTCAATGGTTTTCTCCGCTGTCTTTTAGCGCGGCGATCGCGTCGACGAGGCCCGAATCGCGCCTTGCCCTCCGAGCAAGCGACGCCAGCACCACCTCTTTCGGGCCGACCAATCGGATGCGCTGCCTCGCTCGGCTCACCGCAGTGTAGAGGAGCTCTCGAGTCAGAAGGGGCGAATCTTCCTCGGGCAAGACGATTAGGACCTCTTCGAACTCCGAGCCCTGCGACTTGTGCACCGTGAGCGCGTAGGCGTCCGAGTACCTCGGCAGACGCGCCTCGACGATGCTGCGGGGCCCCTCGGCTTCGCTGAGCACGGTCGCGGTCGGCGTCTCGCCCAACGTGAGCATCGCGAAGTCCCCGTTGAACACGCCGAGCTCCCGGCTGTTTTGCTCGATGATGATCGGCGCAACCGACGGCTCGTCCCCGCCGGCCTCGAGCCTATCCCGGAGTAGCTGACCGAGTCGCCTCGTCCCGATCGGACCGCGTCGAAAGGGCGTGAGCACGATGTACCGGCTTCGGAGCTCGAAGTGAGTCGTTGGGTCGGCGACGCGCAGCGTGTCCGACCAGTGCTCCCCAGCGCGATCGAGCTCCGTTGAAAGCCGCTCGAGGGGCGCCCACGCGAGGTCCGTGGTTGCGCCGCGCGAGAGCAGCGCATCGACCTCGGAGGCGTCGCTTCGTCGAATGGCACGAACGAGCTGACCGAGCGGCTGGCCTTCGTCGTATCTCCAGGCTTTGGTGAGCTCGGTCACCCGGTCGCGCCACCAGGTTTGTCGGCTCGCAAGAACGAGATCGCGAAGAACGGAGCCCGCCTCGACCGAGGTGAGCTGGTCCGGATCCCCGACGATCAAGAGCGTTGCATCCTCCGGTGTCGCGTCGAGGAGCTGCCGCATCATCCCGAGGTCGATCATCGAGGCCTCGTCGAGCACGACGATGTCCGCATCGAGGGGGAGCCCCGCGTGCCGCCGAAAACGCATGCCGCTCCGCCGCATTCCGAGCGCACGGTGAACCGTCGCCGCGACCTCGGGAATGCAGCCGAGCACCTCTTCCGGGGCCGCGATCGTCCGCTTGGCGCGAATCACGGCCTCGCCGAGCCGCGCTGCCGCCTTGCCGGTCGGCGCGAGGAGCAGCACCCGCGGCGCGGCGCCGGTTCGTCGAAGCTGATGCTCGGCGAGCAGCGCGACGATCGCGGCCAC